>CACKFV010000001.1 GCA_902599605.1 uncultured Pelagibacteraceae bacterium
TAATAATCCTCCATCAGTTGAAATTGAATTTTTTGATAATCAAAAAAATATAAAGAATATAAATTGTTTTTCTAATGAAGGTGATAATTGGGGTAATCCTAATATTTCAGTTAATGAAAATAATGTTATGAAAATTTCTTTTAGAGAAAAATTCACTTTTAGAAGGGGAAGATTGAATTGTTCTTTAAATGAAAATGGTAAATGGAAGTGGTTTGGTCACCAATTTACGGTTCAAATTCCTAAATAATATTTTTATATTTTACACTAAGAGGAAGTAGTTTAACTTCATCAAAATCTTTTAATTGATTTTGTTGGATGATTTGTTTTAAAACTTTTGTATATTCGGTTCCTGTTTGAGCATAATTATCTAAATATTCCGCGAGTTTCAAACTATCCAATTTTTTGTTATCATCTCTTAATTGCGCTCTTATAAATCTAAATTTTTTATAACTTGAATGTGTATTTAAATTTCTTTGGTAAGCTCTGACTGATGCTTTAAGCACATTAAACTTCATAACTTTATAAGTTGCATTTGTATCAGCTCCAGCTGGTTTAATACCTTCTCCTGACCAAGTCCATTGGCCAAACAGTGCATTACCCTCAATGGCAAATCTTGACGTTCCCCAACCAGTCTCTTTAGCCGCTTGAGCAATTGCAAGAGATACAGGTATTATGTCCATTCTAACTTTTAAAGTTGCAAGATCTTTGTTTACAACTCCATATTGCTTAAATTTTTGATTTAACCACTTAATTTCATCTTTTGAATTTTTATTTTTATTTAAAATTGTAAACAGCTTTTTTCTATCAATAATAATCCTATTATTTTCCTCAAGAACTAGCGGCAATATAATTTTTATAAACAAGTTTTTTCTTTTTCCTGAGTTCTCGATTGATTTCATTTCATTGGGCAGCAATGATAGTCTTATGGGTTTAACTTTTTTAGTGCGTCTAACTTCAGATAAAGAATAGTTGGTATCTTTAAACAATTGCTCAATTGTAGAAGCGCTTAATCGTACTGTATCCTCTGGCAATTCATCAAACTTGAATACATCCTCTAAAATGTTTGATAAATCAAGACCTTCATCAACTTTTTCTTTATCATCAATACTTTCACCACTTAAAACTTTTTCAAAAACTTTTTTTGAATTATTTATTTTAGAGTCATCATTACTTGCTATTTGTTTATCAATATCGACTGACAATGGAATTATGAAAGAAAACATTACTATTAAGAAAGAGGCTATTCCAGTAAGATATAATGACTTAAACTCGTCAAATCTAAAATTTATACTCGAAAAAGGTTTTCTTTTTATTACGATACCTTGTTTTGATAAAATTCTTTTTAATTCTTTAAATTTTTTTAAATCAAAATTTTTCTTTGATAAACCTGAAAATAAATCTTTTTTCATATTGCTTCAACTTCCTTCACTTCAGGAACATAATGACATAAGAGATTTTGAACACCTTTTTTAAGCGTTAGTGTAGAGCTTGGACAACCAGAGCAACTTCCTTGTAACTCCACTATTACTTTCCCATCTTTAAAATCTTTAAATTTTATATCACCCCCATCTCTAGCGACTGCAGGTCTGACCTTGGTTTCAAGTATTTTGATAATTGTATTTTTTACACTTGATAGTTCATCTGAATTTTCAGATATTTTTTCTGAAATTATACATTCGTTACCTTGGTCATAAAAATCATTGATGTACGAAATTATTATGTGTTTAAGATCTTCCCATTTAGAATTTTCGTTTTTATTAACTGATAAATAATAATCAGATAGGAAAATTCCAGTTACCCCATTTATTGATAAAATATTTTTAATAAGGCTGACAGATGTCTCACTTTTATTTTTGAATTCAATAGGGCCAACTAATGAAACCTTTTTTTCAGTGAGAAATTTTAAAGAATTGGGATTTGGAGTTTGTTGTGTCTGTATAAACATTAAATTAATATAGTAATTGAAGATGTTTTTTAAAGTAAAAAATTTTTAAAAGCCAATAATTTCTTTAATTTTTTTTACTTTTTCTGAAGCAATTACTTCAGCTTTTTCACTTCCATCTTTTAAAACTTGAAGAATATGACCCTTATCTGATTTTAATTTTGATATCTCTTTTGAAATAGGTGAAATATTTTCTATCACAACCTCTGATAGTTTTTCTTTAAAATTTGAAAAATTTTTTCCCTGAAATTCATTTATTGTTTCTGTAATTTTTTGAGATTTTAAACTTGAATATATACCTATCAAATTTTGAATTTCTGGTCTTTTATTCAAATCTTTTTCATTTGCAGGAAATGATTTCGTATCAGTTTTTGCTTTTTTAATTTTATTATGGATTTGTTCTTTTGTGTCAGTGAGATTTATACGACTAGCATCAGATGGGTCTGATTTGCTCATTTTATTTTTTGCATCTTTAAGACTCATAATACGAGAGAATTTTTCTTGTATCAGGGGATCTGGTATTTTAAAAAAATCTTGTACTTTAAAATCTGTATTAAATTTTTGAGCAATATCTCTTGTGAGTTCTAAATGTTGTTTTTGATCTTCTCCTACAGGAACATGAGTTGCATCATACAAAAGAATATCAGCTGCCATTAAAATTGGGTAAATATATAATCCCACACTTGCTTTCTCTTTATCTTTGCCTGCTTTTTCTTTGAACTGGGTCATCCTGTTTAACCAACCCATTCTTGCAATACAACTCAGTATCCATGTTCCCTCTGAATGAGCAGGTACCATAGATTGATTAAAAATTATACTTTTGCTTGGATCAATTCCGCTTGCTAAAAAAACTGCGGTCGTCTCAAGGATATTGTCTTTTAATTTTTGGGGGTCTTGTTTTGTAGTAATTGCATGTAAATCGACAACACAATAAATACATTTAGAGTCATTTTCTGATTGTAGTTTAACAAAATTTTTAATTGCACCAATATAATTTCCTAAATGAAGATTGCCTGTAGGCTGAACTCCCGAAAATATATTTTTTTGTGACATCTTAATATCTTATTTTAATATCACTTAATTTGAAAGCTTTAGTAAGTAAGGATATAGCAAAATAAATAATCGCAGATGAAATTACTAATAAAAAAAGATAAATAACTTTAAAATCACTATTATATTCTAATTGAACACTAAAAAAATTAATTGAGCTAAAAAGGAATAAAGCCATTAATAAAACTGAAAAACTTATTTTGAAAAATTGAAATATCAAACTTAAACTTACTTTAAAAAATTTCTTATGATTTAAATAATAATATAATAATAAAGCGTTAATCCAGGATGAAATAGATGTTGCAATTGGAATTATTATAAAGCCAAAATCTCTAAAATAATAAATACTTATTGAAGCGTTAATTATAACTGATATTAACGAGAAATAAAACGGTATCTTTGTATTGTCTCTAGCAAAAATAAAATTTGAGAGAATTTTAATGAGTGAAAATGCAGGTAAACCTAAAGCAAAATAAAACAATGCTTTTGCAGAATTTTCCACACCTTCTTTGTTAAAAGATCCATATCCAAATAACGATGAAACGATTTCTTCTGAAGCAATTAATAGACCTGCCATCGCAGGAAGACTTAAAAAAAGCGAAAGTTCCAATGACTTATTTTGTATCAAATCAATATCCTTCTTTTTTTTTTGAGCAATATAAGAGGACAGTTTTGGAAGTATGACAGTTCCTATTGCTATACCTGCAATGGCAAGATTAATTTGATAAATTCGGTCAGCGTAATATAAATATGATACAGCCCCAGCCTGAAATGAGGCAATGATAGTTCCAATTAAAATATTAATTTGAGTTACTCCCGAAGAAAAAATACTAGGTAAAAGTTTTTTAAAAAAACTTTTTGTTTTATTATCAATATTTAAATTTACTTTAAACTGAGGCTTATAAATTTTTTTTAAAACTAAAATAAGGAAGATCATTTGAATGAGTCCAGCTATTGATACGCCATAGGACATATAAATCACAAGATGATCATCAAGGTATTTGGCGCATAATAATATAATTATTAAAACTATATTTAGTATTATTGGAGCAGCTGAAGCAGCTGCAAATTTATTATGTGAGTTTAGAATTGCTGAAAAAAAAGATGCTAAACTTATAAACAATATAAAAGGAAATGTAATCCTTGTTAAGTCAGTTGCTATTATAAATTTTTCAGGGTCTGATTTAAAACCTGGCGCTATAAGTGATACAAATAAAGGCATAAATAATTCTACGAGAATCACAAGTCCAAGCAGTGAAAAAGTTAATAAACTAAAAACTTTATTTGCAAAGCTTTCAGAATTTTTTTTGGATTTTGTTAACTCTTTTGCGTAACTTGGCACAAAAGATGCATTGAAGGAACCTTCTCCAAAGATTCTCCTAAACGTATTTGGAATTCTAAATGCAACAAAAAAAGCATCAGCAATAGGGCCAGAACCAAGAAATATTGCAATGAGAATGTCTCTAACGTACCCAGATATTCTGCTAATTATGGTATAAAAACTAAAAGTCCCAGTTGACTTAATTATATTCATAAATCATATTAGTCTTATTATTGGCTCATTTGTATACATAAATAATCAAAATGAAAAAAAATAAAATTGAACATTACTCAGATAAAGAAGCATTAGATTTTCATAATACTAATAAATCTGGCAAGATTGAGATTATTTCCTCTAAACCGATGACTTCAAAAAGAGACTTGGCCTTAGCATATTCACCTGGAGTTGCTGCTCCAGTAAAAGCGATTTCAAAAAATCCTGACCTCGCATATGACTATACTACTAAAGGTAATCTTGTTGCTGTAATAAGTAATGGCTCAGCAATTTTAGGTCTTGGAAATTTGGGTGCAATTGCTTCAAAACCAGTTATGGAAGGAAAGGCTGTTTTATTTAAAAGATTTGCAGACATAGATTCCATTGACATTGAAATAGATTCTTCAGATACAAAAGAAATTATTAACTCTGTAAAAAATATTTCAAAAAGCTTTGGTGGAATTAATCTTGAAGACATTAAAGCACCTGAGTGTTTTATAATAGAGAACGAATTAAAAAAATTATTAGATATTCCTGTATTCCATGACGATCAACATGGTACAGCTATAATCACAAGTGCGGCACTTATTAATGCTTGTGATATTGCAAAAAAAAATATTAAGGATGTAAAAGTGGTCATTAATGGTGCAGGTGCATCTGCAATGGCTTGTGCAAATCTTTTTATAAATACAGGTGTAAAAGATGAAAATATCACAATGCTCGATTCAAAGGGGGTTATTCATTCTGAAAGAGATGATTTAAATGAATGGAAAAAGAAATTTGCTATCAAAACAAAAAATAGAACTTTAAATGACGCAATTAATGAGGCAGATGTATTCTTAGGTCTTTCTCAAGCTGGGGTCTTAAAAAAAGAGATGGTTAAAAAAATGTCTAAGAATCCAATTGTATTTGCATGTGCAAACCCAGATCCTGAAATCATTCCTGAGGACGTTGAAGATGTGCGAGATGATGCCATCATAGCTACAGGAAGATCAGACTATCCAAATCAAGTAAATAATTTAATTGGTTTTCCGTATATCTTTAGAGGAGCTCTAGATGTTAGAGCTAAAACAATAAATGAAGAAATGAAAGTCGCTGCTGTAAAAGCTATTGCTACATTAGCAAGAGAAAGAGTGCCAGATGAAGTGGTGGCTGCAATGGGTGGGGACAGGCCTCATTACGGGAGGGATTATATAATTCCTTCAACTTTCGATCCTAGATTAATAAGTGTAATTCCGGTTGCAGTTGCAAAAGCGGCAATCAAAACAGGTGTTGCAAGAAAAAATATTGAAGATTTCGATATTTATGCTGAACAACTCAAAAACAGATTAGATCCATCAGTGGCGGTAATTCAGGGAATAAACTCCCAAATTAAAAAAAATCAAAAAAGAGTGGTGTTCGCAGATGGAGAAGATGAAAATAATTTAAAAGCAGCAATAGCATTTAAAAATAATGGACTTGGTGAGCCAATCTTAATTGCTAAAGAAGATATAGTAAAAAAAAAATTATATGAAATTGGTTATGAAGAAAAGCTTGATATTAAAATAATCAACTCAACCGATAAAGAATTAAGAGAGAGATATGTAAAATTTTTATTTGAAAAACTTCAAAGAAAAGAGGGTTTATTAGAGAGAGATTGTGACAAATTAATCAGAAATGACAGAGTTATATGGGGGGCTTGTATGGTTTCTTGTGGAGATGCAGATGCAATGGTAACTGGAAATACCAGACGTTATTCTTCATCATTAGAGAAAATTACAAAAGTTGTAGATCCAAGGCCAGGCGAAATAATGTTTGGTCTAAACATGATAATTAACAGAGGTAAAACAATATTTGTCTGTGATACCTCCGTAATTGAGTATCCAGATGCAAATCAATTGGCAGAAATGGCAATTTCAACAGCAAGGGTAGTGAGATTATTTGGTTTTGATCCAAAGGTCGCCTTTTTATCCCACTCAACTTTTGGTCAGCCTGCAACAGATAGAACAAAACGAATAAGTGATGCAGTGCAAATTTTAAAGGAGAGAAAAGTTGATTTTAAATTTGATGGCGAAATGCAACCCGATGTCGCTTTAGAGGAAACTTATAAAGAATTATATCCATTTTCAGAAATCGTGGGTAACGCAAATGTTTTGATAATGCCAAGCCAGCACAGTGCAGCGATATCATTTAAAACAATGAAATCAATGAGTAGAGCAAAAGTAATTGGTCCACTTCTTATAGGATTGGGCCAAGCAATAGAGATAGCTCCACTTAGAAGTTCAACTTCAGAAATTTTAAACTTAGCATCTGTTGCTGCATACTCAGCTGGTGTAATTGATTATAACAAAAAAAATTAATTCTTTTGAATTCTTAAATCATCCATTAACAGGATACTTGCAACAACCTTTTCAACATCTAAAATTGAATTAGCTTCATCAACAACAAGTTTGAGTTCATCTTGGGTTTCAGCGATACCATAAATGTAGACTCGTTTCTTATATGTATCTATTTGATAATTTCTTGATTTAATTTCTTTGTTAAACATCATGGCTGATCTCAATTGAGAGGTAATTAAAAGATCCTTGGCTGACTGTTTAAAATTAAATTCTTCTTTAATTTTAATATCATTTCTTACAGATCTTACTCCCTCTGTTTCCCAAGCTATTTTGGTAATTTTTAATTTATCCTCTGGATTTTCAACTTTACCTGTTATAAATATTCTTCCATCAAGAACTTTTGATTTTACAGCTAAAAAATACTTTTTGTTTTCTAAAGTAAGTCTAGTTGATAAATTTTTTTGCATTATAGTATCATCTATCTGAGTTCCAATTGACCTAGGATCGACCGCTACTGATACACCAGTTCCAAATAGCCCGCTTGTACCTGTTCCTACACAAGAATTTAAAAATATTAACAATATAATTAAAAACTTAATTTTCATTTTTTTTTTCAAGGCAATAATTGTAAATTATACGTTTTGGAATATTTCTATCTTTAAAATAATGAACAATATCTTTAATTGTTTTTTTCGATAACATTTTATTAATTATTTTCTTATCAGATTCGGAAAGATAATTAAAATTGTTAATTAAATTTTTTTTCTCAGAAAAGATAGCTGTTAATTCGCCCTTAATATTTAAATCAATTTTTTTCAAATCGCTTACTTTTAATCTAATAAACTCTTCATGTAGTTTTGTCATTTCTCTACAAATTACTAGTTCTCTATCATTTAAATACTCTTGAAATTTTTCTAAATTTTTAAGAAATTTTCTTGGAGATGAAAACAAAATAATCGAACAATCAATTTTACTTAACATCTCAAGTTCTTTTTTTAAAGATGATGGTTTTTCGGACAAAAAACCAAAGAAAAAAAATTTTTCTGAAAAACCACTTATGGATGCTGTTGCAGTAACTGAAGAAACTCCTGGAATTGGAATAATTGGTATATTTTTTAACACACATTCTTTAATAAGTATTTTGCCTGGATCTGAAATAACTGGAGTACCGGCATCTGAAATAAGAGATATGATATTATATTTTTGAATTTCAGAAACTATTTCCGAAGAAATTTTTTTCTCATTAAATTTATGATATGATACTAACTTTGACTTTATGTCGTAATGACTTAGTAGTTTTTTTGAATTCCTTGTATCTTCACATAAAATTATATCTGATTTCTTTAGTATATCTATTGCTCTAAAAGTTATGTCTTTTAAATTACCTATTGGTGTAGAAACTATGTAAAGTCCCTTTTTAAGTTTTTGAGTTTTAGACTTCATTGTTTTAAAAGAATATAATATTTAATACTGAAATGAAAAATAAAATTAATTTTTTAATATCTATCCTAGGTATATTAATAGTAACAACAATTTCAGCATCGGCATCAGAGAAAATAAAGATAGGATTACTATTACCTTTGAGTGGCGAGAATAAAAATATTGGAAGCTCAGTTTTAAGATCTGTAAGTATGGCTGTAAATAAAATTGACAGCTCTAAAATAGTAATTTTACCTAAAAACAATTTCGATGATCCTGAACAAAACTTTAAAGCTGCTAAAGAACTTTACGATAATGGTGTAAGAATTTTTATTGGCCCAATTTTTGAAAAAAATATTAAGGATTTATCTAAACTAAGTGATGCAATTTTTTTATCTTTTACAAATAAACTTGAAAAAAAAGGTAACAATATTATTTCTGTTGGTGTAAATGCATTATCACAACTTGAGGCAATTGAAAAATTTCAAAAAATGGAAGGATTAAACAAAACAATTTGTTTAATTCCTGAAGATCTCTTTAGGGATGAAATTGAAAATGGCTTATCTTCAACCAATATAAAATTAAAAAAAAAATATTTTTATGAATCTGATCCAACTTTGTTAACAAAGAGAATAGAAAAAATTACTAAATACGATAGAAGAAAACAAAATTTAGCAGACGAAATAAAAAGGGTGGAAGAGTCAGATGAGTTTAATAAAGAAAAAATAATAGAAAATTTAGAAAAAAAGGACACCCTTGGAAAAGTCAATTTCGACTCCGTGATAATTTCTGCTTTCGATGAAACACTTAAAAGTATAACTACCTCTTTAATATATACAGATGTCACTCCACAAAAAACATATTTTATTACATTAAACCAATGGTTTGATGAGTCTTTACTTAACGAAGATAGTTCTCAGAATCTTTATTTTCCCTCAATAAATAAAAAAAATTTTGACGAATTTAAACAGGAATATCTAAAGAAGTATTCATCTGAACCAAACCAAATCTCGTTATTAGGTTTTGATTTGGTTGGACTAATTTTTTATCTTTCTAAAGTAAACAACTTTCAATTAAATAATAAAGTTTTTGATCAAAAGAATACCTTTAAGGGTAAAATTGGTTTATTTGAAATAGAGGACAAACGTATAAAACATGTTTTAAATTTTTACAAAGTAGAAAATAATAAATTTAAAAAAATCTTTTAATTTTCTTGAAAGCTCGAGCCCTGTGGTCAATTTTATATTTATAACTTTTATTCATTTCGGCAAAAGTCTTTTTATAACCATTAGGAATAAAGATAGGGTCATATCCAAATCCATTTCTCCCTTTTTTTGTTTTGGATATTTTTCCACTTATTTTTCCTACAGAGTAAATTTTTTTTCTATTTGGCCAATAAATAACTAGAGCACAAATAAATCTTGCTGAAATTTTTTTTTCTCTCCATTCTTTATCTTTCCTGTCTAATTCTTTATAGACTCTTTGCATTGCTTTATTAAAGTCACTTCCTTTCCCCCCCCATCGGGCTGAATAAATTCCTGGTTTTTTTTTAAGAAGATCAATTTCTAAACCTGAGTCATCTGATAAACATACAAGATTTGTTTTTTGAGAAAAAAATTTTGCTTTTATGAGAGCATTAGATTTAAAAGTTTTGCCAGTTTCTCTAGGACTTTTGAGATTAAAATTTTTAGTTGAATAAATTTTTATATTTTTGGGTAATAAATTGGTAATTTCTCTTAGTTTTCCTTGGTTATTTGTACCTATCAATATTTTAGAAATTTTTTTATTTTTCATCTAGTAAATGCCAAATTTCTTACCATATAACCTTAAATGGCTGAAGAAAAAAACACTATCGAAGAAAACAAAGAAGATATAAATAAAGAAAATAATGACAAGTCTAATGATAAGAAGACTGAAGCTGAAAAAAAAGAAACAACCCCCGAGGAAAAAATAGTTGAATTAGAAGATAAACTTACAAGATCTTTTGCAGAATTAGAAAATCAACGTAGAAGATTTGAAAAAGAAAAAGATGAAGCATTTGATTATGGTGGGATGGTTTTTGCGAGAGATGCATTAAATCTTTTAGACAATCTTGAAAGATCAAAACAATCAATAAATAATGATCAAAATTTAGATGAAAATTCAAAGAAGAAGATTATGGACCACATAGAAATTATTTTAAATGATACACTGACAATTTTTAAGAAGAATAATATTGTGCCCGTAATTTCAGTTAATGAGAAGCTTGACCCAAATAAACATCAAGCAATGATGGAGATTGAAGACGACAGTAAAGAGCCTGGAACAATTGTGCAGGAAATACAAAAAGGATTTATGTTGAAAGATAGACTTTTAAGACCATCATTGGTTGGGGTATCGAAAAAACCACAGAAAACCGAGGAAAAAGAGCCAAAAAAATAAGATATGGGAACTTGTAGATTAAGAAATAGCACATATATGAGTTTTAAATATAAAAAATTATGAGCAAAGTAATAGGAATAGATTTAGGAACTACAAACTCGTGTGTCTCCATAATGGAGGGTACACAGGCAAAGGTTTTAGAAAATGCAGAAGGTGCAAGAACTACTCCTTCGGTAGTAGCTTTTACAGAGAATGATGAGAAGCTCATTGGACAGCCAGCAAAAAGACAGGCTGTTACAAACCCTGAAAACACAATTTTTGCTGTTAAAAGGTTAATTGGAAGAAACTTTTCTGACCCATCAGTTAAAAAAGATATTGAAACATCTCCTTTTAAGATAATTAACTCAGAAAAAGGTGACGCTTGGATAGAAGCTAAAGGAAAAAAATATTCACCATCTCAAATATCAGCGTTTGTTTTACAGAAAATGAAAGAAACTGCAGAAAAATATTTAGGTCAAGAAGTTACTAAAGCAGTAATTACTGTGCCGGCATATTTTAATGATGCTCAAAGACAAGCTACTAAGGATGCTGGTAAAATTGCAGGTTTAGAGGTTTTAAGAATTATTAATGAACCAACAGCTGCGTCTTTAGCATATGGTTTAGATAAAAAAGCAAACAAAAAGATCGCTGTTTATGACCTAGGTGGCGGAACATTTGATGTATCGATTTTGGAATTAGGCGATGGTGTATTTGAAGTTAAGTCAACGAATGGTGATACTTTTTTAGGTGGAGAAGATTTTGATAACACTATAGTAGAGTACTTGCTTTCTGAATTTAAGAAAGATAATGGGATTGATTTAAAATCTGATAAGCTTGCATTACAAAGATTAAAAGAAGCAGCAGAAAAAGCTAAAATAGAATTGTCTTCTGCAGCACAAACTGAGATAAATCTTCCGTTTATTACAGCTGATAAAACTGGTCCAAAACACATAAACTTAAAGATGACAAGAGCAAAACTAGAGGCTTTGGTTGAAGATTTAATTAAAAGAACAATGCCTCCATGTCAAACTGCTCTTAAGGATGCTGGTTTATCAGCAAGTGAAATTGATGAGATAGTTCTTGTTGGAGGTATGACAAGAATGCCAAAAATAATTGAAGAAGTTAAAAACTTCTTTGGTAAAGAACCGAATAAATCTGTTAACCCTGATGAAGTAGTTGCTATGGGTGCTGCAATTCAAGCTGGTGTACTTCAAGGTGATGTAAAAGATGTGTTGTTATTAGATGTTACACCTCTTTCTTTAGGAATCGAAACTTTAGGTGGTGTATCAACAAAACTGATTGATAAGAATACAACCATTCCTACAAAGAAGAGCCAAGTATTTTCTACAGCTGAAGATAATCAACCAGCTGTATCAATAAGAGTTCTCCAAGGTGAAAGAGAAATGGCTTCTGATAATAAAATTTTAGGAAACTTTGAGCTGGTTGGAATTGCTCCAGCACCAAGAGGAGTTCCTCAAATTGAGGTAACTTTTGATATAGACGCTAACGGTATAGTAAACGTCTCAGCAAAAGATAAAGGAACTGGTAAAGAACAAAAAATTCAAATTCAAGCTTCTGGAGGCTTAAGCGATGAAGAGATTAGCAAAATGGTTAAAGATGCTGAAGCAAATAAAGAAGAAGATAAGAAAAAAAGAGAGGCTGTTGATGCAAGAAATCAAGCGGATACTCTTGTTCATTCAACTGAAAAAAATTTAAAAGAACATGGTTCTAAGGTTTCTGAAGCTGATAAAAAAGCTATTGAGACAGCAGCTGCAGATTTAAGAAATGCTTTGAAAGGAACTGATGTTGAAGCTATTAAAAAGAAAACTCAGGATTTAGTACAAGCTTCTATGAAACTTGGAGAAGCTATTTACAAATCTCAACAAAGTGCAAAACCAGCTGAAAATGCTAAAGACCAAAAACAAGAAGGAAAAAAAGACGACAACGTTGTTGATGCAGACTTTGAAGAAGTAAAAGACGAAAATAAAGAGAAAAGCGCCTAAGATAGCAACTATTTGTCTTATTTATTATGACAAAAAGAGATTATTACGACGTCTTAGGTATAAATAAATCAGCCTCACCTGAACAAATAAAAACTGCTTACAGGAAACTTGCAGTAAAATATCACCCAGATAAAAACAAAGGTGACAAAGCTTCAGAGGAAAAATTTAAAGAAGCTTCAGAAGCTTATCACGTGTTATCTAATACTGAGAGAAAACAAAACTACGATAATTTTGGACACGCTGCTTTTGAAAATGGTGGTGGTGGAAGAGGAGGATTTAGCAATTTTGATTTTTCAAGCCACTTTTCAGATATTTTTGAGGATTTTTTTGGTGAAGGTTTTGGAGGTGGTAGAAGGACAAGAAAATCAAACAATCGTGGTTCAGATTTAAGATATGATTTATCTATCTCTTTAAATGAAGCATATACTGGTAAGAAACAAGATATAAAATTTTCCACGTCAGAAAAATGTGACACTTGTAAAGGAAGTGGATCAAAGCCAGGTCACAACGCAAGTTCCTGCTCAATGTGCAATGGTCATGGTCAAGTTAGATCAAGCCAGGGTTTTTTTACTGTCCAACAAACCTGTCCACAGTGCTCTGGATCTGGAGAACAAATCACAAATCCATGTTCAAGTTGTAGTGGCCAAGGAAAAAAACAGGCTTCGAAAAGGTTATCTGTTACAATTCCAAAAGGTGTTGATGATGGCACAAGAATAAGATTAGCAGGTAAAGGTGAAGCTGGTTCTAGAGGTGCAGGTAGCGGAGATCTCTATCTATTTATAAATGTTTATTCACATGATCTTTTCAAAAGATCAGATGAAAATCTATACTTTGAATGTCCTATATCAATTGCAGATGCAGCTTTGGGGACAACAATTGAAATTCCTACTATCGATGGAGGAAAAGCTAAAATAAAAATACCAGCAGGTACACAAAGCGGAAAACAATTAAGACTTAAAGGTAAAGGAATGCCCTATATAAGAGGGAGTGGATATGGTGACCTTTATGTTCAGCTAAATACTGAGGTACCAATATCTCTTAATAAGGAACAAAAAGAGTTGCTAGAAAAATTTAGACAAATTGAGAATGAAAAGTCAAACCCTAGTATAAAAAAATTCTTCGAAAAAGCTAAAAATTTTTGGAAAAACTAAATAATGGGTCTTGAACAAATAGTACCAGCTATAGCATTAATTGCGGTTTTAATTTTAGTATTACCAAATTTTTTAAGAAGTAATTCTGAAAAAAAACAACTTTTTAAAAACTTGTCTATTTGGGGTATTATTGTTTTAGTTGTTGTGATACTTTCATATTTAGTTTTTGCATGAATAAAATTAAATTAGCTGTAACTGGTTGCCTCGGCCGAATGGGTCAACAAATTATTAAATCCTCAAAATTAGATAGAAAATTTAAACTTGTTACTCTTACTGAAAATAGAAAAATTGAAAGAAAAATTTATGGGATCAAACTCGAATTAAATAATGAAAGTGCTTTTAAAAAAGCAAATATCATTATCGATTTTACAGCACCAAAATGTACTTTCCAGGTTTTAAAAATAGCATCAAAATTAAAAAAAAAGGTGGTGATTGGTACTACTGGATTTACTAAAAAAGAAGAACAATTAATAAAAAAATACTCTAGAAAAATTCCAATTTTAAAAGCAGGAAATATGAGTCTCGGGATTAATCTTTTAATGTATCTAACTGAGATTGCGTCAAGTTCTTTGGGCAACAATTTTTTGAGTAAGGTTTATGAAGTGCATCACAAACACAAAAAAGATCATCCATCAGGTACTGCTTTAATGCTGGGCAAAGGTATAGCGGTTGGGAAAAAAAAGGATTTTTATAAAATGATTGGTAATAAATACTTTAATAAGAAAACATTTCCTTACGGTAAAAAAATTAATTTTAATTCAATAAGAAAAGGTGAAACTGTTGGTGAACATGAGGTAAAGTTTTCAAGTGGTAAAGAAATTATAACCTTAAACCATGAGGCATTTGATAGAGCTTTATATTCAGAAGGGGCTCTAACGGCTGCTAAATGGCTTATGTCTAAAAAACCAGGACTTTACTCAATGAGAAATGTTTTAAATTTTAAATGAGGCTCATAGAAGCTGAAAAGAAAAAAAGAGCTAAAATAGTTCTTAAAATTTTAAATAAGACATATCCAAAAATTTCAGTTCCTCTACATAGTAGAAATGTATTTACACTTTTAATTTCAGTTTTGCTTTCTGCTCAATGTACAGATGTTAATGTGAACAATGTCACAAAAGATATTTACCCAAAATATTACAAACCAAATCACTTCGTTAAACTTGGTAGAAAAAAGATAGAAAAATTGATCAAAAAAATTGGTATTTTCAGGATTAAAGCTAAAAGTATTTTTAATTTATCAAAAATATTAACGGAAAAATATGGAGGGCAAGTCCCTAAAACTTTTGAGCAATTAGAAGAACTTCCGGGTGTTGGTCATAAAACAGCAAGTGTAGTTATGTCCCAAGGTTTTGGTCATCCTGCTTTTCCAATAGATACGCATATACATAGATTGGCGCAGAGATGGGGGCTTACCAATGGTAAAAATGTAGTTCAAACAGAGGAAGATCTTAAAAAACTATTTCCTAAAAAGTACTGGAACAAGCTTCACTTGCAAATAATCTATTACGGAAGAGAGTTTTGCAAAGCAAGAGACTGCTATGGAATAACTTGTAAAATTTGTACATCTTGTTATCCTAATAGAAAAAGACCGGTCAAAACAAAGAAAGCATAAAATGAAAATCTTGGGAATTGGAAACGCAATTGTCGATGTTATTTGTAAAGTTGATGATGAATTTATCAAAAAAAATAATCTTACAAAAAGCACCATGAAATTAATTTTTGATGAAAATGAATTCAAACAATTGCTCTCAAACCTAAAAATTGAAAAAACTGTTTCTGGTGGATCAGTGGCCAATTCAATTGTTGGATTATCACAATTAGGAAATGATGTTGGATTTATCGGTAAAGTTAATGATGATGATCTGGGAGGAAAATATGAGGAAGGTCTTAAGACAGAAAATGTAAAATATTTTTATTCTAAAAAGAAAGAAGAATTACCAACAGGTACATGTTTAATATTAGTTACTCCAGACTCTGAGAGAACTATGTGTACATTCCTTGGAACAGCTGGAAAAATAAATGAAAACGATGTTGATGCGAATGCTATTAAAAAAAGTGAAATTATTTTTTTAGAAGGATATCTTTGGGATGAAGGAGATCCAAAAAAAGCATTTGATAAAGCAATAAATAACGCAAATAAAGTTGCTATGTCATTATCAGATCAATTTTGTGTAGACAGACACAAACCTCATTTTCTGGAATTAGTAAAAAGTAAACTAGATATAACTTTTGCTAATGAACAAGAGATTATGTCTTTAATTGATACAAAAGATTTTGATGAAGTAATTAATTTTGCAAAAGAATTAAAAAAGCTATTAGTGATAACAAGAGGCGAAAAAGGGGCCATATCTATTAATGGAAATGAAATAACAGAATGTGGGATTAAAAAAAATTTGAAAATAGTAGATCTTACAGGTGCTGGTGATTTATTTGCTGCAGGTTTTCTACATGGTCATGTTAACAATATGTCTCAGAAAGAATGCCTAGAAAAGGGTACTGAGATGTCATCAAAAGTAATTCAACAAATTGGTGCACGAATTTAATTACTTTTTTCTTCTCTTAAAACTTCCTTTTCCTTTTTTTGGTTTAATAACCCTTGGCTTGTATTTCTTTGAAAATAAATCTTTTGCAATTAAGTTTTTCTTTTTCATTAAATAGTATATCCATCTTTATCACTTTTTATTAATTCATCATTTCCAAACTCCGCTTTTATTTTTTTTCTAAGTCTATAAATATGAGTTTCAACTGTGTGAGTTTCAAGATCAGAAGAATGTTGCCAAATTTCCTTTTCCAATGTTTCAACATTGACTGGTTTTTTTGAATTATTTAAGTACAATATCATGTCGGTCTCTCGCTCGGTTAGTTTCAAAGTCAATTTATCTTTTTTAAGCTCTCTTGAATTGATATTCAAAAAAAAATCTTTAACATTTATGTTTGATTGATCTTGATATTTTTTCTGAATAAATCTTACGTTTAAATTTTCAACAAATTTGAAAATATTAACTGGTGTTTTAAATTTAATGATTTGATCTTCCTTTATACTTTTAGCAAAAAAATTGTATTCTTTCTCATTTACAATTAAAATAGAATTTTCTAAAGAAATATTTTTGCTATTATATTTATCAAAAAAAATTTCTTTGCTATTAAATTTTGATATTTCATAACCAATATGTTCTTTAAGTTCGTCTAAGATATCGTAAAAACTTGATAAATTAATTATATATAATTTTTGATTTACCATATATTTTAGAACTTATGATAATTAAGCTAAAAAATAAAGACACCTTAATTTGTGATGAGTTTCAATTTAAATGCTCTATTGGTAAAAATGGTCTAAGAAAGAATAAATTGGAGGGAGATAACTGTACTCCAAAAGGAACATTTACATTAGGACCAATTTATTACAGAAATGATAGGGTAGCTAAACTTAGCACACGATTAAAGACTATTAAAATTCATAAACAAATGGGTTGGTGTGATGATCCCAACAATATTAATTATAATAAAGAAATTAAATTAAATAAAAAAATTAAAGCAGAAAAGTTATACAGGAAAGATAGAATTTATGACATTATCATTGTAATCAATTACAACACTCAAAGAATAATCAAAAATAAAGGGAGCGCTATTTTTATTCACGTAACAAATAATTATAAACCTACTAGAGGGTGCATAACTTTAAGTTTAAGTGATCTTGAAATATTACTAAAAATAATAAAAAGGAATTCAAAGATAAAAATAACCTAGTTAGAACTGCTTCGGCTTTAAATCAAAAGAAACTATAATTCTATCGGTATTTGTTGAGAAAGGTATAGTTCTATGATGAAGTGAAGATGGGAAAAAAACTATATCTCCTAGCTTTGGTTGATGAATTAGTTTTGAGGAATTATCATTTGAATAATATTCACCATTTAAACTGAATTCAATTGCTCCTTCATTCTTATCCAAGGATGGAACAACTTTTAAATAAATCACACCACTCAACCATCCGCCAGGGTGGATATGTGGATTTTGATATCCTTGTTTTTTTAAAACAACATACCATGCATTAAGATGATTTTGAGATGGCCATTTTTTTATATATGTACAAGACTTTTGATTATATTTTTTATAATATACATCTAGTTCATTAATAATAATTGACTTGAGTTGTTTTATTTTACCTGATGGACTTTTAAATAAATTAACCCCAGTTAGCGTTTGAAATCCGCCAACAGTAGTTTTTTTGGATGGCTGCCAAATTTTTTTTACACTATCTAGTTCATTAATCAATTCAGCAATATAATTATTAGAATCATTTATATGAGTCGATAAATTAGCATGATGTATAAAATCTATAGGATTAGGACAAAAATTATACGCAGTATCCTTTTTCTCTACTTCAGATATAAATGAAGCAAAAGCAGCAATAGAAATATTTTCACTATCAATTTTAGATCTAACTTCAAGTCTTTTATAAATTTCATCAATTCGACCTAGTGCATATAATGTTGTTAAATCAAGTTGTCTCGAACCTTTGGAAACATATAAGTCAGCATCTAATAATGCATCTTCGAATTTTTTTTGATTAAACAACAGTAGCCATCTATTATTAATAGCTTCTTTAAAGTCTGGCTTCAGTGTTATTGCTTTTTTGTAACTCTCTTCAGCTTCGTCTAATCTTCCTAGTTCTTCCATTACGATACCTAAGTTATTATAGGCTTTATAGTCAGGTTTTAATTTTATTGCTTGTCTCAAGCTTATCTCAGCCTCATCTAATTTTCCCAGTTCTTTAAGCACTACACCTAAATTGCTGTGTGCTACTATAAAGTCTGGCTTCAGAGTTATTGCTTTTTTGTAGCTTGCTGCAGCCTCATCTAATTTTCCCAGTTCTTTAAGCACTACACCTAAATTGCTGTGTGCTACTATAAAGTCTGGCTTCAGAGTTATTGCTTTTTTGTAGCTCTCTTCAGCTTCGTCTAATCTTCCCAGTTCTTGCATTGCGATACCCAAATTGAATTGGGCTTCGGCATCCTGTGGATTTAGTTGTACAGATTTCTGACCAGCAACTAAGGACTCACTTATCTTTCCATTTTGTTTGAGTGTAGCGGCAAGAACTTTCCAAGAAAATTGATGTTTAGGAAACTCTTCAGTGATGGATACTGCTATTTTTTCAGCATTGTCGTATTGTTTAGTTTGATAATACTTAAGGAGAAGATTTAATTGTTGCTGAGATGGTTCTAATAATTTAACAGGTTTTTTTTTCATAAACTTATATTTATCAAACCTCTAATCAAGAGTCTAGGTGATGGGGCTAGAGTAAATCATCTAAGTAATTTGATTCTGTGCAGAGGGTGTTCTGCTTCCAAAAATTTTAGATCCAACTCTTATATATGTTGCCTTAAACCTTAACGCATCCATATAATCATTAGACATTCCCATACTAATTTCTTTTAAATTCAAACTTTCTGATAAATTTTGCATCTTTTTAAAAAAAGGAATTGGATCTTCATCAAACGGAGGTAAACACATAATACCTATGATGTTTAATTTATATTCAGTCACACATTTTTGATAGAAATTTTCTAGGTCATTTTCATCAATGCCTGATTTTTGATTTTCTTTACCTAAGTTTATTTGAATAAAAATTTTTGGTTTAAAGTTCTTCTTTTCTTGTTCTAAAGATATTTTTTCTGCAAGTTTAATGCTGTCTAATGAATGAATATAATCAAATAAAGGTAAGGCGAACTTAACTTTATTAGTTTGTAATTTACCAATTAAATGTAATTTTAATTGTGGAAAATCTATCTTTATTGATGTCCATTTTTCTTGAGCTTCTTGAACCTTATTTTCTCCAAAATGTTGATGACCATGATTTATTAAAGGCAATATGTGACTAATTGGGAATGTTTTTGATACAGCAACAATATTAGCATTTTTAAAGTTGCTTATTTCCTCTTTTACTAAATCAAAATTTTTTACTACATTCTCCATATGAATATTAAGTATTATTATTTTATAGATGAATTCAACAAAAATGAAATTGAAAAATTATCTTCTCAAATTTCATTAATATATAGAAATTATCATAAAAAGAATAACCCTAATGAATTGAGAAAATTAGTTATTCATTGTAAAATGAATAGAAGGAAAGTTTATATTTCTAATAATTTAAAAGACGCAATTAAGTATAACTTCGACGGTTTATATATCCCCTCATTTCACAAACAACTAAGATTCCGAAATATAGCAAAAAAAAATCTTGAAATAATAGGTTCTGCACACAACGCAATCGAACTCAAAATAAAGGAAAAACAGTGCTGTTCACGTATTTTTTTAAGTCCTATTTTTAAAAATGACAAAAATAAAAAATTTCTCGATGTTATAAAAACAAATTTATTAAAAAAAATGACAAAAAGAAAAATTGTTTTACTTGGTGGAATTAACCAAAAAACTCTCAAAAGATCTAAAATATGCACTCCTAATGGTGTAGCGGCAATATCTTGGATAAAAAAAAACGGCCCAAGTATAAATACTGGGCCGTTTTAATTTTAAAAACTAAATTAAATTAGAATGCAAATCCTAATGCAATTTCAGTTATGCTTTCATCAGCTGCGTTGTCGTCCTGATCTGGATTACTTACTTCCATGTTGTATGCTTTAACTGACATACCACCCATTGAGTAAGCTATCTGTATCGCATCAATCGTTTCAGTTACGTCATCGTCATTAGTTGTTGCTGTTGCAGCATCATCCTGAGAGTCGTAAGTTTCATCTGAAGATGTGTACGAGATTGACAAATTGTCATTTACGTTGAACGCAATTGACATTTGCTCACCTGTAAAGATACCACCAGCTGTTCTCTCTGCTTTAGAAGCAGTTGGGTTCTCTAGGTTAGCTGTTACACCACCGTCTAGGTATGACTCTGAGTAACCAATCGATACTGGACCGAATGAGTACGTAGCGTACCATACACCGTTGAACTCGTCAGTGATTTGTTGACCAGTTGATGCATTTGGAGTTTTATTTTCTCTTTCTGCACCGTAGACACCAACTTTAAGAGCATCATAAGTAATTGTTACACCTGCTTCGTAACCTTTACCGTATGTCTCACTGTAGTCAGGTTGTGCACCATCTCCAACTGTGTCATCTGAAGCTTGTAATACGTAACCAAGATGAGCTTGGATGCCTGCACCCATAAACTCCATTGCTGGAGGTGTGTACATAACACCGTTGTTATCCATAAAGTTACCAGCTATGTTTGCTGCAGTTGTTGCAACGTCAGATACTTGTTCGTAAGCAACTGGAACTTCTTCATCATACGCGTATGATGCAGAACCAGTACTTGCTCCCAATGTAAATGAACCCAATGATGGCGTTGTGATTGTTGTTATTGAGTTTGATACTCCAAGATCGTCATTAGTAGTTGTGCTTACAGAAAACGTTGTACCGTTATCTAATTCACCACCACCTGAGAATGTTACGTCTCGGTCAGTACCAATTGATCTGCCAGTAGTATTCTCTATCTTTTGTACACCAAATTTTAGAGTAGTATTAATGGCACCAGAAACAGACAGTTCGCCTGCGCCTGCAGAACCTAAAGACACTAGCGAACCTGCTAATGCTGTAAGTCCTATTTTTTTGATATTATTCATAAAGTACTCCTTTTTTACTGTTGTATTCATATGAACAGAGGTTTTTTACCAGAAACCCTAGTAAACACTTAAATTTTTGCAAAAATAGTGCATTTTTTTATTATATGTGATATTTATGTCACTTTATTTAGCCCTATTTTAATTAATTATGAGATAATTGATATTTTCTGGTATCTATAATTTTCATGAGAACAAATCTTACTAAAATATTTACACTAATAATTTTTACAACATTTTTCCTTAATTCGTGTGGTATTTACAAAAGATCTGACATCAAAGATAATCCTGTAAACGTCGATGAAAGAGTTAGGAAAAATATACAAGAAGGTAGAGGCTTTAGATTTGGTAAAGGGGCAACGCGAGGAGGGGACTTTGATTTTGCGTCTTCAAATCCACTATGGAGAGGTGCAGTAGATGTTCTTGATTTTGTTCCATTAACAAATGCAAGTTATTCAGGTGGAATAATAATTACTGAATGGTTTTCAGCTGAAAATAATACTGAAAACACAAACAGAGAATTAAAATTAACAGTAAGATTTATGTCAAATGAAATTAGAGCTGATGCTATAAAAGTATTAGTTTTTGAAAAATCTTGCATTCAAAATAATTGTAAAACTAAAAAGATTAAATCAAAACTCGAAGGTGAATTAAAACTCGCTATATTAAAAAAAGCAGCTTTATTTGAAAAAGACGACTTCAAAAAATATAAAGAAACAAAGGGAAAAAATAAAGCTAAGGGGATAATTAAAAAAAATTAATTTCTTTAAGTGGATAGATATAACTTCAAATCAACAGAGGAAAAATGGCAAAAGTTTTGGGACACTAACAAAACTTTTAAATCCAATTACGAAAAAGGCAAAAAAAAGTTTTATTGTTTAGAGATGTTCCCCTACCCGTCTGGAAAAATTCACATGGGGCACGTAAGAAATTATACGATCGGAGATGTCTTAGCTAGATTTAAAAAATTACAAGATTTTAATGTTCTTCATCCCATGGGGTGGGACTCTTTTGGTATGCCAGCTGAAAATGCTGCAAGAGAGAATAATTTAGATCCAAAAGAATGGACAGAAAAGAATATATCTACAATGAAAAAACAACTTAAAAGATTAGGTCTTTCCATAGACTGGGACAGAGAAATATCCACTTGTTCTCCAAGCTATTATAAGCACCAACAACAATTTTTTTTAGAATTATACGACAAAGGTTTAGTTTATCGAAAGGAAAATTATGTCAATTGGGATCCTGTAGATCAGACAGTTCTTGCTAATGAACAGGTCATAGATGGTAAAGGATGGAGATCTGGTGCACAGGTAGAGAGAAAAAAATTAAATCAATGGTTCTTTAATATTTCCAAATTTTCTGAACAATTACTTGATGGTTTAGAAGATTTGCCAGAATGGCCAAATAAAGTAAAAACCATGCAAAAGAATTGGATTGGAAAATCATTTGGTTGTGAAATTGATTTTAAAATTGAGGGGAATCTTCCAGTGGAATATATTAAATGTTTTACCACAAGACCTGATACTTTATTTGGTTTTTCTTTTTTAGCTCTATCTGTGGATCATCCTTTGTCTAAACATTTTGAAAACAATTTAGAATTTCAAAAATTTAAAAATGAGTGTTCAAAAACTGGGACAACAGAAGAATCCATTGCTCAAGCTGAAAAGATTGGTTTTAAAACAAATCTTAAAGCTTTAAATCCTTTAGATCCAAAAATAAAAGTTCCGGTTTATTTTGCTAATTTTGTACTAATGGATTATGGTTTTGGAGCTGTTTTTGGATGCCCGGCTCATGATCAGCGTGATTTTGAATTTGCAAAAAAATACAAATTAAATATTAAAACTGTTGTCAGACCAAAGGATAAGGGTAATGATTTTCAAGTTAAAGATGAAGCCTTTATTGAGGAAGGCTTTATGATAAATTCATCCTTTTTAGATGGTCTTAAAACACCTGGAGAAGCTATCGAAAAAAGTATTAATTATTTAAAAGAAAAAAAATTAGGAAAAAAAAAAATTAACTTTAGATTAAAAGATTGGGGTATATCCCGTCAAAGATATTGGGGATGCCCTATACCTATTGCATACGATAAAGATGGGAATGTTTATAAAGTTCCAAAAAATATGCTTCCAATTAAACTTCCAGAAAAAATAAATCTTAATACAAAAGGTAACCCTTTAGATCATCAAAAAGAGTGGCAGGAAATTATAATCGATGGAAAAAAATATACTCTAGAAACTGATACGCTTGATACTTTTGTTGACTCTTCTTGGTATTTCTTAAGATTTTGTTCACCGGAAAATACCAAATATGGTTTTAATGAAGATGATATAAAATACTGGATGCCAGTTGATCAATATATAGGTGGTGTAGAGCATGCAATTTTACATTTATTATATTCAAGATTTTTTATGCAAGCTTTAAGTTTCGAAAAAAAGAATTTTATTTCAACAGAACCATTCAAAGGTTTATTTACCCAAGGCATGGTATGTCATGAAACTTATAAAGATGAAAATAACAATTGGTTGAGTCCAGATGAAGTTTTTTCTGAGAACGGAAAAGACTATTTTAAAATAAAGGATAAGAAGAAAATTATTATTGGGGCATCTGAGTCAATGTCAAAATCAAAGAAAAATATTATCGATCCCGAAAAGATTATAGATCAATACGGTGCCGACGCTGTTAGATTTTTTATTCTATCTGATAGTCCACCTGAAAAAGATGTGCAGTGGTCAGATCAGGGAATGATAGCAGCTTATAAATTTGTGCAAAAATTTTGGATATTACATAAAAAAATTATTCAACAGATTAAAAATAAAGAGAGAAAAAATGAAAATGTTAATCTTTCTGTTTATACAAATAAATTAATTGAAAAGTACACATTCAGCTTAGAAAAATTTAATATGAATATCTTGATAGCCTACTTGCATGAAACGTATAACTTTTTAAATAAAGAAATCGATAAATTGGATATTAAGGATCTAGAAGAAAATTACTCAAAGATACTTGTATTGATGTTTCCTGTTTTACCTCATTTGGTATCAGAGTGTTTAAAAGACATTAAAAAAGACAAAAAAATTGCTTGGCCTTTGGCTCAAAAAGAATTCTTAGAAGATAAACACGTAAATATAGTGATACAAATTAATGGTAAAAAAAAATCTTTGATAAGAATTGAAAAAAATCTGGATGAAAAAATACTTTTAGAAAACATAAAAAAAGATAAAAAAATTTCGAATTTTCTAGAAAAGAGAAGTATTTTTAAACATATAATTGTTAAGAATAAGCTGGTAAATTTAATAGTAAAATGAAATCTTTAATATTAATTATAATTTTTTCAGTTTTATTAAATAGTTGTGGGTTTAAACCCATTTACAATTCTAAGAGCAGCAATTTTCAAGTTATAGAAATTACAAACAAAAATAAGAATAAAAATTCATTTGCTATTGAGCAAATGGTGATGTCGCTCTCAAATCAAAAAGCGGTGCGAAAAGTGAAGCTAGAATTTGATTATAAAGAGTCAATCGACACAATTCTTAAAGATAATAAAGGTGATCCCTCTAAGAAAAAATTATCAATCACTGTAAATTTAAAAATTAAAAATGAAATAGATAATATTCTTGCCACTAAAAATTTTAATGAAGAATTTAGTTATAATGTGCAAAATGATAAATTTACTATGGCTCAATATGAGGATAATATTATTAATAATCTGTCCAATAAAATTTCAAATGATATTATCTTTTTACTGGGTACATTAGAATGATAATTAAAAGCTTCGAAATTAATAAAAAGAAATTCGATACACAAAGTCTTTTTTTAATTTATGGTGAAAACGAAGGTTTGAAAAACGAAATCATTGAAATCCTTAAGAAAAAATTAAGCGGAATTATTGAAAAGTTTGATGAAAGTCAAATCATTAATAACAATGAGTTGTTTTATGAAAAGATACTGAATCAATCTCTTTTTGAAAAAGAAAGGATAATTGTTATTAATAGATGTTCAGAAAAAATTTATGGAATTATTGAAAGCGTAACTGAAAGAGTTTCTTCAGATACCAAAATAATATTAAATGCAAATTCTCTAGAGAAAAAATCTAAGTTAAGAACCTTATTTGAAAAAAGTACAAAGTTAATAATAATACCAACTTACAAAGACACTTCTCTTAGTTTAATGGAAATTGCTAAAAAATTTTTTTACAACTATAAAATAAGCATTTCACAAGAAACAATTAATCTTCTAGTTAATCGATGTAACGGAGACAGAGGTCATTTAAAATCTGAGTTGGACAAAATTCTTATATATATACAAGATAAAAAAAATATAAATTTAGAGGAAATATTTAAGTTAACAAATTTATCTGAAAACTTTAGTATTAATGAACTTGTAGATACATCTCTATCAAAAAATACAAAAAAAACTTCTGAAATACTCAATGAAAGTAATTATAAATCTGAAGATGGAATATTAATTTTAAGAACATTTCTACAAAAATCAAAAAGATTACTTAACCTCTACGAAAAACATGATCAAAATTTAAGCTTCGATAGTTTGATAAATAATCATACACCTCCAATTTTTTGGAAGGATAAACCAATAATAAAAAAACAACTTGAATGTTGGTCAAAATCAAAAATAAAGGATTTGATAATGAATATTAATAAAACTGAGATTTTCATAAAAAAAAACAGTTCAATTAGTTTAATGCTAATTTTTAATTTAATTTATGAAACTTCAAATAAAAATTAGTAATATTTCTTAATAATTTCTATCAATCGATTTAGTTGCTCTAAATCTCTATAATCAAAAGTTACAGACCCTTTGTTATTTTTCTTATTTGTAATTTGGGTTTTGAGACCTATTTTTTCCATTAGATCGGTCTCAATTCTTTTAATATTAGGGTCCTTTGAATTTTTAATTAATTTACTTGGAGACTTGTAAAGTCTTACAAGATTTTCCGTTTGTCTTACTGAAAGGTTCTTTTTAATTATTTTTTTTGCAATTTGATCTGAGTTACTAAGCCCAACTAAAATTTTGGCGTGACCTGGGGAGATCTTATTAGTTTTTATCAAATCAGTTATATAACTTGATAGTGTTAAAAGTCTTAAACTATTAGTAATGTGACTTCTGCTTTTGCCTATAAATTTAGCAACTTGTTCTTGGTCATAACTAAACTCATCAATCAACCTTTTATAACCTTCTGCTTCCTCTATTGAATTTAAGTCATGTCTTTGAACATTTTCAACAATACCAAACTCAAGAGCCTTTTTATCGTCAGCATCAACAACAACTACTGGCACCTCATGCAAACCTGCTCTTTGAGCTGCCAACCATCTTCTCTCTCCTGCTATTATCTCATATTTATTTCCACTTGAAGGCCTCGCAATAATTGGCTGAATGATACCTCTAGACTTAATTGAATTAGTTAACTCCTCCAAGCTTTCTTCATCAAATGTTTTTCTTGGTTGATATCTATTCCTAATTAAATCACTAACTGAAATTTTATTGTTTTTTGAAACTGTTTTTGTATCCCCTATTAAAGATGACAATCCTCTTCCTAAACCTTTTTTATTTTTAAAAATACTGCTCATGCTGCCGTTACGAAACTCGATTCTTGAGCCAAAAACTCCTCTGTGAATTTAATATAAGATTTACTTCCTGGACATTGTTTATCATATATTAAAACAGGAACCCCATGTGAGGGTGCTTCTGATAAACGAACATTTCTAGGAACTACTGTTTGATAGACTTTTTCTTTAAAATAATCTCTTGCATCTGTTTCAACTTGTGCAGATAATCTGTTTCTTTTGTCATACATCGTTAACAATATTCCTCTTACAAATAAATTGGGATTAAGGCCGACCTTAATACGATCTATAGTTTTAATAAGCTGAGTTATCCCTTCAAGGGCAAAAAATTCTGTCTGTAAAGGCACAACTAATGAGTCTGATGCCACCAAAGCCATCACGGTTAATAAACTCAAAGAAGGCGGGCAATCAATCAAGACATAGTCGTATGAGTGGCTAGAATTGTTTAAATATGCGGTTAATTTAGTCTTTAAAAGATAAGCTCTATTTTGGTCATCTGCGGTTTCAACCTCCAAACCAGATAAATCTACATTTGATGTTATGATATCTAAATTTTGAAAGTTAGTCTTCTGAATTGAGCCTTGAATCTCCTCTTTACCGTTTAAGACTCCATAAATTGATTTGTTAGTATCTGCTAAATTAGACAAACCTAATCCCGTTGTTGCATTTCCTTGTGGGTCCAAATCTATGACTAGTATTTTTTTTCCATTTAAACTAAGTCCTGCAGCCAAATTAATTACGGTCGTCGTTTTTCCAACACCGCCCTTTTGATTAATAACTGAAATAATTTTTTCTTTCATTTTTTTTTACTCACTTTATCTATCTTAATTATGATTGAATCTTTTTCTGTTACGCTTTTTTTTTCTATAAATTCTAAATTCCATTTTTTTAAACTTTGCTCAATTGAACTCTTTCCACTCTTTCCTAAAAATAAAATGATGTCTTTAAAATCATCGAAGTTTTTCGTTACTAAATCCAAAATAACCGGCAAAGGTTTAAACGCCCTTGCTACAATCAAATCAGAGTTTAATTTTTTTTGATCAAAGATATTTTGATTTATTACCTCGGCGTTTAGTTCAAATTTATCAATAACTCTTTTTAAAAAATTACTTTTCTTAAAACTTTTTTCGTAAAGAAAAAATTTCATTTTCGATTTTTGTTTTTTTTTTATAATAGCTATAACTAAGCCAGGTAGACCCGAGCCAGAACCTAGATCAGTGCAAGATAGATGATTTTCATCAATTAAATCAATAATTTGCGCACAATCAATTATATGTCTATCTCTGGCTAATCCCTCGGTATGTTGGCTGATTAAATTTATATTTTTGTTCTCATTTAAAATCATTTCTTTAAATTCATCTAATTCAAGAAATGTTTCACGTGAAACATTCAAAGTCTCTAGTTTTGAGTAATCAATTTTATGCGAATCTATCAAGCTATCTTCTTAATAGACTTTCTTTTAAGATGTGACAACAGAATAAATACTGCCGCTGGGGTTATGCCGTCAATTCTGAGTGCTTGACCCATTGTTTTTGGCCTTATTTCCTTGAATTTCGACTTAACTTCGTTTGAAAAACCAGAAAAACTGTCATAATTAATATTATCTGGGATTTTAAGATTTTCATCTCTTTTAAAAGCAAGTATATCAGCACTTTGCTTCTTTAAATAACCCTTGTAATGGGCATTGGTCTCCAATTGATCATCTATCTCTTTTGATAAAAATCTTAATTCAGGCCAAATCTCCCTAATTTTACTCATAGTAACACCCTTTTGAGCCAATATATTGCTAGCAGTCCTTAAAATACCATCTTTTGCAATTTTTACACCAAATTTTGATACCTTCGAGGGTGAAATTTTCAAATTATCCATTTTTAATGAAATATTTTTTAAATTTCTGCTTTTAACATTAAAAACCTTAGCCCTTTCTTTTGAAACTAAACCGACTCTAATCCCTATATCAGTCAATCTCAGATCAGCATTATCAGATCTGAGAGTTAATCGATATTCAGCTCTAGATGTAAACATTCTATAAGGCTCAGCAACTCCTTTTGTTACTAAATCATCTATCATTACACCAATATAAGCTTGTGATCTATCCAAAATTAATGGTTCCTTATTTTGAATTGATAATGCTGCATTAGCACCAGCAATCAAACCTTGTGCAGCGGCCTCTTCATAGCCTGTCGTTCCATTTATTTGTCCTGCTAAATAGAAATTTTTAATCTTCTTAGTCTCCAAGGTTAAGAAAAGCTCTCTCGGGTCAACGTAATCATATTCTATTGCATATCCAGGCCTTATAATTTTAACATCTTCTAAACCATTGATATTATGACATATTTTGTACTGTATCTCTTCTGGAAGTGATGTGGAAATACCATTTGGGTACACAGTATTATCTGCAAGACCTTCAGGTTCTAAAAAAATTTGATGTCTTGTTTTATCTTTAAATTTATAAATTTTATCTTCAATAGATGGACAATATCTAGGACCAACACCCTTTATACTTCCAGAATACATTGCACTCTTTTTTAAATTGTCAGAAATTATCTCGTGAACTTTTTTATTTGTGTAAGTCATACTGCATGAGATTTGATCGTTATAAACTTTCTTAGTTAAGAAAGAGAAAAAAGAGATATCTTTATCTGCATCTTGTCGTTCGAGATTATCATAGTTAATTGTTGTACCGTCTAATCTTGGAGGGGTTCCGGTCTTTAGTCTACCTAATTTAAAATCATGTTTTCTTAACTGATCCGATAAACCTAACGTTGGTTTTTCATCATACCTTCCCGCTGGCGTTTTTTTATCACCTATATGTATCAAACCATTTAAAAAAGTACCCGTTGTCAGAATTACCTTAGAACATTTGATTTCTGTACCATCTACTGCTTTGAGACCTTTTATCTCATTATTTTCAATTATAAATTGATTTATTGACATCGAAAATATGCTTAAATTACAATAGTTTAGCAGTTTTAGTTGCATTTCTTTTTTATAAATAGACCTATCACTTTGGGTTCGCAGTCCTTGTACAGCTGGTCCTCTGCTTCTATTTAGAAGTCTAAATTGAATCCCAGATTTATCAGCTATGTCTCCCATAACACCATCTAAAGCATCTATTTCTCTTACTAAATGCCCTTTACCAAGCCCACCGATTGCAGGGTTACAAGACATCTCGCCTATAGTACTAGTGTCGTTCGTAAACAATGCAGTTGTGACACCCATTCGAGCGGATGCAGCTGCAGCCTCACAGCCAGCATGACCACCACCAATTACAACAACATCAAATGAAAAATTATTTTTCATGCTTTGAATTTATAGTTGATGACAAATTTTACAAGTTTTAACCAAAAAATCCCTCAAAGTTGGCTAATACCAACGAATTTGTTTAAAAAGATGAAAAAAATCAAGGAAAATTGAATTTATTTACCGATACAGAAATCGTTGAAAATACTACCTAATATCGTCTCTACGTCAACTTTTCCAACAATTTTGCCTAAACTGACTTGTGCTAACCTAAGATCTTCAGCACCTTTGTCAAAATCTAAAGACTCAGTTTTGTCTTTAAAGTTTTGCAAGTTTATTAAGCACTCTTTTAGATTATTTTTATGTCTCTCTCTAGTTACAAAAACATCGTCATTAAACTTCATATCTCTAATTAAATTTTTTTTAATTCGGTCTAATAATTCATCTATGTTTTTTTCTTTAAGAAAAGATACAGAAATTGGATCATACTTGTTAAGTCTATCCTTCACATCAAATTTACTAAGGTCAGATTTGTTAATAACTAAAATTGTGTTTTTATTAAACAGATCGTTCAAAAAACCATAAAAATCAACATTTTTTGGCTCTATAACGACTATTCTAAGGTCCGCTTCTTCTGCTTTTTTGAAAGCAAGTTTAATACCTTCTTTTTCAATTACATCTTTTGACTCTCTGATACCTGCCGTGTCTGAAATTATTACTGGATAACCATAAAAGTTTAAATTTGTTTGCAGCACATCTCTCGTAGTTCCCGCAACGTTAGAAACTATTGAAACATTTCTTTTGCTTAAATAATTCATCAAGGTTGATTTTCCGGAGTTAGGAGGACCAACGATTGCAATTTTATAACCTGTTCTTATTCTTTCTCCAACTTCATAGCTTAACAATATTTTTTTAATTTCGTTTTCAATAATGGAAACATCTTTGTTAACATCATCAAGAACATTGGAGGGTAAATCTTCATCAGGAAAGTCAATCTTTGCCTCAATCTTTGACAAAACTTTAATTAATTTCTCTCTTAGTTCATTAAATTTTAAAAAAGATTTACCTTTTATGATATTTTGAGCTTGTTCCATTTGAATTTCTGTCTCTGCAGCTATTAAATCACCTATCGCCTCTGCTTGAAGTAAATTTATCTTACCATTTAAGAATGCGAGTTTTGTAAATTCTCCAGGTTCTGCCAATCTACATTTTTTTGTGCTTATAATTGTGTCTTGTAGCTCTTTAACTACAGCTTTGCTACCATGAACGTGTAATTCTGCCATATCTTCACCTGTATAACTTTTTGGACCTGGAAACCATAAAACTATTCCTTGATCGATTGGTCTAGAATTGTTGATATTGTTTAATTCTAGAAGGGTGGCTTCTCTAGGGTTTGGCAGTGCCTTATTTGTTAAAGACTTGATGAGAAAACTGGTCTCGGGGCCTGATATTCGAATAATAGCAACCCCTGAAGCTCCTATTCCAGTTGATAGTGCACATATCGTCATAAATTTTAAACGTTTAAGTCTATTTATGATTTGTATAAGTGTCTAGAATTGATTTCCAAAAATTGCCTGCAAATTTCTTGGTATTAAAGGTATTGGTTTTCAAAACTTCATCAAAAATAAATTTTCGAATTTGTTTTAATTTATCTATGTCATTGGCTAATGAAACTACTTTAGAAATATAATCATCTTTGTTCTTTGCAACCAAATCCTTCAAATTGGAATTTATTAAAATGCTTTCACCGCATCTCGAATTAAAATTAAAACCTGCTAAACTTATTACTGGTACATTCATCCACAAAGCTTCACACGTTGTTGTTACACCAGTATAGGGAAAAGTATCTAAACAAAGATCTATATCTTTATAAAGATTAATATGGTCCTCAAAGTTTTTTGATCTATTTTTAAAGACAACTTTGTTCAATACTCCCTCCTTCTCAAATAACTCTTTAAAATGAATTTCAGCATGTGAAACTGATGACTTTAATATAAGTTTACTATTGTTAATTTTTTTAAGTATTTTTGACCAAACTTCAACAGTATCATCTGAAATTTTTGTAAAATTGTTGAAAGATCCTAGTGTAATGTAACCACTATTTTCTGATGGCAAATGATTATACTTTCTCTCAATATTTAATCCTGAATGAGAACTCCAGATTTCATCTAGATAAATAATTTTTTCTTTATATAGGTCTTTTTCTTTCTCGAATATTAGATTTTTATCTGCAATTAAATAATCGCTGTGATTTAAACCTATAGTATTGTTATAACCTAGCCAAGATATTTGTAATTTGCAAACTCTAGAATTAAAAATTTCAACTCTTCCTTTGCCCACATATCCATTAAGATCAATTAATATATCAATACCTATTGATCTTACAAATCTCGCAAATTCGCTGTTGTTCTTGTTCGAAATATTGTGAAAAAAGTCAACTTTAACCTTAAAAGTTTTTGTTGTATCATCTTCTCTCTTTTCATCAATGTCAGAAAAAATATGTGTTTCAAAGTTCTCATTTTTATAATCTAGCAAATCTTTTATGAAATATGTGACTGAATGATTCCCACCTATATTTGATGAAACAAAACCAATTTTAATTTTTTTTTTTTTAGTTACTTCAATTTTGGGCAATTCAATATGAGGTAAATTTTCTTTTGTTAAATCGGTAAAATTAAAGAAATCCTTTTGTGACCAGTTATATCTGTAATTATTATTATAAATATACTCAAAAAGGATTAAATTTTTTTCTTTGGAACAATTTTTATCTAATAATTCTTTTAAAATTTCTTGTCTAAAGTCAATATTGGTATCCTTAAAACTTAAAAGTGACATTGCATGAAATAGCTTTTCGTCGTAACTCAATATAGATTTTGCTTCAAAAAAAAATTTTTTTATTTCAATATATTCGGCTGGGGATAAAGTATTATCTAGTTCTACTTTTTCACTAACACTATAAAAATAGTATCTTAAGCATTCTAATCCAATTTTACTTTTTTTATCTAAAATATAGCCTTGTTTGAAATTTTGTGCTGCTAACAAGATATCTTTTAGCTTTCGGCCTAACGATCTCATTCTAGCCAATCCTAAAATTAACAAAACTTGACTATTAGTTTCTTTATCGTCAAAATTGCTCTCAATTTCAAAAATTAATCTTCCGTATTGTTTGCTATTAAATAGAGGTATTAAATCATTAATTTTTCTTTCAATTGTCATTTTTGTTTCTTATTTTTTGCATGTTTTCAAGTGCTTCGCAAAAGTCGCTACTGAATCCTTTTGTATCAAATAATGGAGAATCCTTAATCTTATCAAAAAGATGTTTTCTTGCTTTATCTAATTCATTAATATTATTTGAGAAAAACACTGCCTTTTTTATGTAATCATCATTACTAGTTGCAATAAAGTTTTCAATGTTTGCATTTTTTAAAATACTTTCTCCACACCTTGAATTAAAGTTATAACCTGCTTTTGTAATTACTGGGACATTTTTCCACAATGCTTCGAATGTTGTTGTTACTCCATTGAACGGAAAAGTATCCAAACACAAATCAATTTTATCATAAAGATTTATGTGGGATAAAAAATCGTTCCTTTTTGTTTTTTTTAATATCTCGATCGAGTCAATCAAGCCCTCTTTTTCGAATCTTTTCTTTAAAACATCTTCACAAACATATAAAGATGATTTCAATATTATCTTTGAATTTTCAACTTTTTTTAAAATATTTATCCACGTATCTAAAACCTCTTCATTTATTTTCATGAAATTATTTAAAGAACCAAAAGTAATGTAATTATTCTTTTTGAAAGGTAATTCGTTATAAACTCTTTCATATTCAAAGCCGCAATGAGAATTCCAAATTTTAGGAAGTTTATAGATCCTCGTAACATATTCTTTTTCTTCATTTTTTACAGTATTAGTATCAGCCAAAATAAAATCTACTTCTTTAAGGCCAGTAGAATTGTTAAAACCTAACCAGCTTATTTGGAGTGGGCAAATTCTTGTATTGAAAATACTTAACCTGTTATAGGACCATAAACCGGCAAGATCGATTAGAATGTCTATGTTTTCATCTTGAATTGCATCAACAATTTCTTGATCTGATTTATCACCTAAATCAACCCAATTATCAAAAAGATTTGAAAATTTATCTGTAGTTTCATCATGTTGATTAGTCGTTAGAAGAGAAAGTCCAAAAGTTTCAAATTTTGTCTGTTTTAAATCCGTAATAAGGTTTTTTATAAAGTATGTAATCGAATGAGATTGTTTGAAATCTGGAGAAAGAAAACCAATTTTTAGTTTTTGTTTTGTTGTATCAATTTTTGAAAGTTTTTTAGAATTGAGAACGCGAAACAAATTTGAGAATTTTTTTTGAAATTCAGCAAAATTTATTTGTTTCCAGTTACTCAAATACATTTGTGATGTAATATATGACGTACCAAAAAGTTTATTTAAACCATTTGATTTAAGAATTTTTTCTAGCACAGAAATTTTTTCCTTATGCTTAATAAGATATTTATATAAATCAATTCCGTGAGCTAAATACCTATAGTTTTCAGAAAATTTCTTTTCTGCCTCTAAATACATTTTTTGTGAAGTAAGCATATTATTTAAAAGCTCTGAATCTTTTCGACCCATTTCTGCACAAAGTTTTATATGATTACATAGAGACTCTAGAGATATATCACCAAAATTATCTTTATAAAAAGCTGTTTCAAAGTCATTGAGCGCATATTTAGTATCTCTATCAGTTCTTGCTTTCTGGGACGCTCTACAAACCCCCAGTAGATTATGTAAAGCAGGAGTTCTATTGTTTTCTGTCGTTGATAACTCTATATCTAATATTACTTCGGAATATCTCTTCTCTTGAAAAAGTTTTTTTAATTTTAACAAATTGACGTCAGGCATAAGCAAATATTACCAAATTAAAGTCTAATTTAAATGAATTATTAAGCTTATCTCAATCTAAGAAGGTTTATTCATTGAGTTAAAAAACTCTGTATTGCTTTTGGTATTTTTAAGCTTAGAATTTATAAATTCAATTGCATCCATTGATCCCATTGGAGCTATTATACGTCTTAGGACATTCATCTTTTGCAAGTCATTTTTATCGAAAAGAAGCTCCTCTCTTCGAGTACCGGACTTAGTAATATCGATCGCTGGAAATATTCTTTTTTCAGATATTTTTCTATCAAGGATAGTTTCGCTATTACCTGTTCCCTTAAATTCTTCAAATATAACTTCATCCATTCTACTACCAGTGTCTATCAATGCGGTTGCAATAATCGTTAAAGATCCGCCTTCCTCAATATTTCTTGCTGCTCCAAAAAATCTTTTAGGCCTTTGAAGAGCGTTAGCATCAACACCACCAGTTAAAACTTTTCCAGAACTGGGGACTACAGCGTTATAGGCTCTTCCAAGTCTTGTTATTGAGTCTAAAAGAATAACCACATCTTTTTTATGTTCTGTCATTCTTTTGGCTTTTTCTATAACCATTTCTGCCACCGCTACGTGCCTTTGTGCTGGTTCATCAAAAGTTGAACTTATTACCTCTCCTTTAACAGTACGTTGCATATCTGTTACTTCTTCGGGTCTTTCATCAATAAGCAGAACCATCAGATAACACTCTGGATGATTAGCAGTAATTGAATTAGCTATACTTTGTAAAATCATTGTTTTGCCAGCTTTAGGTGGAGATATAATTAAAGATCTTTGACCCTTACCTATTGGACTTACAAGATCAATTAATCTTGGAGTTAAATTTGGCTTTTTCTCGACTGTGTTAGTTTCAACTTCCATAATTATTTGTTTGTTAGGATATAATGGAGTCAGGTTATCAAATGCAATTTTGTGCCTAGATTTTTCAGGATCTTCAAGATTTATTTTGCTCACTTGAAGCAAAGCAAAGTATCTTTCTCCTTCTTTAGGTGCTCTAACAGGTCCTTCAACAGTGTCGCCTGTTCTTAATCCAAATTTCCTAATTTGGCTTGGGCTAACATAAATATCATCAGCTCCTGGTAAATAGTTTGACTCTAACGCTCTTAAAAAACCAAATCCATCCTGAAGCAGTTGAAGAACTCCCATCCCAGTTATTTCTTCGCCTTTTTCAGCAAGTTTTTTTAGTATAGCAAACAAAATTTCTTGTTTCCTAAGTGTGCTTGCATTTTCAATGCCTAGCTTCTCAGCTTGTTCAATCAATTGTGCAGGGCTATTTTTTTTTAGTTCTTGGATTTTCATGTAGGGAATTGAATAATTTGGTATTAATAATATAATATATATTTGTGATTTTTCAACCTCCTAATGGCTTTAAAATTGCAAAGAATATGATCAAAATTAACAATATGGTTGGTATTTCATTAATAATTCGAAAATACTTTGAGCTTGATGTGTTTCTATCATCTTTAAATGCTCTTAAACACGATCCAAGATAAAAGTGATAAGCCGTTAAAGTGACTACTAAAAAAAATTTAACTTGCATCCAAAGTGCACTTAGTAATTCAAGGCCAACAAAATGTATTAAGGCCAAACCAAATATCCAAGAAAGCAACATTGCTGGATACATAATGTAGAAATACAATTTTTTCTCCATTACTTTAAAAACTTTACAAACCTCAATATTTGATGAGTTTTCTGTGTGATAAACAAATATTCTTGGCAAATAAAGTAACCCGGCCATCCAAGAAATTACAGCAATTAAATGTAGAGATTTAAATATTAGGTAAAAATTCATTTTTCTATGCTCTTCTTGATTAAGTGCACCAATAATTTTATATGATCCTCGTTATCATTTAAGCAAGGAATTGTATCAAATCTTTCCCCACCAGACTCCAAAAAGCTTTCTTTTCCCTGAATAGAAATTTCCTCAAGGGTTTCAACACAATCAGAGGAAAAACCAGGAGAAATTACTAAGATATTTTTTTTTCCCTCTTTGGGTAAACTTTCCAAAGTTTTATCTGTATAAGGCTGAAGCCATTCTTGTGGACCAAATCTTGATTGAAAAGTTGTCAAAATGGGTATGTCTTTATTAAACTTTTCTTTAATCAATCTAGAAGTTTTGTGACAATAGCAATGATACGGATCGCCTTTGTCGAAATATTTTTTTGGTATACCGTGATAAGATGCTAATATTAAATCTGGTTTCCAATTAATGCTGCTAAGTTTGTTATTTATAGAATTCACAATTGCCTGAATATAAAGTGGTTCAGATTCATAGTGAGGAATAATTTGAAGACTAGGTTGCCATCTCATTCTCATTAGCGTCCTGTACACTTCATCACAAACTGTAGCTGTTGTTGCTGCTGCATACTGAGGATACAAGGGAAAAATTATAATGTTTTCACATCCTCTTTCTTGTAAGTCTAGCATTTTACTTTTTATGCTTGGATTTCCATATCTCATTGCATAATCAATAATTAAGTTTTCACTAGATATAATAGATTTCACTTTTTCAGTTTGTTTAATAGTATAATAGCGTAGAGGTGATATATTTTCTTCTTTCATCCATATCTCTTTATATGCTTTGGCTGTTTTAGAGGGTCTAAAGGTAAGAATAAATAAGTTTAAAATAATTTGCCACAAAAAAGGATTTACTTCAATAACTCGTCTATCTGATAAAAACTCTTTTAAATATTTTCTAATATCCCACCATCCTGTGGAGTCTGGTGTTCCAAGATTTATTAATAAAACACCAGTTTTTCCAAAATTTACTTGTGGATGATTACTGTCCATTAAAACTCCTAACTTCGTCTACTAAATATCTTACCATATCCGGATTTGTTTCAGGTAAAACACCATGTCCCAAGTTGAATATATATCTTTTTTTTTCAAAAGTTTTTAAATATTTTGTCACTTCTTTTTTCACAGCTTCTTTGCTTTGTAGTAAAATTTTTGGGTCAAGACCGCCTTGAATAGGAATATCAATAGTATCCCTTATAATTAAAGGATTTACATTATAATCAATGCTTATTATATCGGGGTTTACATTATCTACAAATTTTTTGTAACTATTGATGTTTCTTGGAAAACAAATCGAGATTGTTTTTTTTTGTTTAATAAAATCTACTAAACTTTTGGTTGGTTTATAGACAAAATATTCTAAGTCTTTTTCTGGGAGAAGTCCGGCCCAACTGTCAAATATTTGAATTATAGATGCACCACTTTTAATTTGAGCTTCAATATGTATTTTTAAGAATTCATCTAGCTTCATTAAAATATTATTTATATTTTTATCTTTTGGAAAAACACTAAAATTCCCTTCTTTTGGAGACTTTCTATTAAGCATGTATAAAAGAAGAGTCCATGGGGCTCCAACAAAACCTATCATGTCCTTATTATTTGAGGATAATTTAGTTTTTGTTTGTTTAATTGTTTCATAAACAGGATTTAATTTTTTTAGAAAATTCTCTTTTTTAACATCATTTAATATTTTAAAATCAATCTTTTCTAAACTAGGTCCAAAATCTTTTTTAAAATTTACACTTTGACCAAGTGCATATGGAACTAAAAGGATATCAGAAAAAACTATAGCTGCATCAAAATTAAATCTTGTAATTGGTTGAATGGTAATTTCTGAGGCTAATTGAGTATTTAAACATAATTGAATAAAATCCTGATTTTCTTTTCTAATAAATCTAAATTCTGGCAAGTATCTACCGGCTTGTCTCATTAACCATATAGGTGTCTTTGAAAACTTGTTGTTGATACAGCTTTGTATGAGAGTATTCATATAATTAATTATTATTTATATTATTTGTAGTATGTATTGTTAATAATGGTAATTAATGTTTTTTAACAAGTTTATAACAGTTTTTTCACATAAGATTTATTAAATATACGTTAGAATTCTTTAACTTTTAGTTAATTATCATTTTTTAATCTAATAGGTATTATATTTATTAACATGGTTAAAAATGTATATAAATGAGCACTTATACATTAAAATCTTTGAATTGAGGTTTTTAGAATTTATGAAGCAATTTATACAAATAATTATACTTTTTATACATGATTAATACATACGATATATATCTTATTTCTGACTCAACTGGAGAAACATTAGAAAGAATATTTCTTGCAATTAAAGCTCAATTTAAAAATTTTAAGTATAAAACTCACTTTTATTCTTTTACGCGAACAGAAAATCAAATTTCTAAAATACTTGAAGCCTCGGAGAAGAATAACAACGCTATAGTATTATATACAATAGTTGATAATAAATTAGCTAGACATTTATCAAATGAGTGTAGTTCAAAAAATATTCCATGTTTTGGTATTCTAGGGGATTTAATTATTAGTTTTTCAAAACTTCTTGATCAAAAAGCACTTAATGTCCCAAGCAGACAGCACATAATGGATGATGAATATTATAAAAAAATTGAAGCGATACAATTTACAATGAACCACGATGATGGTAATTCAGTCGAGGATATTGAAAAATCTGATATTATTCTTTTAGGAGTAAGCAGAACAAGCAAAACACCAACTTCAATTTATCTTGCAAATAAAGGAATGAAGATATCAAATATACCACTGGTAAATGAAAAATCTGTTCCTGATATATTAAAAGAGAATCCTCAAAGGAAATGTGTTGTTGGTTTGACCGCAGAACCAAGTAGATTGGTAGATTTGCGTAAAAATAGAATTCAATCTATTAAGGACAATGAAAATACAGAATATACTAATTTAGATATTGTTCAAAAAGAAATGGAAGATGCTCGAAAACTTTTTCAAAAATATAAATGGCCAAGCATTGATGTAACAAGAAAATCTGTAGAAGAAACAGCTGCTTCAGTTTTGAAAATACATGATATTTTTAACCAAAAATGAAATCGATAATTTTGGCATCAAGGAGCGAAGTAAGAAAGAAAATTTTAGATGAAAATAAAATTAAAAGTATAGTTGAACCGTCTAATTTAGATGAAGATGAAGTAAAAAAATCTTTAATAAATCAGGGTGCAACCCCAGAACTAATATCAAAAAATTTAGCTGAATTAAAAGCAAATAAAGTGAGTCAAAAAAGAGTAGGAAAGATAGTTTTGGGCGCAGATAGTGTAATTGATTTAAACGGCAAACTTATCTCAAAACCAACGAACAGAACAGAAGCTATGAATATTTTAACTTTATTAAACGGCAAATCTCACTTTCTTATCAGCTCAGTTTGCATATCTTTAGATGGAAAAATGATATGGAATTATACAGAAAAAGCTGAGATGAAAATGAAAAATTTTACTAAAAAGGAACTTGAAGTTTATCTTGGCAAAATCACAGATAAGGATCTGTATTCTTACAACGTTTATCAAATAGAAGGTGAAGGAAAAAAATTATTCAGTGAAATTAATGGAGATGTTGATACAATAATGGGTCTTCCAATTAAAAGCATTAAAAAATATTTGGATAATATTAAATGAAAAAATTTTGTGTTATAGGAAATCCAATTGATCACTCTTTGTCACCAAAACTTCATAATTTTTGGTTCAAAAAAAATAAAATTAATGCGACCTATGAAAAAAAACTTTTAAAAGATGAAGAAATTCCAGAATTAGTGGATAGTTTAAGAAAAACAGAAATAAATGGCGTTAACGTTACGGTTCCATTCAAAAATTCTATAATTCCCTTTTTAGATGATTTAAGCCCAGAGGCAAAAAAAACTTACTCCGTAAATACTTTGTTAAAAGAAGGAGATAAAATAATAGGCCATAACACTGATATTGCTGGATTTGAGCTAGCCATTAGATATATAAATTATGATGTAAAAAGAAAAAAGGCTTTCATCATAGGGGCCGGGGGCGTCAGTCCTTCCATTATTTTTGCTTTAAAAAATATGGGATGTGAAGATATTTCTTTAACTAATAGAAATTTGGAAAAGGCCGAAAAAATAAAAGAAACTTTTAAAGACATTACAATTGAAAAATGGGGAAATATACCTGAATTTGATATAGTTATTAATGCAACAAGCGTCGGCTTAAAAAATGAAAATCTCAATTTAGATTTTAACAAAACAGGAAACAATAAATTTTTTTATGATGTAATTTATAATCCAAATGAAACTAATTTTTTAAAAAGCGCAAAACAAAGACAAAATAAAATAGAAAATGGCAAGATGATGTTTTTATATCAAGCTCATCAATCTTTTGCTTTGTGGAATAAGGTCTTACCGAAGATTGATAAAGAAACAATAGAAATTTTAAAATGAGAAGGATTGCATTAGTTGGTGATATAGGCTCAGGAAAAACTTTTTTTTCAAAATTATTTAAGTATCCAGTTTTTAATGCTGATTTAATTGTCTCAAATCTTTATAAAAATGATAAATATTTATTTAGTAAAATTAAGAAAAGATTCCCTCAAATTATCAGCAGCTTTCCTCTTAAGAAAGCCGAACTATTAAAAATAATTTTAAAACGACCAAACAATTTAAAAATACTAAGTAAAATAATACATCCACAGGTAAGAAAAAAAATGCGAGAATTTTTAAAAAAATACAGGAAAAAAAAATTTGTAATACTTGATGTACCTTTATTTTTAGAAAACAAATTAAATATAAAGAAAGATATTATTATTTTTATTGAAGCTGATAAAAAAAAAATTAGAGACAAGATTAAAAAAAGGAAAAATATCAATCTAAAGTTGATAAATATACTTAGAAAAAACCAAATACCAATAAGATTAAAGAAAAAAAAATCAACTTTCTTTATAAAAAATAATTTTATTAGTAAGACTGCAAAGAAAAATGTAAAATTAATTTTAAAAGAGATTAATTAATGAAAGAAATTGTATTAGATACTGAAACTACTGGCCTGTCGGTTGAAAGTGGTCATCGAATAGTCGAGATAGGTTGCATTGAACTTGACGATCAAATTTTAACTTCAAATCGTTTCCACTGTTATCTAAACCCACAAAGAAAAGTTTCAGAAGAAGCTTTTAAAGTTCATGGATACTCTGATGAGTTTCTTTCTGATAAAAAAAAATTTCATGAAATAGCAGATGATTTTATAGAATTTATAGGAAATAAAAAATTAATAATACACAACGCTAAGTTTGATTTGTCCCATTTAAATAACGAATTAAAGATATTGGGAAAAAAGCCGATTTTAATGGAGCAGGTTATTGATACTCTAGATATAGCAAGAGAGAAATTTCCAGGTTCACAAATAAGTCTTGATGCACTATGTAAAAAATTTCGAATTGATAATTCAAAAAGGAAATTACATACTGCCTTGATTGATTGTGAATTACTATCAAAAGTTTATGTAAACCTTATCGATCAAAAAGAACCAATGTTGAACTTTTCAGAGAAAAAAGATGGAATTAATAGTAACGTAAATTCAAAAATCGATTTCTGTAAGAATATAATTCAACCTACTGATAGTGAGCTTAAAGAACATCAAATTTTTTTAAAAAAGTCCTTGAAAAAAAACTACTTTTGATTTTTTTCAAACATTTCTTTAAAGTTAATTCTTTTTTCTAATTTGATTTCTGGATAGCCAATTGTTTTCACAATCTCAAAAAACTTCATTTCTATTTCGGGATACATTTCCGTAGGTACATCACTTAAGAAAATTTTTTTTAATTCTTTTTCATTCACGGCCGACTCTTCTACCCGAATAATAGTAGTGTGTGTCATCTCAAAATTCGCTTTTTTTTCGCTTTCATTTTTATTATTAAAACTTAATTTTATATTCACTTCAGCCATATTATTTTTTAATGGAAAAGAATTTATATCTATTCCTAAAGAATATTTTGGAATATTTTCTTTAAGATATATATAGCTTTCAGTATCAGTTATTTGTGAAGAAACATTTTTTATGTAAGAAGTAAGAATTTTATAGTTTTTTGTCATTTTCATTATCCTTATCTACAAATTCTCCTTCAATCAAATCATCTTTATTGTGCACTTCAACTTTTTTTTTCTTTGCGAGTAAAAAAAAGATTAATTTTCTTGTTATTGGAAATATTAATAAAAAACCTAATACGTCTGTTGCAAATCCAGGTAAAATTAGCAAAAGAGCTGCAAATGCTAAAGCGGCTCCAGACATCAACTCAAATAAGGGCATTTGGTTTCTATAAAGTTGAGTAACCCCGGCTTTAAGAGTGTTAAGACCTTCGTATCTTGCATAAAAAACACCAACTATTGCTGTAAAGAATATTAATGAAATTGTGGTAAAAGCTCCAATTTGGCTCCCAATTTTTATGAATAAATAAATTTCCAGAATAGGGATTAAAATAATCAATAAAAGCACTGTGTTCATTTGTCATTAATCTAAATTGCTTGTTGAAATTAAGCAATAGAGTAAATATTATTAAATTATGAATTATAGTTTTGAATATCTAGATATCATTTTATTAGCAATGATAGCAGGTTTTATTTTTTTAAGATTAAGAGGTATCTTAGGTAAAAGATCGGGCTTTGAGGATGATATCTCAAATAGCTTTCCGCATGAAATGCCTGAAATGAAGACTGCAGAAAAGCCTAATTACAAAACTTTTGATGAAAGTGCTAAGAAAGACTTTATCAAGGGGGCAAAGGTTGCTTATGAAACTATCATTACAAATTTTTCAAAGGGTTCAATCAAAGAAATTAAAAACTTATTAGATAGAAAAGTTTTAAATCAATTTCAGGAGGCAATATCTAATAGAGAAAAAAACGGAATAAAGTCTGAAACGACTTTTATTGGAATAAACTCAGCAGAAATTAAAAATCATGAGCAAAAAGATAATGTGCTTGAAGTTACGGTAGACTTTATTAGTGAAATCATATCATGTAATAGGGATAAAAATTCTAAGATTTTAACAGGTGATCCAGAAAAAGTTAAAAAAGTTTATGACACTTGGAGATTTTCGAGAAACTTAAATTCTAATGACCCAAATTGGGTACTAGTCGAGACTAATATTTAATATTTGAACAAAAAATTATCAGATAAAGATCTTAAGGACTGGAACAAATTTATAAAAAGCAAAGATACAATTAATCCTAAAGATGAATTGAACGAAGCTTCAATAAATAAAAATAAATCTACATTTGTAATAGATTTACATGGTTATGGTCTGGATCAAGCAAATAAATTTATTGAAAAAACTATTAATCAATGTTTCGAAAAACAATTTTCAATAATAAAAATAATTACTGGCAAAGGAATGAGATCTAAATCTGCTGAGGATCCTTATAAATCATCTGAATTAAGCATATTAAAACACTCTGTACCTGAATTTATTAATTCCAATGCTGAGCTTATGAAAAAGATAAAAAGTATTGATAATACCAACGAAAAGAATTTAGGCTCTTTTAATGTTCATCTGAAATCAAAGAATAAATTTAGATAAATCGTTATCTTTTACCAATTGTCCAAGATTTTCTTTCACATACTTAGAGTCAATTACAATTTTTTCACCCGATCTGTCTGTTGCTGTGAAACTAATTTCATCCAAAACTCTTTCAATTATAGTGTGAAGCCTTCTTGCACCAATATTTTCAACAGATGAGTTTACTTCGCTTGCTAGATTAGCAATAGTATCAATTCCATCATCTGAAAATTCCAAATCAACATTTTCAGTTTTTAATAATGCTTTATACTGTTTAATTAAACTGTTATCTGGCTCTTTTAAAATTCTTTTGAAGTCAGCACTGTTTAATGCATCAAGCTCAACTCTTATTGGTAATCTTCCTTGTAATTCGGGAAGTAAATCTGAAGGTTTAGCGAGTTGAAAAGCACCTGATGCTATAAATAATATATGATCTGTTTTTACTGGTCCATATTTTGTACTTACAGTAGTACCTTCTATTAATGGTAACAAATCTCTCTGAACTCCTTCTCTTGATACATCTCCACCAACCCTATCAGTTCTTGCAGAAATTTTATCAATTTCATCTAAGAAAACAATTCCGTTATTTTCAGTCACATTTTTTGCAGATTTAATAATTTTATCTTGTTCAATAAGTTTGTCAGCCTCTTCATTTAACAAGATTTCATGAGACTCCTTTACAGTCATCTTTTTCTTTTTTGATTTATTGCCCATTGATTTACCGAGCATGTCCCCAATATTAATCATTCCAATATTTGCTCCAGGCATCCCAGGTATTTCAAAGCTTGGCATGTTTCCACTCTCATTAACTGGAACTTCAATTTCATTGTCGTCTAAATCTCCGTCTCTAAGTCTCTTTCTAAAACTTTCTCTTGTCGCTACACTCGCCTTGTTACCTACTAGAGCATCTAAAACTCTTTCTTCTGCAAGTTTTTGTGCCTTTGCGTGAACTTCTTTTCTTTTCTTAACCTTTTCCATTGCAATTGCAATTTCTAGCAAGTCTCTAATAATTTGTTCTACATCTCTTCCAACATAACCAACTTCAGTAAATCTTGTTGCCTCAACCTTTACAAAAGGCGCTTCAGCTAATTTGGATAATCTTCTTGATATTTCAGTTTTACCAACACCCGTTGGCCCAATCATTAATATATTTTTAGGTAAAACTTCGTCTCTCATTTCACCTTTTAAAGCCTGTCTTCTCCATCTATTTCTTAGAGCAATAGCAACAGCTCTTTTGGCTTTGTTTTGCCCTACAACGTATCTGTCTAATTCAGATACAATCTCTCTTGGCGAAAGGGAATCTATATCATTCTTTTTTTCCTCAGAACTTTTTTTTGGGAATGATTTAATGTTTGATTTTTCCATTATATTTTCTCAATTCTAATATTATCATTTGTAAAAACACAAATATCAGCTGCAACTTTAATTGCTTTTTTTGCAACTTCTTCAGCGTTCAATTCCGTATCCATTAAAACTTTTGCGGCTGCAAGCGCATAGTTTCCACCTGATCCAATTCCAATAACATCTCCTTCAGGTTCTAAAACATCTCCAGTTCCTGAAATTATAAAACTTTTTTCTTTATCACCAATTGCCATTAGCGCTTCTAGACGTCTTAAATATTTATCGGTTCTCCAATCTTTAGCGAGTTCGACTGCAGCACGAGTTAAATTTCCTGCGTGTTTTTCAAGTTTAGCCTCTAATCTTTCAAAAAGAGTTAACGCATCTGCTGTTGAACCTGCAAAACCTGCAATCACATTTCGTTTCTCAATTTTACGAACTTTGTTAGCATTGCTTTTAATTACTGTATTTCCCATGCTGACCTGGCCATCACTTGCCACAACTACGTCATTTTTTTTTCTTACTAATACAATTGTTGTCATAAGATATAAATGGATACTAATTTCTAATCTTCAAGTGGCAAATTAGTTTTGTTGATATGACTAAATAATATAGATATACGTAGGTATATATGAAGCGGAAAGCATCTATAACAAGAAAAACAAAAGAGACAAAAATTGACGTTGAGTTAAATATAGACGGTAAAGGTCAATACAAAATAGATACTGGAATAGGTTTTCTTGATCATATGCTTGAACAACTTTCAAAACATTCATCGATTGATTTAAAGGTAAAAGCAAAAGGAGATACACACATAGATCTCCATCACACAACAGAAGATACTGGTATTGCTATTGGTGAATGTCTTAAAAAAGCATCAAAAAAATTCATCGGAATAAAAAGATATGCTCACGCAATGATACCCATGGATGAAACTTTAACTAGAGTAGCGCTTGATGTTTCAAACAGACCCTACTTAATTTGGAAAGTAGATTTAAAAGTTGAAAAACTTGGGGAAATGGATACGGAACTATTCAAAGAATGGTTTCAAGCTTTTTCACAATCTGCAGGAATTACATTGCATATTGAGAATTTATATGGAGACAATAGTCACCACAAAGTAGAGTCGTGTTTTAAAGGTTTAGCAAGATCACTTAGAGCGGCATTAGAAATAGATTTAAAAAATAAAAAAGTTGTGCCATCTACCAAGGGCTCTTTATAAAAATTAATGAACGTAACAATTGTTGATTACAAATCAGGGAATATAAGCTCTGTTATTAACTCATTTAAAGAGGTAGCCCGAAACAAAGTTAAAATTGAAGTAACTTCTGATATAAACAAAATTAAATCTACTGACAAAGTCGTATTACCAGGCCAGGGATCATTTAAAAGTTGTATAGATGCACTACAGTCTATTAATGGACTTGTGGACTGCTTAAATGATTTTGCGATAAATAAAAAAAAACCTCTCCTTGGAATATGTGTTGGATTACAAATGTTCGCTGATGTTGGATATGAAGAGTCAGAAACAAAGGGATTGGGCTGGATCTCAGGGAAAGTGACAAAAATAGATAATCAAAATGGTAAATATAAACTTCCCCACATTGGATGGAACCAAATAAACATAGTTAAAGGTAGTAAAATTTTTAAAGATATAAAAGATAAGTCACACATGTACTTTGTTCACAGTTATGAGTTTATCCCAACTAACAAAAATTCAATCTCAGCAACAACTGACTATTCATCAAATCATGTTTGTGCTGTTGAGAAAGACAACATATACGGAACTCAGTTTCACCCAGAAAAAAGTGATAAATTAGGATTACAAATAATCAAAAATTTTATAGATTTATAAAAATGAATTGGATTTTAAAACTAATCACCAAAGTTACTTTGATTGGAAAACTTGTCGAAAAACTTGGTCCCAAAGTTCCTATTATATTTATTTTTTTAGCTTTAATATTTGCTGCTTTTTATATTCCTTATGAGTATGAAAACATTTTAGAATTCAAACAGAAATATCCCGAGGATAATGTTGGACTAATTTTAAATTATTTAAGACCTTTAATAATAATATCAATTTTACTGATTTTGGTCATTTCTGCATTTAGTGCAGAAAATGAGAGAAAGAAAAAAATTGAATTTGAAGAGGCAGAACGTCAAAGAAAAGAAGCTGAAGCTCTAGCTATGAAACAAGAGGCCATGAGAAAATTAGAAGAATTAAAAAAAAATCCGGTTGGAAAAACTGCTGGAGCAGTAGTATCAAAAAAAAGCGTTGGTGCCTTAGGTGGTGCGGCTATCGGTGCTACTTTAGGTGGATCTTTGGGTATTGCTGGGAAATTTTTAGGAGCGATGGTGTTTATAAATGGCGCCTGGGTTTTAGCTCCTGTTGGAGGCTTGCTAGGCTATTACGCTGCAAAAAAACTTGCTAAAAAAAAGGAAGAGAAAGAAGAATTGCAAAAGATCAAAGCTTATGGTGAAAAAATAAATCAGGAAAATAGAGATAGGAATAAATGAGTGATGATTATAAAAAATTAGGTTCTGAAACATTAAAACTTCACAGAAAAATTAAAGAAGAAACAGCAAAATTAAAAGAAATGAAAAAAGATCTTTTAAAAAAAATGTCTGAAAAAAAAGTCAAAGAACTTGCTGTTGAGGATGGAAACATAAAAGTGTTTCAATGGAAATCAGCCTTTACAAGTATTTTAAAAAGAGAATTTAGTAAAATTAGTGATGATAAAAAAAAAGAACTTTTAGATAAAGGTTTAATAAAATTTCATTATAGACTTAATACAAGTGAATATCAGGTAATAAAAGATAGAAATGATAAAACTGATATTGATAAATATGTTGTAAAAAGAAATAATCAGACATTTTTACAATTCAAAATAAATAAAAATAAAATCCAATCCTCTCCTGAAATAATTATTGATGATGAGGAATACGATAATGAATTGACAGAGGAACTACTCGCAGAAATAAAGCCTGATCCAATATACTTCGAAGATGATGGGGATGAACTTTCACAGCATGAAAGAGATTACAAGGGATATGATTGAAACTCTTATCGCATTAGAGATAGCAGCTTTAATAATAGCATTTTACTTTTTATAAATGAACTTTAGAAGCCTTAAATATTTTATCTGGACAATAAAAAATAGAAAATCACTTAAAAACTGGAAAATAAGAAATTTTTTACCACCATCACCTGATTCAATTAAACATCAGGTTTTAATAAATAATAATTATAGTGATAGTTTATGGATTGAGACAGGAACATATTATGGTGAAACAACTAAATTACTATCAAAAATATCAAAAAAAACTATTTCAATAGAAGCAGACAAAGAATTATTCGAAACTTCAAAAAAAAAATTAAAGAATTTAAAAAATGTAGAGTTGTTTAATGGTAAAAGTGAAGATCTTCTTGATAAATTGATTTCAGAAAATTTTGATTTTAAAAATATCTGCATTTATTTAGATGCACATTTATGTCAAGATCACTTAAAAAATATTCAAACATTTGGTAGCGAAGATACTGCAACACCGATACTTAAAGAACTTGAAATAATAAAAAAATACTATGGAAAATTTGAAAAAATTAACGTTTTGATTGACGATATAAGGCTTTTTTATGGAAATTTTCAAAACTATCCGGATAAAAATATTTTGGTTGATTGGTGTAAAGAGAATAATTTTTCATGGGAAATAGAACACGACATATTTATTTGTAAAAAAAAATGAAAATATTTCCAGCAATTGATATTAAAGATAAAAAGTGTGTAAGATTAATTAAAGGTGATTTTAGTCAAAAGACAGAATATCAAATGTCACCAGTTGAACAGGCAACACAATTTATTGATAAAGGTTTTAAAAATTTGCATATTGTTGATCTTGATGGGGCTTTAGTGGGTGAAACAGTTAATCTTGATATTATTAAGGAGATAGTAAGTAAATTTGATTTTAAAGTAGAGGTAGGTGGAGGTGTGAGAGATTTTGATAGTATTCAAGAATATGCCGATATAGGCGTAGATAAAGTAATATTAGGGAGCGCAGCTATAAAAGATAAAAATTTTTTGAAAAAAGCTTGTAAGAAATTTCCAAAAAAAATTGCATTGGGTTTAGACGCAAAAGATGGAAAACTCTCGTTATCAGGTTGGAGAGAAAGTTCAGGCATATCAACTTTAGATTTCTTAACCGAAGTAAATGACTACGGTATTAGTAGATTAATTTTTACCGATATTAATAAAGATGGTACAAAAGAAAGTCCGAATTTCGAAGAAACACTGAAAGTCGCTGAAATTTCGAATTGCCCTGTAATTATTTCTGGTGGGGTATCGTCAATAGAGGATATTAAAAAAGCTAAGACAATAAAAAATATCGAAGGTGTTATAGTTGGAAAAGCAATATACGATGGTGATATTAAACTAGAGGAACTGGCTAGAGAAGATGCTTAAAAATAGAATTATACCCTGCTTAGACGTTAAAAATGGTCGTGTTGTTAAAGGTATAAACTTTGTTGATCTTAAAGATGCCGGAGACCCTGTTGAACAAACAAAAATTTATAGTGATGGTGGAGCCGACGAGATTTGTTTTTTAGATATTACCGCTTCAAATGAGAATAGAGATACTATTTATGAGGTTGTTGAGAAGACTTCAAAGAAATGTTTTGTGCCCTTAACAGTAGGTGGTGGAGTAAGAAGTATTAATGATATTAATAAATTATTAAACTGCGGTGCTGATAAAGTTTCAATAAATACTGCGGCAGTAGAAAATTCCAAAGTCGTGGTCGATAGTTCTAAAAAATTTGGCTCACAATGTATTATTGTTGCAATAGATGCTAAAAAAAATGGTGATAAGTGGGAAGTTTTTACTCATGGAGGAAGAAACAATAGTGGAATTGATGCATTGGAATATGCAAAAAAAATGGAAGATTGTGGAGCTGGTGAGTTATTAGTTACTTCAATGGATAGAGATGGAACACAGGTTGGTTACGATATTGAGTTAATGTCTAAAATATCTTCCAAGGTAAATATTCCTTTAATTGCATCTGGTGGTGTTGGAAATCTTGATCACTTAGTAGAGGGCATAAAATCAGGTAAAGCTAGTGCAGTTCTTGCAGCATCAATATTTCATTATGGAAAATACTCAGTGAAAGAAGCAAAGCAATATTTGGAGTCTAAAGGAATTCCTGTTAGAACTTAACATGCTAAAAACTCTGGAAGATATAATTTTAATGGTAAGAGAAAGGAAGACTAAACCTCAAAGCGAATCTTATACAAATAAATTATTAGCTAACAAAGAATTGTCAGTAGAAAAAGTGAAAGAGGAAGTTAAAGAATTAATCGAGGCTGTGGAAAATAATACAAATAAAGTTCATGAGACAGCCGATGTATTGTATCATCTAATTGTGTATCTCGAAACAAATAACGTCAAAATAGAAGATGTTATGAAAGAACTAGATAAAAGAAAAAAATGAGCTACGACGACAATAACATTTTTGCAAAAATTCTCAGAGGTGAGATACCATGCAAAAAAATCTATGAGGACGAATTTGTTTTATCTTTTCATGATATAAATCCACAAAAAAAAGTTCATGCTTTAGTAATTCCAAAAGGCAAATATGTAAATTTAGAAGATTTTACTTCTAAAGCCACTTCTGAGGAAATTGTAGGTTTGATGAAAGGTATTTCTACTGTGGCGAAAAAAATTGGTATATCAAGTATAGACAACGGAGGGTTCAGGACTTTATCAAACGTTGGGGAGAATGGCGGCCAAGAGGTACCTCATTTGCACTTTCATTTATTTGGTGGTGAAAAAGTAGGAAGAATGGTTCAATGATCATTAGTGTTAAAAGAAATTTTTTAGAATTAAAAAATATAAATGAACTTATTAAAAAGAGTAAACCAGCTGACAATTATTCTATCGAAAAAACGAAACCAGATTTTCAACTAAATAAGTTTTTTTACAAACAAATCGGTAAGAAATATAGATGGACTGATAGATTGATTTGGACTGATCTTCAGTGGTCTAATTATGTTTCTAATAAAAATCTTGAAACTTACGTAATAAAGAATAATAAAGATCTAGTTGGATATTTTGAACTGATACATCACCCAGAAAAAAATGAGACAGAGCTTGCATATTTAGGTTTGTTTGAAGATTATTTTGGTAAGGGAGTTGGGGGCTATGCTCTAACTACTGCAATCATAAAATCATTTGAAAAAAAAATTAAAAGAATGTGGGTTCACACTTGCACACTAGATCATCCTAATGCGATAAAAAATTACTTAGCAAGGGGAATGAAAATTTTCAAAGAAGAAAATCTGAATATTAGAGCGAGTTAGTTATAAAGATTTAGATTAAAAATACTATCAGATAAATCTTGATTAATATTTTTAACAACAATATTGGTTCTTACTTTGTTGCCATATAGATCAATCGTTTCCCACCCTTTAATCAAGTGGTTATTTTTATCAAAAAAAATATTTAATTGATTAGTTTGATCATCAATTGAGAGAAGAAAATTTTGCTCTTTTTCGACAACATTTCCTTCAATTTTTGAGATCAAAAATTCTTTATTAAGAAAATATTTAAAATAAGTGTTTTCAGTTTTGTAAACATTTGCGAAATTTGAGTTTTTATTTTTAATTAAAAGTGTCTTTCCATTTGATACAATTAATTTTTCAGTTTCATCGTATTTGCATAACATTTTATTATTAAATGAAATAATACAATTGCCAGTTTCTTTTTTATCGTTAATAAGTTGTTCAAAATCAAATGTAAAATTTTCAGTCTCAGAAATTTTGTTAATGATTTTAGGTTCTGTGTAAGCGTGTTGTTGTACTAATATAAAGATGATTAAAATCAGAAAAATTGTTCTCATTACAACAATTCTCGTTTGCCAACATGATTGGCTTTACTGACAATGCCTCTACTTTCCATAATATCTATTATTCTCGCAGCCCTATTATAACCTATTTGAAGTTTTCTTTGCAAAAAGGAGGTTGATGCTTTTCCCTCGGATTTGACTATTTCAAGAGCTTTATTGTAAAGCTCATCATCTTGATCTGAGTCATTAGAGCCATCATCAGATGGACTTTCAGAAGATAATTTTAAAATCTCATCAACATATTCCGGATCTCCTTGTGATTTAAGAAAAGAATTTATTTTTTCAATTTCATTATCCGAAACAAATGGTGCATGTATTCTTGTTATTCGATTAGCAGAGGACATGAAAAGCATATCCCCTTTCCCTAATAATTGTTCAGCACCTTGTTCCCCGAGAATTGTTCTACTATCAATTTTTGAAGATACTTGAAAAGATATACGAGTTGGGAAATTTGCTTTGATAGTACCCGTTATTACATCAACACTTGGTCTTTGCGTTGCCATTATTATATGAATACCTGCGGCCCTTGCCATTTGAGAAAGTTTCTGAATACAATTTTCAATGTCCTTACTAGCAACCAACATAAGATCTGACATTTCGTCTACTATAACTACAATGTAAGGCATAGAAATTTTGTGTTTGGCGTTGTAACTGTCAATATTTCTAACGCCAACCTTAGTCATTAACTTGTATCTATTTTCCATTTCTTTCACTACCCAACCTAAAACCGAGGCAGCTTTTTTTGCCTCAGTTATCACAGGACATAATAAATGGGGAATTCCTTCATATGTCGAAAGCTCTAACATTTTAGGATCAATTAAAATGAACTTGCAAATTTCTGGTTTGTGTCTGTATAGTAATGAAAGAATAATCGTATTTATACACACAGATTTACCAGAGCCAGTAGTACCAGCAATCAAAAGATGTGGCATTGAAGTTAAATCTCCAATTAATGGTTGACCAGAAATACTTTTACCAAGTGCTATCGGTAATTTTAATTCTTTATTGTTAAATTTTGGACTAGATATTATTTCTCTTAACATAACATTGTCTCTAAATGAATTCGGGAGTTCAATACCGATTGTACTAGATCCTGGAATTGTAGAAATCCTCGCAGACTCAGAACTTGTATTTCTCGCTAAATCCTCTGAAAGGTTTACGATTTTTGAGACTTTAACTCCCGCAGCAGGTTCAAACTCGTTAAGTGTAACAACTGGGCCCGTACTTATTTTTGTTATTTTTCCTTGTACACCAAAATCTAGCAATACTTTTTCCAAAAAATCAGCATCAATTTTTTTTTCTTCTTTTGCATTTTTAACTTTCTTTTCTGGAACCTTAAGGAAATCAAGCGATGGAAGTTTGAAAGCACCTACCTTTTTAGGCTCAGAAATGGACTCACTAAGGTTAAAAGTTTCTTGAACAGTTTCTTTTTCTTTAAATTTTGGATCTTGACTTATGATTTGATCTTTTACTTGATCATCTTTTTTCTTTCTTATGAATATTTTAATCCAATAAGAATTTGGATTTAAACTCAATACAAATAAAAGAATAAAAGTTATTAAAGAAAAATAATAAGTAATTTTATTATTCAAGAACTCAAGTTTTAAAAAAACTGACTCATTTAAAAAATTACCAACAAATCCACCATTTCCATTAATGTAAAGAAAGTAGGGTGATGTTAAGAAAACACTTAAAAAGAAAGTCCCGATTAAACTATAGCAAACTACTAAAAAAATATTATTTACAATAATACTCGGTGTCTTTTTAAAAAAAATATTAATTGCTGAAAAGATAATTGTTATAGGAATGAAATAACTTATTAATCCAATCGATTGGAAAAAAAAGTCTGATATTATACTTCCATTAATTCCGAGCAAATTTTTAACTTTTTGTCCCTCAGAAAATATAAAGTTTGGATCATCCGGTGTGTAAGTTACCACTGCCAAAGACAGCAAAATTGCCAACAGAAATAGCCCAATTGCAAAAATTTCAATTAAGCGATTAAATATAAATGCTTTTAGATCGATATTCTTAATTTTTAAATTCATAAAGAATCAAATTTATCACTTTGTATCATTTAATATTTATTGTTAAAATTAAAAATATTTATGAAAATTTGCTTATTTGGAAAAAACTTAACGAACTTAATTTTATCTCAAGTTTTAATTAAAAAAGGGATATCAGTTCATATGTACCATCAAAAAAAAAATAAGTTAGCAAAAATTAACTATAATAGGACTATTGGATTATCTTTTGAAAACATAAAATTTTTAAAAAAGTATGACATAGATGTTGAAAAAATTGGTCAAAAAATAAGTAAAATTTTTCTTTATAAAAACGATTCCAAAGAAACTTTTTTAAAGTTTGATAATAAAAATTCGCTTTTCTTTATAGTGAAAAATCACTTGTTGTTTGACAGAGTATATAAAAAATTAAAAAAAAGAAAAAATTTCAAAGAAAGCTATATCAAAAAGGATTCTGATTACTTAAAATTATTAAAGAAAAAAGATTTTCAATTTTTTGTTAATTCAGACACATATAACTTTATTAATAAAAAATTCTTTTTTCAAAACATAAAAAAAGATTATAAAAGTACATCCTATATTTCCGTGATTGATCATCAAAAATTAAAAAATAATACTTCAGTTCAGATTTTTACAAAAAGAGGTCCCTTAGCTTTCTTACCAATTTCAAACTCGAAAACTTCCTTAGTTTATTCAGTAACCGATAAGTTAGATATAAATGAAAATGAATTTAAAGAGCTTGTTAAAAGATATAACAAATTTTATAAAATTAAAAAATTTTTCAATGTAGATAAATTTAAGTTAAATTTCTTTTTATCAAAAAAATACACTTATAAGAATATTTTATCCTTTGGAGACACTCTTCATAAAGTCCATCCTTTAGCAGGACAGGGATTTAACATGACAGTAAGAGATATAAAATCTTTAACAGATCAAATTCAAAAAAATATAGATCTAGGTTTAGAGCTTTCAACTGCTATCCTATCTTTTGAAAAAGAAAGAAAACATAATAATTTCTTTTTTGCATATGGAATTGATTTTCTTCACAATTTTTTTGAAAAAGAAAACAGATTTAAAATATTAGATAACAAAAAAATTTCAGAGACTTTAGATAACAGTTTTTTCTTAAAGAAAATTTCAGAGAAATTTGCAAATAAGGGATTTAATTTTTAATTACTGAATAGTTTTATTACTAAAGTTATCTTTAAGATATGTGTTAATTATTTGTTCTAATTTTTCTTTTCTATAATTAAGATTCTTTGTTTCTAGAAGCATTTGTTTTTCCTCAAGCGTAAAAGGTGAAGCCATCGCTAAAGTATTAATTGTTTGACTTAAGTCTTGTTTTTCAAATTCTTTCCAATTAATCAAATAACCCTGCTTTTCAAATAATGATCTTAAATTATCAAAGATAAGTCTTAAATCTGAAAATTTAATAGGTTCCTTTTTCTCACTAAGGTCTTGTTCAAAATCTTTATGATCAACTTCACACATTCTATATGATTTATCACTTTTAATTTCATTGATTATTTTAAATCTTATTAAACCATTTAAGATAACTATATACCTACCATCATCAGTCTCATTAAAACTTGTAATTTTTCCCATACATCCAATTTTAAATAGATCAGGTTTTTTTGAATCCCCAGATTTTTTTGGCTGTATCATTCCAATAATCCTGTCACTCTTCATACTGTCGTCTATCATTTGAATATATCTTGGTTCAAAAATATTTAGAGGAGCGCTTGTATTTGGAAAAAATATAAAATTTGATAAAGGAAAAACTGGTATTTTTTTTGGTAATTTTGTTTCGTTATTCATAAATAAATTGTAGCAAAGAGTTTAAATAATATCCATAACAAAGCCTAAAGAATTCTTAATTTAGACTAATCAATTTGTCGCTTGCTTAATTTTTAAAAAGCCTTTAACTTCAATTTAATTAAATAGGCGGGCATAGCTCAGTGGTAGAGCGTCTCGTTGCCAACGAGAAGGTCGTGGGTTCAAGTCCCATTGCCCGCTCCATTTTAAGTATTATGAGTGATTTAGCAGAAAAAAAATGTATTCCGTGCGAAGGTGGAATTCCAAGTTTTAAGATTGATGAGATACATAAATATCTTAAAAAAGTTGACGGTTGGGATGTTAAACCTGATGAAAGTAAAAACTATTATTTAATTAAAGAATTTAAATTTAAAAATTTTCTTGAAAGCCAGGAATTTGTCAACAAAGTTGGAGGCATTGCTGAAAGCGAAGGTCATCATCCTGATATTTGGTTTGGTTGGGGATATGCAAAAATTAAAATTTTTACTCACGCTATAAACGGTCTTGCCGAAAGTGACTTCATTCTTGCAGCTAAAATAGATAAAATTTCTTAATGTTTAAAATGTCTTGTCTTGGAAAAGACAAGAATAGTATTTGTTTTATTTGCAAAATTTATAATTTCTTTATCTCTAATAGATCCACTTGGTTGAATTATAGCCTCAACACCAGCTTGTACTAAAGTTTCAATCCCATCTACAAAAGGAAAAAAAGCGTCAGATGCAGCTACAACTTTTTCTTTACTATCAATTTTTCTTAATTTTTTCATTTTACTAACAGCAATCTTGCAGCTATCCAGTCTACTTGGTTGTCCAGATCCTATTCCAATAGTTGCATTGCTTTGTGAGATCACAATTGCATTTGATTTTACAAATCTACATACATTAAATGTAAACAAAAGATTTTTCAGAGTCTCATTGGAAGGTCTAACTTTAGAGACAACTTTAAAGTCACCTTTTTTAAATATCCCAGTGTCAGAAGTTTGCGAAAGAAAATTATTCATAATTGATGTATTTTGTTCAAAATTGACTTCTTTTAATGAACTAGAGTCAATCAATCTTAAATTTTTTTTCCTTTTTAATATTTTTAAAGCGCCAGTTTCAAAACCGTTAGCAACAACTACTTCATAAAACTTACTTGAAATTTCTTTTGCAACAGTTTTATCAACTTTATAATTACATGAAATAATACCTCCAAAAGCACTTGTGGGGTCACACTCATATGCTTTTAGATAGCTATTGATTTTTCTTTTATCTAATGCAACTCCACAAGGGTTTGCATGTTTGATAATTACTGTCGAATAATCTTTAGTAAATGATTTTGATAAGGATATACCTGTAAAAATATCGTTATAATTATTGTAACTTAATTTTTTTCCATTTAGTTGTTTTATATTAATTTCTTTGTTTAAAGAATAGACACTTGCGCCTTGATGAGGATTTTCTCCATACCTTAAATTTTCAACTAAATTTCCACCAATCAATTTCCTTTTTGGTGGTGGAGAGTCATTGTTAGATTTGTTCAAATATTCAGTAATTTTTGTATCGTAATACCCGGTTTCAAGAAAAGCGTCTCTTGATAATATTTTTCTAAAATCAAGACTTGTTGATCCTCTATATTTGTTCATTTCATTTTGAAGTGCAATATACTGATTTGTGTCTGTAATAACCGTTACATCCTCATAATTTTTTGCTGCTGCTCGAACTAAGGTTGGTCCCCCAATATCAATATTTTCGATTATTTTTTTATTATTTCCTGTTTTTACTGCATCTTCAAAAGGATAAAAATTTACAATAACTAAATCTATCTTTTTGATATCAATTTTTTTAATTTGTTTTTGATGTTTTTTATTATTCCTTTTGAATAAGATTCCTCCATAAAGCTTTGGATGTAAGGTTTTTACTCTTCCATCTAATATTTCAGGAGAATTAGTAAAATCACTTATTTCAATACTTTTATAACCTAGTCTATTAATTTTTTTATAAGTACCTCCAGAACTTAATATTTCAACTTTAAATTTTTTAAGAATTTTTAAAATTTTTGAAAGTTCAGATTTGTCAGAAACTGAAATTAGAGCTCGATTAATCTTTTTTAAATTCATATTTTTTCAATCGACCAATTTATTTCTTCTTCTTCATTCGAGATAAATCCATTTATAAATATATTTAAATTTTCAGAAAAAGAGTTTTTTCTTCCAAAATAAAGACCTTTTTCAATATCAAAAATTTCTTTATCACAGGTAAATTTCCAACCCGATTTTTTCAGTTGTATTAATATAGATTTTTGATCTTGCGTTTTTATCGCATTTATACCTGGCATAAGATGGAATCGAATTTCATATTCTAAATTTTGAAAACCTCTTTTGGATATGATTTTATCGGTTCCAATAAATTTATTTTTATTTTTGAAAAAGATAAGGTCTCTCTGAATATTTAGGCCATATTTTTTTTGGTAACCATCATGTTTTGCTGAGATATGCCATTTATCTTGATCGTCCTCAATTTTTTTATCGAATATTTTTAGGTTACTTTTGAGGAAATTTTGACCATCAGGATTTTTCGAAAAAGAACATGAAGAACTGTCATCAATTGAAATAGTTGAATGCGATGCTGTTGATTTTGAAATAATATTTAATTTATGTTTAAAATCTTGATAGTACCCACAATTAGTAATGAGTTTTTCATTTTCATGAAAAAATTCAAAAGATAAAGCTCCAGATTGATATTCTGATGAATTTTTCTTTTCTGGGGATGAACCAACATCCATCGCTAAACAATTTTTTTTATGTGAGAGAATTGCGTATCCGCCTAAATTATTTAGGTTATTCTTAAATTTATAATCATGGATTTTAAGAAAATTTTGAAAATCTAGGTTACTTATTTCTTGGTTGCCATTAAACAAAAATTTCTTTTCATTTTCTTTAAAGAAAAATGCATAACATTTTCCTAAGTAATAGATAATTTCATTTAGATGTTCAGGAATTTCATTCTGTGAGTCTCTAAGAAGTTCCCTTATAAATATCAAATACTTGATGTAAAAAAGTAGTTGTCTTGGACTTCTAGATTTTGGAAATCCATCTAATTCAAAAGATGAGTTAATAATTTTTTTTAACAAATTTAGTCCAAAGTCTAGATATTTTGTTTGGCCATTAAAAGATAAACTAGCAAGAATTATCGCAGCACACCCCAACATTTTGTCGTTTAAAGTTGAAGAGTTATCAATCTCATTAATTAAATGATTTACTTGTTTTTTAATGTTTCTAGAAAATAAAATTTTATAATTCTCTGTCGCATTTTCATAAGTAATTTGGCTATTAGCAATCCATGAAATAATTCTTTTTGCCAATGTATCAGTTTCCCAACTTTTTGGTGAATAGCTTTCATAATTTTCAATCCAGTTCGATATTATATTTTGAGTAATTTTTTTTGACGATTTTAAGTTAATTGTAAACAACCAATAAAAACTATGAATCTTTTTAAAATCTTTATCACTAAGATCAATTTTGTTCCAAACATCTTCAAGACTAAAATCTTCAATTCTAAAATTTCTCTCTTTTGACTTAATAATACAATTTAGTAAACTCAAATTTGGAACATAATTTAAGCCTCCGTCAAATACTCTAGATATTTTACGGTTATATATATTTGAGTTGAGATATACTTTTCTAATTTGTTTATAAAGATAAGAAAGAGAATTATTTAAAAATTTTTCTTTAGCTATCATGATAAATCAAATCGATTTTAGAAAATCTATATTCTTTTTTATATCCCCATTGTTCTCTTTGAAAATTGTAGTACCTGATACCAAGACATTTGCCCCAGCGTCAATTACTGATTTAAAATTTGAAAAATTAATTCCACCATCAACTTCAATATCAAAATTTAATTTTTTTTTATCTTTTAAATTTTTTAAACTTTTAATTTTTTCTAAAACATCAGATATAAATTTTTGACCACCAAAACCTGGATAAACACTCATGATAAGTATTAGATCTACTTTATCTAGATAATTTTCAACAATATCAATTTTGGTATCTGGATTTAAAGATATGCCTACTTTTTTTTTAAAACTTTTTATTTCATCAATGGACTCTTGTAAATTAGGAGTAGCCTCTGGATGAATTGTAATAATATCTGCTCCTGCATTCGCAAAATCTTTTATATATTTATGAACTGGACTAATCATTAAATGAACGTCAAATGGAAGTGACGTTTTATTTCTCAGCGCTTTAATAACAGGTGGACCAATAGTAATATTGGGTACAAAGTGGCCGTCCATTACATCAACATGAATCATGTCTGCTCCTGCCGTTTCAAGTTTCTTTATATCTTTTTCTAAATTACTGAAATCAGCCGAAAGAATTGATGGAGATATTTGAATTTTTTTCATTGATACTTAGAATACTAGTATCAATTTTTGTTTTTTTTTTGAATCAATTTTTACCGAAAATTTGGTATATTTGAATAGCTATTTCACTTTCTAATGGAAATGATAACATTCCCATTACAGAATAGCCTAATAGATAAGGCATTAAGTAAAATCTAAACATATAGAAGAACCAAGCAACATAAAGTGGCACTAATGGCTTTATAATGAAGGATGGAGTAATAAATGCAAACATCCTAAGAAATGGATCGGTCATCTTCACAAATATCTTCATAAAGAAGAAATTTGAGTCTTCTCTTTGAAATATATTCATCGCAACTCTTCCAATTAATGTCCACATAATTACGCCCATGACGTAATCGATTAAATAAACCATTGGATGAAAGTTTGCGTACATGAGTTTAAAAAGATTGAAGGGGCGAAAATTCGCCCCTTCGAAAGTAATTATTTAGTGTTGTTTACCAAGTATCGCTTTACCGCTAGGTATTCGTACTTCGTCAACCATTCTTTGAGTAGCAGCATCAGGTGCTTTAGTCATCAAGCTGACTACCACCATTAATACTAAGCTTACTAAAGATCCAACAATACCAAATGTTAATTGAGTAACTCCCCAGAATCCAGGGTAACCACTTCTTACAGCAATTAGATATGCTGAACCAGCGATTAAACCACCTAACATTCCAGCGACTGCTCCTTGAGCATTAGCTCTCTTCCACCATACTCCTAATACAAGTGGGAAGAACAATCCTGACATTGCAAAGTCAAAAGCCCAGATGACTGAACCTAAGATACCTTGAATCTCAAGAGCTGCAATTGTTGCTCCTGCAAAACCAATTAATACAAGTAATACCCTTGCAACGATAAGTCTTTTCGCTGTTTCTGCTCTTGGGTTAATCATCTTGTAGTAAATATCATGCGATAGAGCATTTGATATCGCTAACACTAATCCGTCAGCTGTTGACATGGCAGCAGCCATACCTCCAGCAGCAACTAGACCAGAAATTACATAAGGCAATCCTGCTATCTCTGGAGTAGCCAATACAACGGCTTTACCACCCATGAAAAACTCGTTTAATTCAAGTGTTCCATTTCCGTTAAAGTCGCTTACAAACATTAAGTTTGCTTGGTTCCAGTTTTGATACCAGTCAATCGCTTGAACTTCAGAGATTGATTTACCAATAATTCCAGTAGCTAAGTTTGGATCCATTAGTGATAGTTTAGACAAAGTCGCTAACATTGGTGCTGAAGAGTATAGTAGGAATATAAAGAATAGTGACCAACCTACTGATCTTCTTGCAGCTTTCACACTTGGAGTTGTGAAATATCTCATCATAACGTGTGGTAATGAAGCTGTTCCAGCCATCATACAAACTGCTAATGAAATAAATTTCCAAGGTGTTGTGTTAACTTCTGCGTGCGCTTTAGTTATACCAGATAGTCCTTTTGGAACCTGTTTTAGGTCAGCTGCAGAGTTTTTAACTTCGCCAAGACCAAACTGAGCTTCTAACTCAGCGATCCTTGCTACTTCATCTGCTAACATTAGGTGTGGAAATACTCCTGCACCCATTTTGTTACTGATCCAGAAAACTGGTAACAAGTATGCTATAATTAGTACAATGTACTGAGCAACTTGCGTCCAAGTAACTGCTCTCATTCCACCAAGCATTGAACACATCAATATACTTGCAAGACCAACGTACACAGCAATCTCGAAAGGAATATCAAGTGCAACTGATGCAATTGTTCCTGTCGCGTTTATCTGTGCAGTCACGTATGTGAATGATGCAACTGTTAAGACTATTACCGCAGATAGTCTAGCTAAGTTTCCGCCATATCTAGTTCCGATAAAATCTGGAACTGTGTAGCAACCAAACTTTCTTAAGTAAGGTGCTAATAGCGAAGCAACTAGTACGTATCCACCCGTCCAACCAACAAGCAATGCCATATAGCCGTAACCTTTGAAGTAAATTCCTCCAGCCATCGCAACGAATGAAGCACCAGACATCCAGTCTGCTGCAGTAGCCATTCCGTTGAATACTGTTGGAACCTGTCTTCCAGCTACGTAATATGCATCTGTTTGCATTGTACGTGATAGGTAACCAATTAACGCATAAATTAAAACTGTGAACGCAACAAAGAAAATACCAATTAACTTCGCCGACATTCCAGCTTGTTCAGCAATCGCCATTAAGATTATGAAAACAATAAACCCGCCGGTATATGTTCCATAAATCTTAGGAAGATTGTCTATAAATTTACCTTTAAACATTAGTCATCCTCTCTTTCAGTGTAGCCGAACTCTTCATCAATTTTTTCTTGTCTTCCCGCAAACCAAAAAATTAGTATTACGAAAATTCCAAGAGAACCTTGACATGTCATATAATAAGACAACGGATATCCAAGTGGTCTTATTGATGACGCTTCCATCTCGGCGCCGAAGAAAAAGATGCCAATAGAGAAAACAAACCAGATTGCTAATGTAATAAATAGCAACGTCCTAGTTTTTTCCCAGTGTTGTTGTTGTTTTGACATTTTTTTTCCCTCCCTATAGGTTAAAAGACGAAACATTACCCAAAATGACATAGATTGGAACCCCTAAAAATGTTACAATTGAGTGTGTTTTTACACAATTAGACAACTTGAAGTAGAAAATAATGCTAAAATACAAATTCAATCTAAAAGATATAAGCCTTGCTGATTTCAAAGTTTATTTAGGAGCAATGTTTAAAGCAGTGCTTCCTAAGAGCAAACTGAGGAATTTGGACGACTTAAAAAAATTTATTCAACAGAAATCAGCTTGGGTGACCCAAGTTACCCTTTATAATTATTTAAAAACCAGAATGGGAACTAGATACGTTTTGCATTTTGATAATGAAGAATTTTTATCTTCAATAAACAAAGCAAAATGGAATATCTATTATGTGGCTCTTCAAGATCTTACTTTTTACAGCTTCTCGTATTTAAATTATTTCTTCAAATACGAAGATACAGCAAAATCAAAAATGATTTACGAAGAGATTTTGCATGATGAACTTAAGAATGGAATGCCCGATGATATTATTGCAAAAGGTAAAGCAACTTTTGACAAAAGATTAGAGGAAATTGATTGGAAAAAATATTTTAGCTCTTTGCCATTTAACAAAAGTGCTTTGGCTTTGTATGAATGGGCACCGATTGCTGAAGAACTTAAAACTTTAGATAGAAAAATTGTTTTAAACTCTATGATACTAAAGTGGGACAATATTAAAGAAGAATTCGAAAAGAGAATTAATTTTTAAATATTTTTTCTTTCATCAACAAGGCTTTTGACAACACTAGGATCTGCCAACGTTGTAGTGTCACCAAGTTGATCGTGTTCATTTGCTGCTATCTTACGCAATATCCTTCTCATTATTTTTCCAGATCTAGTTTTTGGAAGTCCTGGTGAAAAATGTATTATATCAGGTGTTGCTATTGGTCCGATTTGTTTTCTTACCCAAAGCTTTAAATCTCTTTCTAAATCACCATCAGGAGTTTCACCCACATTAAGAGTTACATAACAATACAAACCATTTCCTTTAATGTCATGAGGATAACCCACAACTGCAGCTTCCGCTACTTTTGGATGAGCCACGAAAGCACTTTCTATTTCTGCAGTACCAAGGTTATGACCCGATACAATAATAACATCGTCAACTCTTCCTGTTATCCAATAATATCCGTCTTTATCTCTTCGACACCCATCTCCAGTAAAGTATTTCCCATCGAATTGAGAAAAATATGTTTCAATAAACCTATTGTGATCTCCATAAACAGTTCTCATTTGTCCAGGCCATGATTGAGCTATACAAAGTCTCCCTTGAGCTTCTCCTTTTAAAACGTTTCCGTCTTTATCAACTATTACAGGTTTAATTCCGTAGAAAGGTTTAGTTGCTGAACCAGGTTTTAAATCTATAGCACCGGTTTGTGGACTAATTAATATACCACCTGTTTCTGTTTGCCACCAAGTATCAACAATTGGACACTTACTATCACCGACAGTTTTGTAATACCATTCCCATGCTTCTGGATTAATTGGTTCTCCAACAGTTCCTAAAAGTTTTAAGCTTTTTCTAGAAGTTTTTTTAACAGGTCCTTCACCTTCCCTCATCAATGCTCTAATTGCGGTGGGAGCAGTATAAAAAATGTTTACTTTATACTTATCGACAATTTGCCACCATCTTGAACTGTCGGGATAAGTCGGAATTCCTTCGAACATTATAGTTGTTGCACCATTAGCCAAAGGTCCGTAAATAATATAGCTATGTCCTGTTATCCATCCAATGTCAGCCGTGCACCAATAAATATCTTTTTGTTTATAATTGAATATGTACTGATGAGTCATCGAGGCATACACCATATAACCGCCTGTAGTATGAAGCACACCTTTAGGCTTACCCGTTGAACCAGATGTGTATAAAATAAAAAGAGGATCTTCCGCATTCATCTCCTCAGGTTCACACACAGCAGGGACATTTTTTGTTATGTCATGGTACCAGACATCTCTGTCTTCATTCCAATTAATTCTATTTCCTGTTCTTTTAACAACAACACATTTTTTTACGTTCGTGCAACTTAACAAGGCTTCATCTGTAATTTCTTTCAATGGAATTGTTTTTCCACCCCTTACTCCCTCATCAGCAGTCACAACATAATCTGAGTTACAGTCATTAATTCTGCCTGCGATACTGTCGGGCGAAAATCCGCCAAAAATTATAGAGTGTATTGCACCAATCCTCGCACATGCCAGCATCGTGTATGCAAGTTCCGGTATCATAGTCAAATAAATTGTTACTCTGTCTCCTTTTTTAACACCAATATTTTTTAGTCCGTTTGCAATTTTGGATACTTCCGAGTGGAGCTGTTTGTAACTTATTTTCTTTTGAACTTTTGGATCATCCCCAACCCAAACTATTGCAGTCTTATCTTTATTGTTTTTAAGATGTCTATCTATACAGTTTGCCGAAGCATTTAGAGTCCCATCATAAAACCATTTAATATGTACATCAGATTTACTATACTTAACGTCCTTAATTTTAGAATATGGTTTAATCCAACTAATTCTCTTTCCTTCTTTTCTCCAAAAAGAGTCATTTTCTTTCAAAGATTGATTGTATTTTTTTTCGTACAAGGTTTTTGTAACTAAAGCTTTTTTAATCCATTCCGATTTAGTTTTATAAATTTTTTCAGTATCCCCTATTGTTTTGCTGATCGAAGATCTAGTTTTCCTTTTTTTTGATTTTAAAGACTTTCTTTTTTTTGATTTTCGTAAAACCTTTTTCCTTTTTTTTGTAGGTTTTCTTTTTTTAATTTTTTTACTTTTTTTCTTTTTTCTAGATTTTTTCGGCATGCTAAATATTACCCATTTTATTCAAAATTTTCCAGCTTTTAGAGTCAATTGGCATGACTGACAATCTGCTTTGTTTAATAAGGGGAATTTCATTTAAAGAGCTATTTTTTTTAATATCCTCCAATTTTATAGGACTTTTTAATTTTTGTTTAAATCTTACCATGACAGCAACGAACATCTTTTTTTTATCTGTAGGATCCAAAAAAGCTTCTTTTACTACTTCTACAATACCTACAATCTCTTTTCCGATATTTGAATGGTAAAAGAAACAAAGATCACCATTTCTCATTTTTTTTAAATTGTTCCTAGCTTGATAATTTCTTACTCCGTCCCATATCGCACCTTTGTCCCCAGCTTTTTCTTGTTGTGTAATCGACCATACATCTGGTTCAGATTTTAATAACCAATATTGCATTTAGATTTTTACTCCAGCGCCTTTAAGAAATTTTGCCTTGCTATCTAATTGCCACCTTGGGTTCGCTTCAAAATTATGTTTATCAAATTTCTTTTTCTTATACCTTTCCAGCCCTGCTAGTGCTATCATCGCTGCGTTGTCGGTACATAATTCTAAATCAGGGAAATAAACTTTAAATTTTTCTTTTTTGCATAATCTTTCTAAAGTAATTCTGATTTGTTTATTAGCAGCAACACCACCCGCAACTACCAAAGTTCTATTTTTTGGATAAAGTTCTAAATATTGTTCAATAGCTTTTTTTGTTTTTTTATTCAAAATATCAAGAACAGTTCTTTGAAAACTTGCTGCAAGATCGTTCTTATCTTTTTCTGTTTTTATGAATTCTTTTAACCTTAAGATTGCTGTTTTCAGACCAGCAAAAGATAAATTAGACCCACCCCTATTTAAAATAGGCTTTGGTAGCATGAACCTGTTCTCATCACCCCTTCTTGCCAATTCCTCGATCTTTGGTCCACCTGGGTAACCAAGATTTAAAAGTTTTGCTGTTTTATCGAATGCTTCGCCAAGGGCATCATCTATTGTTGTACCAAGCCTTTTGTAGTCACCTAATTTTTTAATTGTTAAGTATTGAGTGTGTCCACCTGAAATTAAAAAAAGTAGATATGGATATTTGATATTAAAATTTAGTTTCGGACTTAAGGCATGACCCTCCAAATGATTTACAGCTATAAAAGGTTTTTTTAACGATAACGACAAAGCTTTTGCAAAATTTAAACCAACTGATAAACAAACTATTAAACCAGGCCCAGCAGTTGCTGCAACAGCATCAATATCTTTCAATTTTACTTTACTAATTTTTAAAGCTTTCTTTGTCATGATGTCAATTTTATCAAGATGCGCTCTTGCAGCTAAATCTGGAACTACACCACCAAATTTTTTATGAACTTCAAATTGACTTGAAACAACATTTGATAAAATTTTTGGTCTATTTTTTCCATTATCTCTCAATATGGATACAGCAGTCTCATCACAACTAGTTTCTATGCCAATAATGATTGTTTTTTTTTTCATAAAAGGTTTTTATTAATGTAACTTACTCTAAAAATAAAAAAATTAAATAAATGGAAAAACTTATAATTGGTTCTCGAGGAAGTAAATTGGCATTAAAGTATGCTGAAATTGCAAAAAAAGCTTTTCTTGAGGAACTTGATATAGAAATAGAAATTAAAAAAATTACTACAGAGGGTGATTTAGTTTTAGATAGAAGGACTAGTGAAATTGGAGGCAAAGGTGAGTTCATAAAAAATATTGAAAAAGAACTTTTAAATAAAAATATTGATGTAGCAGTTCATTCTTTAAAAGACGTTCCGTCTATAAAAACTAAAGGTTTAAAAATAGATTGTTTTCTCAAAAGAAACGATCCTCAAGAAGTTTTAATAAATAAAGAAAACTTAAAGCTTGATAAAATAAAAAAAAATTCAGTAGTTGGCACTTCTTCATTAAGAAGAGAATTTCAGTTGAAACATTTAAGACCAGACTTAAACTTTAAATTAATTAGGGGAAATATCGACACAAGAATAAAAAAATTAGATGAAGATCAATATGACTCGATTATTTTAGCAAAGGCAGGTCTATTATCTTTATCTATAGAAAACAGAATATCAGAGGTTTTTGAATGTGAGAAAATAGTTCCTCCAGCTGGCCAAGGAACAATCGTTCTTCAGTCTAGAGAAGACGATGACAAAATAAATAGCGTACTTTCAAAAATAAACCACTTTGAAACTTCAATTGAAGCAAAAGTTGAAAGGAAAATTTTAAGTGTTTTAGAGGGTGATTGTAGTACAGCAGCAGGGATATATGCTAATATAAAAGGCAAGAATGTAAAAATTATAGCTGAATTATTTTCTGATAGTGGTGATAAAAAATTTACTTATAAAGATGAATGTAAAATAGAAGATGCTTTAAAAATTGCAGAGAAAGCTGGCAATGATTTAAAAAAGCAGTTTGAGATGGCTAAATAAATGCATGTTTTGTTAACTAGACCTTTAGAGGACTCACTAGATCTCATAAAGAGATTTAAAGACAAAGATATTACTGTTTCCCATCTTCCTTTAATAAGAATAAATAAATTAGATTACCCAAAACTTAAAAGTTCAGAATATAATGTAATTGTTTTTACTAGCTCAAATGCAATTAGAAATTTAAATACTAAGGATTTTAATAAAAATATTCTATGTTTTTGTGTTGGTGATGCAACTGAAAAAACCGCAAAACAAAAAGGTTTTCATAATACATTTTCGGCTGGTGGAAATGTGAGAAATTTACGAGAATTAATTTTACAAAATTTAGAAAAAAAAACTGAGAAAATTTTGTATGTAAGCGGTGAATTAGTTTCATATGATTTAGATAAAGATCTAATTAAAGAAGGTTTAAATGTTCAAAGATTAATTAATTATAGTGTTTCACATGTCAAAGATTTAAGTTCTGATTTTTTAAGTGAGTTAAAAAAAAAAATTCCTGATATCATTTATATCTACTCTCAAAATAGTGCGGTTAGTTTTTTTAATTTGATCAAAAAATATGAATTGGACGACTTTTGGATGAAAACCAATTTGATGTGTATAGGTGAAAAAACTTCAGCCGTATTAAATGAGCTAAAATGGAAGAAAATCTTCTTATTTAATCCTGGTGAAGAAGAATTTTTATTATATAAAATTTAGATATGGAAGTTTTTATAAATTTTAAGGATCTATTTCTCTCAGTTTGGGACCAGGGAATTCTCGGTATTGATATTGGTCAAATTCTTATTGGGCTAGGAATATTTTTAATATTTTTAATTTTTAGAGGTCTTATTAGTAAATTAATTCTTAAAAAATTAGAAATGATATCTAAAAAAACAACCAACAAATTAGATGATACATTCGTGAAATCTTTAGTTGGTCCAGCGAGATTTTTGCCAATAGTGTTAGGTTTCTTTTTTGCAAGTTATTATATGACATTTAGTGATGAAACCAGTTCATTTGTTGATACTGTTAATAGAACATTAATTACAATATTATTATTTTGGATAATTCATCAGATTATAGAACCAATTTCTTATATTTTAAGTGGACTAGATAGAATTTTAACACGTGAGTTAATTGGCTGGATAATTAAATCATTAAAGATACTTATTTTTATACTTGGAGCTGCAGCTGTTTTAGAACTATGGGGAATAAAGATTGGTCCAATTATAGCGGGGCTTGGTTTGTTTGGTGTTGCAGTAGCACTAGGTGCACAAGATTTATTTAAAAACCTTATTTCAGGAATTTTAGTTTTAGTTGAAAAAAGATTTAAAATGGGTGATTGGATTTTAGTTGAGGGCACAATTGAGGGTATTGTTGAAAAAATTGGATTTAGATCAACTACAATAAGAAAGTTCGATAAATCTTTAGCTATAATACCAAATTTTCAATTTGCTGAAAACGCTGTAATTAACATAAGCCAAACCACGAACTGGTTAATAAGTTGGACAATAACACTTCAGTACGACACTACTATAGAACAATTAAAAAATGTCAGAGACCAAATTGAAAATTTTATTAAAGAAAGTAAAGATTTTGACACAAAAGTTGGCTTAGCTGTAAGAGTAGATAAATTTTCGGATAGCTCAATAGATATGTATGTAAGATGTTTTACACAAACAGATAGCTGGAATGAGTGGCTTAAAGTTAAGGAAAGATTAGCAATTGGTGTTAAAGAAATCGTAGAAAAAAACAAAGCATCGTTCGCTTTTCCTAGTCAATCAATCTACGTAGAAAAAAAATGATAATAATTTACATAGTCGCTATGACAATACTCAAGTATTACTCATACATAGTAATTGCAAACGTCATTTTAAGCTGGCTAGTTGCTTTTAATATAATTAATACTGGAAATCGATTTGTTTATTCTGTTTTGGACTTTACGTATAGGATGACCGAACCTTTTCTTAATAGAATAAGAGCTTTTTTACCAAATCTTGGCGCATTTGATATCTCGCCTGTAATATTACTTATGTTGATATGGATTATGCAAATGTGTATGGAGTATTACATAAGACCGATAATATAAAATATCATGAATTTGATTGACGGAAAAAAAATTGCTGCTGAACTTAGGAACGAACTTAAAGTTGAAGTAGACAACATAAAGAAAAGTTTTAACAAAGTTCCAGGATTGACAGTAATTTTAATTGGAGATTTAGCACCAAGTCAAATTTATGTGAGGAACAAAGAAAAATCCGCGAAAGAAATTGGCCTTAAATCAGAAATTATTAAATACCCCAAGGATATCCAGGAGATTTCTGTATTGAACAAAATTGATGAGCTTAATAATGATGCGACAGTTTCGGGTATACTTGTTCAACTTCCCCTTCCAGATCATATTGATAAAAAAAAAATAATCGAAAGAATTAATCCTGATAAAGATGTTGATGGCTTTCATCCTTACAATGTAGGAAACTTATCATCTGGATACGAAAGTTCAGTCCCTTGTACACCATTAGGATGTTACTTACTTATTAAGAAAATTGAACCAAATTTAAGCGGTAAAAAAGCGATTGTGATTGGAAGATCTAATTTGAATGGTAAGCCGATGGCACAGCTACTTTTAAAAGAAAATTGTACAGTAACTATCACACACTCAAAAACTAAAGATTTAAAAAATGAGTGTTTGAAAGGTGATATTGTAATTGCTGCAGTAGGAATTCCAGAGCTAGTTAAAGCAGACTGGATCAAAAAAGACGCAATAGTTATTGATGTGGGAATTAATAAGACAGATAAGGGAATTGTAGGGGATGTTGCATTTGAGGAAGTGTCTAAAGTTGCAAAAGCATTAACTCCAGTACCAGGTGGTGTAGGCCCAATGACCATTGCTTGCTTACTTAAAAATACAATTGAATGCTTTAAAAGAAGTTTAAAATAATTCCCTTAAAATAGAATTAAACTTTTCACCAACATCTTCAGTATTAAAAAGTTTTTCATTTGCTGCTTTTTGATAATATTTTTTCTTATTTAAAATATTTTTATCATTTGCAATTTCAATTGCTCTATCAACATAATCATCTTTATTTTTAACTATTGGTGGATTTTTAACCTCCATTTGATTATAAGCAGCGCTTACAATTCTTGATTTAATATATTTGGTTGGACATGTAACTGTTTGTGTGCCGTAAAACATTGACTCGTGAAAAGAATTTCCAGAACCAAAGTAAATAGGGTCTAGGAGAACTGAGGATGTTCCCAAATGATTAATAAACTGATTTAAATTTAATGGATCTAAAAAAATAACTCTATCAGAGTCAAAATTCTTATTCTTCTTAAACCTTTCCAGTAATTTTAAATAGTAAACTTTGTGGGTGTCTTTTAATAAATACAAAACTGCTTTTTTGTCCTTTTTTAAAATATCGAATAGATAGTCATCAAAGTCTGGATGAAATTTAAATAAGGTCTGCGGACAAGAATAAATATTTTTTTTAGATAAGTCTTTATCATTTAATTTATTTTCAATATTTGGTTTATCATAGATCATCGGAAGTTTATCTATAATTAAAAATTTTTCAGTGTAAAATTTGTAAGAATTTTCTGTAATAAGATTTTTAGAGCACAAGAAAAAATCAATAGACTCAGATCCAGTTGTTTCAGGATGACCCCAAGACATGATTTGATATTTCGCCAATCTAACTAAACATAAAAAATAAAATTCAATCGACATGCCAATGTCTGGATAGAAAAGAATGTCAAATTTTTCTTTTTCAATAATCTTAATTTTGTCTATTAACTTGATAGGCAGTATTTGATTTTTTAATCCTTTCTTATTTTGAAATTCTTCAAAAATTTTCCCTTTTTTAGTTTTATTTGAATGGTATATGGCAATATCAAAAAATTTTAAATCGAGACTAAAAATTAAATTTTTAAATAATTTGCCTATAGTATGATCGGTAAAAAATTCGGAAATAAAACCAATTTTAATTTTATCATTCGATTTCTTATTTTTTATTATAGTTTTATAATTGAGTGGTTGATAAATTTTTTTGAGTGCTTTCACAATTTTTTTATTTATTTCCTTATTATCTTTATCAGTGTATGTAAGTTCAAATAATGGAGGTGAAATTATTTGATCATTATCATAATCTAATTTTATCTCAGAGCTAATAATTTCCTCTAAACTTTTTCCAATTCTTTTTCTATAATCGTCTATCTCTTTTTTATCTCTTGGTATTAAAGGAGAAAGTAATTTTTTTTGTAAATCCCATTTTTTATTAATTAAGTTTTTTTTTAATCCTTCGTTAATTATTTCAATCATATCTTCAATTTTATCCTGATTTTTTAAAACACTAGCTAAAGTCTGATAAGCAAAAGGTTCATCAGGTTTAATCTGAATAATCTTTTTAATACATTCTTCTGCTTTTTGATAAGCTCCAGAAAAAGCATAAGCGAGACTAATGTTTCGAAGTATTGAAAGATTGTCAGGAAAGTTTTTTAAAATTTTCTCAAACAAGTAAATGGATTTTTCAAATTCTTTTTTTTGAAAATGATTGTGGGCTATCTTAAAAATTTCATTTGCCGAATATTTGTTCACAATAGTTTAAGAATATATTATTTTTTTAAAAATGGTATTTTAATAATTTAGATCAAGTTAATTTTGATCTTCCGCCATCTACACCTATAATTTGACCAGTTATCCAGGAACTTTCATCAGTTAGTAAAAACTTTGCCATTGCTGCAGCATCTTTACCTTCACCTATTCTTTTCATGGGGTGTGCCTTTGCTATACCTTCAGCGATTAGTTTATTCTTTAACATTGGTTCAGCAATTTTGGATTTAGTTAAACTAGGTGCAATACAATTTACTCTTATATTTGGAGCAAACTCTGCAGCTAAAGATACAGTCAATCCCTCCAAAGCCCCTTTTACAGATGCAATGATGCTGTGATTTGTGAACCCTCTTCTGACAGCAACTGTTGAAAAAATTACCACAGAGCCTTTATTCTTTTTTAAACTTTCTTGAAAATTTTTGATTGTTTCTACGATTGGGTAAAAGTTTAAATCAAAACATTTTTGAAAGTCCTCTTTTTTTACCATTCTAATTGGTTTAAGATCTATTGAACCTACACAATATGCAATTCCTTTAATTTCCTCATTTGCAAATTCATTTTTTAAACTTTCTATTTTTGTAGAGTCAAGAACATCTACAACGGTATATTTGCAACCTGTTTCAGAAGAAATATTTTTTAAATTTCCTTCATCTCTTCCAATAAGTTGAACATCTTCATTATTTTCAGCCATCATTTTTGACAAATTTGAGCCGATAGAACCTGTCGCACCAAATATTAAATATTTTCCTGACATATCTTATAATAGTATTTATAAATGAATTATGAAATTGTTTATTACACTTGGAAACCAATTATTTCCATTAAAATACTTAAGCCGCTTCAAAAATGACCATCTTTTTTTTATGGCGGAAGATTATGGCCTATGTACATATGAAAAACATCATAAGTTAAAAATATTACTTTTTTTATCTTCTATGCGATCATATGCAGACAATTTAAAGAAAAATAGTTTTAAATTAATTTATTCAAGGATTGATAGCGCTGATTTTAAAAGCGATTATTTAACAAAAATACAAAAGATTGTTAAAAAGAACAAAATTAAAGAAATTTCTTTTTTTGAAATAGAAGACAAACCATTTGAGAAGAAAATTTTAGATTTTGTAAAAAAAAATAAAATAAAATTAAATATAGTTAAAACTCCAATGTTTTTAAATTCTAGAGATGATTTTAAAAAATATTTATCCAAATCAAAAAAACCTTTCATGGCTGTGTTTTATAAAGAGACAAGAAAAAAAATGAATATTCTAATGAATGGTGAAGATCCAGTTGGAGGGAAATGGAGTTTTGATGAAGACAACAGAAAAAAACTTCCCAAAGGAACCAAAATTCCAGACTTCCCAAAAATAAATGAAACATCTCATACAAAAAATTTGAAATCAATTATAGAAAAAAACTTCTCAAAACATCCTGGTTCAACGAAAAATTTCTGGTTTGCAACTGAACTTAAAGATGTAATGAAATTATTAGATTTTTTTATCAAAGAAAAATCAAATTTGTTTGGGGATTATGAGGATGCTGTTGATCAGAGCAACAATATATTATTTCATAGTGCACTCAGCCCTTATTTGAACTTAGGGATAATTACACCTGAAATTATATTAGATAGAATTTTAGCCAGTCACAAAAAGAAAAAAATAAGAATTAATTCTTTGGAAGGTTACATACGACAGGTAATAGGTTGGCGAGAGTTTATGAGAGGAATTTATCAAAATTTTGATAATAAATTAGAAACTGGGAATTTTTTTAAACATAACCGAAAAATGAAACCTTCTTGGTATGAAGGAAACACAGGTTTACCTCCTTTAGATTATGCTATAAAAAATGCTAATGATCATGGCTGGTCTCACCATATTGAAAGATTAATGATTTTATCTAATATAATGAATCTTTGCGAAATTAAACCAATCTTTGTTTATAAATGGTTTATGGAAATGTTTGTTGATTCATCTGATTGGGTAATGTCACCAAACGTTTATGGTATGGGACTCTTCAGCGATGGGGGAATATTTGCAACTAAACCATATATTTGTGGTTCAAGCTATTTTTTAAAAATGATGGATTTTAAAAAAGGTGATTGGTGTAATATTATGGATGGTCTTTATTGGCGTTTTATAAATAAAAATAGAAAATTTTTTTTAAAAAATCCAAGACTATCGATGATGGTGAGAGTTTATGATAAAATGAATGCGCCTAGAAAAAAAATGATTCTGATTGCAGCAGATAAATTTATTAAAGAAAATACAAATGCCAATTAAAGTTTTTTTCAATAACTCCTGTAACATTTGCAAAATGGAAATTGATCACTATAAAAAAAATTCTGATGAAAATTTAGAGTGGGTTGATATCACAAATAATCAGGAAGCAATTGATTTGACTTCAAAATCTCAAGCAGAGCTTTTACGAAGATTACATGTTATCGAAAATGGAGAAGTTATAGGTGGGGCGAAAGCATTTGTAATAATTTGGTCTAAAATTCCAAAATATAAATTTTTAGCTAAAATATTTAGTTTCAAACCTTTATTTATAATTTTTCATTATCTTTATGAATTCGTTGCCTACTTTCTTTTTTTGAAAAACAAACATCAACTTAATGAAGAAACAAAATCTTCCAACTAAAATTTGTCCAGTTTGTCAAAGGCCATTTAAATGGAGAAAAAAATGGAGATTAAATTGGGATAAAGTCAAATACTGTTCAAAAAGATGTTCTTCTAAGTGAACATTGTAATAATTTTTGGAATATAATTTTTAAAATTAAAAAAACCTTTATTACAATACTGCCAGGAATACTGATCAAGCTTTCTGTACAAGAAGTTAAGTTTAATTTTATTTGAATTTAAATAATCTAAGTTTTCACCAACTGTTGGATATAAACCAATAATGTTTTCACCTATTTTTTTGACCTCACTTATATTTATAATCTCACACTCAATTGATTGATTCTTTAGTCTTTGTTCTTGGTCTTTAATTAAAAGGGATTTAAATTTGATTACTTTATCACTTAATTTGATGGATCTGTTTTCATTTTTGTTTGATACCAAATAAATCTTTTTAAATTTAAAATCTTTAAAATCAGCAATTTCAAAAGATAGGTTATTTTCAAAAATTAATAAACTTTCAGAATCGATATCTTGAGGATTAGCAAAATTTTGTTTTACAATTGAGTATGTCTTTTCAGAAACTTTTGGTGGCGCGTTTTCATTCAATTTAATATTGTTAAATCTATTATTAGTAAATTTTTTGATATTCCATTCACTTGCTAGATAATGTTTTCCTTGTGTTTGTACTCCAGCAACCCATCTCCATCCAAGTGTATTTGATGCAGCATCACCATCATAAAGATGTTGCATAAAAAATTCTGCGCCTAGCTGCCAAGGTAAATCCAATGTGAATATCCAGATACTTGCAAACCACATTCTCGTGTGATTATGAAGATAATTATTTTCTTTTAATTCTTTTACCCATTCATTAAAGCATTCGATGTTAGTATTTCCCTCTATCGCATTTAAGTATTCTTTATTATCTTTAAATTTTTCTCTAATACTGTTTAAGCTTACCAAATAATCGGTCCATACGTTTGGTCTTAACTCAAGCCAACCTTTCCAATAAGTTCTCCAAAGAACCTCCTGTATAAACTTTTCATTTTTTGAAAAGGAAGACTTCGCTAGTGATTTTTTAATAATTTCAATTTCGTTAAGAACCCCATGTGTAACATAGGGTGATAAGCACGAGACGTTATCTCTTTTATCAGGCCCAAAATCGAAGTTTCTCAACCTTGAATAATCCGAAAGATTTTTTTCTACAAAATTATTTAATTTATCAATAGCTTTCACTCTGGATGCTTCGAAATTCATACTTTTACTTTAAATTTTTTTTATGGAAATTTATAAATCTTTCAACATTGGATTTGTTAAAAGTTTTATTTTCTTCAAAAGAAACTTTTTTCATTGAGTAAGCGCTGCTTTTTGTCATTCTCGATTGAATTATAACATTCCCTTTGTAAAGTTTCAGCTTAACGCTTCCATTTACCTTACTTCTTTTAAGATCCACTATTTTTTGTAATTTAAATCTTTCTTTTGAAAACCAATAACCATTGTAAATTAATTCTGCATATCTTGGCATTATCGAATCTTTTTTATGCATTGTATCTTTATCTAGTGTTACAGACTCCATTGCTCTATGAGCGATTAAAAGTAATGTCCCACCTGGAGTTTCATAAACTCCTCTTGATTTAATTCCAATAAATCTATTCTCAACTAAATCAACTCTTCCAACCCCATTTTTTCCACCTAATTGATTTAGTTTTTCTAAAAGCTTTTCTGGATTTAATTTCTTTCCATTAATACTAATCGGGTCGCTGTTTTTGAACCCAATAGAAACATAAGTAGGTTTATTAGGTGCCTTTTCAGGTGAAGTTGTTCTTTGAAAAATAAATTCTGGTGCTGAATTTTTTGGATTTTCTAAAACTTTTCCTTCAGTGGATGTATGAAATAAATTGTCGTCTACTGAAAAAGGTGGTGCACCTTTTTTATCTTTTGGTATTGGAATATTGTGTTTTTTTGCATAATTTATTAAATCTGTTCTTGATTTTAATTCCCAAATTCTCCAAGGAGCTATCACTTTTATTTTTGGACCAAAGTAATGATATCCAAGTTCAAATCTCACCTGATCATTTCCTTTTCCAGTTGACCCATGCGAAACAGCGAATGCTTTAAATTTTTTAGCAACTTTAATTTGATCTTTTGCAATTAAAGGACGAGCAATTGATGTTCCAAGGAGGTAAACTCCTTCATAAATTGCATGACCTCTAATCATTGGGAAGACATATTCTTTAACAAACGTATTTTTTAAGTTATTAATTATTATTTTTTTAACGCCAAGTTTTTTTGCATTCTTAACAATTTTCTTTCTGTCCATTTCTTGGCCAATGTCTGCAGTATAGGCAATTACTTCGCTATCATAATTTTCTTGTAACCATTTTAAAATAATAGATGTATCAAGCCCGCCTGAGTAGGCTAAAACAATTTTTTTGTTTTTTTTCATTTAAGATATTAAGCGCAACTTTTTTTTGCAGTATTGTATGCCTTTGTGAAACCCATTAAAGAGTAGTGGTCAATTGTTTGAGAGCCGGATTGATTATAGCCTGTGATCATAATTCTTGATCCTTTTTTCATAACATTAACCATCTTTCTTTCTAAACCTGTGTCACCTATCCAAGCAAAATTTTCTTTTTTAACATCAAACTTAATTTTATTTTTTCCAGATTTAGCTGTAATTGAATTTTGAGTGTTATATTGGTAACCAGATGTAATACTTACCTCATCTTTAATTTTATCAGCTGGTCTGAAACTAATAAATAATCTTGCCTCCCTTGGATTTTTTTTTGGTGATTGTAAAACTGGTTTCGATTGAGCAAAACATAGTTTCTTTGCTCCATCAGTAACTACTATTGTTTCCCAGTCTTTAAATTTACCAACCTTTTTAATTTCTTGAGCTGACGCTTCAGAGACAATTAAAAGACAAAATAATAATACTGTGATTTTATTTATTAAGGACATGGATTTGGATATATTTTTTGAACTTCGTTAATTTCATTAATAATTTCATTATTTAATTTTACATTTACACTTTCTACATTCGTTTTCAACTGTTGCATAGTCGTAGCACCAATTATTACACTTGTAACAAAAGGCTGTATTTCACAAAACTTTATAGACATTTGAGCAAAATCCAAATTAAATTTTTGAGAAATTTTGTAATATTCTTCAATAGCTTTAATACTATTTTCATTATTGTAGCGAGTGAAATCTTTAAAAAGATCTATTCTTGAACCTTTTGGCATATTATTATTCCTATATTTTCCTGTGAGGTAACCAAAAGCTAATGGAGAATAAGCCAGCAAACCACTTTGTTCTCTAACCGATATTTCAGCAAGACCAACCTCATAGGTCCTATTGAGTAAGTTGTAAGGATTTTGAACAGCCATCATTTTGGGTAAATTTTTTAACTTAGACAGCTCGAGGCATTTTGCTAAACCCCACGCAGTTTCGTTTGAAAGACCTACATATCGAATTTTTCCTGCATCTACAAATTTTTTTAAATTTTCTAAAATTTCCTCAAAAGCAATCCAATTTTTTTCATTTGTATCGTGTTCGTATCCTTGTTTACCAAAAAAATTAGTATTTCGTTCAGGCCAATGTAATTGATATAGATCGATATAATCAGTTTGCATTCTTTTTAAACTTTTCTCTAATGCCTCTGACATACTTTCTTTATCATAACTACAACCACCGCCTCTTATATACTCCTTACTAGTAGGACCCGAAACCTTTGTGGCTAAAATGACTTTGTCTCTCTTTTTTGTTTTTTTGAACCATTCACCTATGATGTTTTCAGTCTCACCATAAGTTTCTTCTCTCATTGGTATCGCATAGATCTCCGCTGTATCCCAAAAATTTACCCCATTATCAATTGCATAATCCATTTGCTCAAAACCATCTGCCTTTGAGTTTTGTTCTCCCCAAGTCATGGTTCCGAGACAAATTGTACTTACATCGACGTCTGTACTGCCTAGTTTCTTATAATTCATAAAAATATAATAATTTGGTACCTTTAGACCATTGAAAATTTTTGTAAAATTAATATATTCAATTTATGGATTTTAACAGACAAAATATCTTCCAAGCAACGTCAGCAAAAACTGCAGTTTGGGATGCTGGTTTAAGAGCTTACATGTTGAAAGTATATAACTACATGGCAACTGGAGTGCTTTTAACTGGGATCATTTCGTTGATTTCGTTTAAAATGTCTGTAGTTACAGATTCTGCAGGAACGATCGCATCATTTACGAGTTTTGGTAATGCGATTTTCTTTTCAGGTTTAAAATGGGTAATTATGCTAGCACCTTTAGCAATAGTTTTTTATATGAGTTTCGGTATTAACAAAATGTCAGCAGCTAAAGCACAAACTGTTTTCTGGGTGTTTGCTTCTTTAATGGGATTATCATTGTCATGGATACTTTTGGTTTATACAGGAGTAAGTGTTGCGAGAGTATTTTTTATAACGTCGGCTACTTTTGGCGCAATGAGTATTTACGGCTACACGACTAAAAGAGATTTAACTAAGTTTGGCTCATTTTTAATGATGGGCTTGATAGGAATTATAATTGCTTCGTTAGTAAATATTTTTTTAAAATCTCCGATGATGTATTTTGTAATTTCAATTTTAGGTGTTTTAATTTTTGTCGGTCTGACTGCATATGACACACAAAAGATTAAAAATATGTATTCAGCTTCGGATACTGTAGAAATATCCGGCAAAAAAGCAATAATGGGTGCATTAACGCTTTACTTAGATTTTATAAATCTATTCATCATGCTTCTAAGACTTTTTGGTCAAAGAAGATAATTAAAGTTTTTTCCAATTAATTTTATTAATTAAATTTTCAAGATCGTAAGAATTTTTTAATATTCGGCCCCTGCTATCAGTAATACAATACTTAAGGTTTTTGCTATTTGGTTTGAAATTTTTGCAAATATTATAAATTGCGTTTTCAGCAGCATTTTTAAAAACACTAAAACTCACTTGTTTGTTTGAAATATTAAGACCATAATCTTTCCATGAACCGTTTGAAACCATTTTTGCGTATAAATCTAAAATAATTTTAAGCTCACTTTTTTCGAAAAAAAATTTCTCTTCGTATTTTTTTATCGAGTTATTAATAACTAATTTTAAATTTCTATTCATTTTGTGAATACTTCTTAATTAACGGAATTTGAAAAGCCGTGAAAATGAAAGTAATCGGTAGCATGCCCCAAACTTTAAAATTTACCCAAAATTCCTCAGTTTGTGTTCTCCATACAAGTTCATTTAGAATGGCTAATGCAAAGAAAAACCATATCCATCTAAAATTTAAAATATTCCATCCTTCATCATTTAGAGGCAATGATTTTCCTAAAATCATTTTTAAAAGAGGTTCTTTAGTAAAATATTTTCCAAAGAAAAGAGATAGACCAAATAAAATATTGATTATTGTTGGTTTCATATAAATGAAAATTGGGTTATTGAAGTATATAGTCAATCCTCCAAATAGGGTTATAAGAATACCTCCAATAAGAGGAACCATAGGAATTTTTTTTTCAAAAAACCAAACAATAAAAATAGAAATTATTGTCGCAATTATAAGAGGTGGTATAGCTACCTGAAGATCCTTTCCTGAATTATAGTAAAAGTAAAAGAAAATTACTAATGGACCAAAGTCAGTTAAAAATTTTATTAGCGACTTATTCACAACTTAATATTATCAGATTTACAAACTTTTAATAATTTTTTTATTGATTTTTTATCTCAAATACCCATATTATTTAACGTGAGTGTTCAAAAAGCAAAATTTTCAATTGGTGACGTCGTAAAGCACAAGCACTTTGATTTCAGAGGTGTTATTTATGATGTAGACTTTGAATTTAATAATTCTGAAGAATGGTACGAGTCTATACCCAAAAATGTAAGACCTAGAAAAGATCAACCATTTTATCACCTGTTAGCAGAAAATGAGGATGTAACATACGAAGCATATGTTTCTGAACAAAATCTTCTTAAAGATGATTCAAAAGAACCGATTAAACATCCATTAATTAATGAGATATTTTCTGGAAAAAAAGGCTCTTCATACTTCAAACAGTCAAATTAATTCGCAGGGTCATCATTTAAACACAATTCTCTCAAATCTTAGACATACCTTTGGTCTACATTATGAATACTGATCAAGGATGTTAAATATTTCCCAACATTATCTCCCTCAACGTTCTTGATCAGTTAATTTCTTTATAATAAAATCCTTACAATTACAAAAATGTTGAACAAAACTTTTGAAATACTAAAAATGATTTCACTTTCGAAATTAACGAGAATTATTGTATTCTCACTTTTCGTTATTTTTCTTACTTTAGGTCTTTTGGAGTCTTTATTTCTATCACCAGAAGATTATATTCAAAGTGATGCAGTGAGAATTATGTATGTTCATGTTCCGGCAGCATGGATTTCTTTAGGAATATTTTCATTCATAGCTTTCCTATCATTAGGTATTTTTATTTTTAAAAATAAAAATTTTGCAATTATTGCGAAAAGTTTTGCACCATCGGGTTTAGTTTTTAACCTCATTGCTTTAGTGACCGGATCTATTTGGGGCAAACCAACTTGGGGAACATGGTGGGCTTGGGATCCTAGAATTACTTCGATGTTGGTGCTATTTTTGTTTTATATCCTTTATATCGCATCGTGGAGATTATTTGAAAATGATAAAGCCGCAAAAATTTCTAGTTTAGTGGCCATCGCTGGTTTTGTGAATGTGCCTATAATTAAATTTTCTGTAGATTGGTGGGCGAGTCTTCATCAACCGTCTTCAGTCAAAATTCTTTCCGAAACTACAATCCATTCATCGATGTTGACACCATTATTGCTAATGACTGCGGCATTTGCACTATTCTCAATATTAATTTTTTTAATGAAATATAATATAGAATTGATAAAGATTAAGACTAAAGGATTAGATAGATTGTGATTAATTTATTAATAATGAATGGTTACGGATTGTTTGTATGGTCGGCGTTTACATTTACGCTAATCAACTTCTTTGCGCTATATATAATAATCAATCGACAATTAATAAAAGAAAATAAAAAATTTGAATTAAAATTTAATCATTTAGAAAAAATTAAATACACAGAGGCATACAAACAAAGAACTAACCAGGTATTGGTTTCAAGTAACGCTGCACAAAAAATCTAATTTAAACTAATGTACAGCAAAAAAGTTAAGTTTAGATTTTTATTCATTTTCGTATTTTTAACATTAATAGTGCTTACAACCTTCACAGTTCTAAAAGTTTTGAAAGATAATGTCGTATATTTTAAATCTCCAAGTGAAATTAATCTATTGACAGAAATTTCAAGCAAAAAAATTAGAGTCGGAGGCATGGTAAAAAAAGATTCGGTAATAATGAATAATAATAAAATTAACTTCATAATTACTGATTTTAAAAATGAGCTTTATGTAACTTTTTCTGGGACAGTTCCAAATTTGTTTGAAGAAGAAAAAGGAGTTGTTGCAGAAGGATTTCTTAATGATAAAAAATTTCTGGTAGCAGATAAAATTTTGGCTAAACACGATGAAAATTATATGCCACCAGAAGTTAAAAAATCTTTAGGAGAATAAATTGATTATTTCACAATTAGGATATTATTCATTAATTTTTGGCTTGTTGACATCAATATTTATTTTTTTTGATTCCTCAATTCAATTAAAAAAAAACAACTCAGTTATTTCAGATAAAACAACTGGATTAATTGGTTTTCAGTTTTTTTTTGTTTTTATCTCTTTTATTTCCTTAATTTATTCTTTTATAATTTCAGATTTTAGCAATGAGACTGTTTATAACAACTCTCATACAACAAAACCTCTGTTTTATAAAATTACAGGTACCTGGGGAAATCATGAAGGTAGTTTACTTTTATGGTTACTGGTTCTAACTGGAGTGTTACTAGGATTTATTTTTAAATCTAAAAATGAACCTACTAATTACAGACTGTTAACTACATTATTGCATCAAATTATTGTAATTGGTTTTTTCGTCTTTGTTTTAAAAACATCAAATCCTTTTAATGAAATTTTTCCAGTTCAAACAGAGGGACTCGGACTTAATCCTATTTTACAAGATCCTGCATTAGGTATTCACCCTCCAATTTTATATTTGGGTTATGTTGGAACATCGATAATATTTTCAGCTGCGTTAGCCTCAATGGTGTCTAACTATGTAAATAAAAATTGGGCTAAAAATATAAAATTCTGGATTTTATTTTCTTGGATTTTTCTATCAGGTGGAATTCTATTAGGTTCGATTTGGGCATATTATGAACTTGGATGGGGTGGTTTTTGGTTTTGGGACCCAGTTGAAAATGTATCTTTAATGCCGTGGTTAAGTTTGACTGCGTTGCTTCACTGTATTGTAACTTTAGAAAAAAGAGAACTTTTAAAAAAATGGACAATTGTTTTATGTATAATAACTTTTGCCTTAAGTATGGTTGGAACGTTTTTAGTGAGATCTGGGATTTTAAATTCGGTACATACTTTTGCGAATGATCCATCTAGAGGAATTTATATATTAACGTTTTTATTAGTTTTAGTTTTATTATCATTTGTAATTTTTATAATTTTTGAAAATAAGAATTTTACTCAAAAAAGTGAAATTTTTATTTTGAGTAAGGAAACTGCAGTTTTAATTAATAATTGGTTCATATTGTATTTTTTAAGCGTTGTTTTAATAGGTACGATTTATCCAATATTTCTTGACGTGATATTAGATGAGCAAATTTCGGTGGGACCACCATTTTATAATAAGCTAATTTTACCTTTCCTTATTCCTTTTGTTCTTTTTATGTCTATTGGTCCTAGTATGAAATGGATCAAAACAAATTTTAGGATTGGAGTTAAAAGTTTTCTCGTAATTATTTCTACATTAATTTTATCTTTCATTACTGTTTATTATATTGGAGAAAAAAATATATTTGTTCTTTTATTATTTATTGGTTTTTTTTATTTGCTTTTAAAAAGTTTGAGTCAATTTAAGGATAAAACAAAAAATTTTGCACAAATATTTTCACATACTGGATTTTCTTTACTCTTAATATCAATATTATTAAATAGTTTTTTATCAAAGGAGATAATTAAGAATGTTCAAGTTGGGGAGAGTTTTTTTCTTAAAAATGAAAAGATAATTTTTAAAAAAATCGCAATAGAAAAAGAAAATAATTATGAGTCGATCATCGGTTTTTTTGAAATCCTTGATGAAAAAAATAAAACTATTAATCTTCAACCTGAAATAAGAATTTATAATGAACCAGAAATGGCTACTAGTGAAGCATCTATAAAGACATCATTATTTAAAGACAGATTTATAACAATTAATCTCATTAAAGATCAAAATTTTTTTAATGTAAGATATCAACATAAGCCATTTATGATTTGGGTATGGATTTCGACTTTAATAATCATGCTAGGGGGTTTGTTTGCAATTTTTAGAAAAAACAAAGAAGTCAATATTTAGTTTATTTATTTTAGTACTTTTAATACTATCTTTTTTTGTTTTTAAATTTGCTCTAGAAAAAGAAAAAATTTATTCTCCAAAAATTACGGATGAGCAAATTTTTACAGATTTTGAAGTTAAAGATTTAATAGAGGGAAAAAAAATAAATTTTAACAAAGTCCTTTTTGGAAAAAATTTTTATTTGATAAATATATGGTCTTCGTGGTGTGAACCTTGTAAAGATGAAAGTGACAAACTCTTAGAAATAAAAAAAGATACTTCAATTATGATGATTGGAATAAATTATAAAGATAAAAATAAAAATGCTTTAAATTTTTTAAAACTTTATGGAGATCCTTTTGATCAAATCTTTATTGATAAACAAGGCACAATATCTATCAACTTTGGAGCCTACGGAGTGCCTGAAACGTTTTTAATAAATGACAAAAATAAAGTGTTGAAAAAATACATAGGTCCATTAAATGACGAGGATGTTTTTGAAATCAAAAAAATTACCAATAATTAAAATTTTAATAATTTTTATATTAATTTCTATTAATTTTAAAAATGTTGCTTTATCATCAACTTTTTCTGAAGAACAAACTATAAATATTACTAAAAATTTAAGATGTTTAATTTGTCAAGGCCAAACAATTCACGAGTCTAATTCAGATTTTGCCGAAAGTATTAAAAAGTATATTAAAAGTGAATTAGAGAATGGAAAAACCAATGAGGAAATATTTTCATTACTTGTTAAGAAATATGGTCAATGGATAGTATATGATCCAGGGATATCAAGAAATACCCTTTTATTGTGGTCTTTGCCCTTATTGTTATTTTTAATTGGAGGTGCCATAATAGCAAAAAAAATTTTTAGAAAAATATGATAAAAAAAATAACTAAAATTTTAACAATTTTTTTAATAATTGTTGGATCAACAAAAAATATAAATGCTGATGAATTGAAACCTTCCGATGGTCATCAATTTAATTTTTTTTCAGGAGTGTGGGATATTAACAATGATTTTGACAAATCCTCAGAATTATTCGGTATACAACATTCTAATGAGAATTTATTCAGAGATACTTTTTTAGGAAAGTTAAGTCCAATATCAGGTTTTATGATGACAGCGGATTCAGACACATATTTTTATACTGGAGTTCAAGCGGAGTATAAAATTGGTAAATTAAATTTAACCCCAAGTTTCTCACCTGGTTTATACTCTGTAGGTGACGGTAAAGATTTAGGTTACCCCTTAGAATTTAAATCCGAACTTCAAATATCTGTAGATTTTTTTGGCTCAAGATTGGGATACTCGCAAAGCCATCTATCTAATGCCGATATGGGAGATAAAAATCCTGGGGCAGATAGTTACATGTTTAATTTCATGAAAAGTTTTTAAAATAGAATTATGAAACTTTCAAATTGCCATAATTTTAGAGATTTTAGAAAATTAGCAAAGAAAAAACTCCCGTCACCAATTTTTCATTATATTGATGGCGCTGCGGATGATGAAATTACTTATGCAAGAAATACAAGTGCATTTGATGATGTTGACTTGGTGCCAAATGTTTTAAGAGGTGTTGAGAACGTTGATCTATCAACTACCATATTTGGAAAAAAACTTGATTTACCTTTTTATTGTTCACCCACAGCACTTCAAAGACTTTTTCACTACGATGGAGAAAGAGCAGTAGGAAAGGCAGCCCAAAAATTTAATACGATGTTTGGAGTTTCAGCTTTAGCCACAGTAAGTGTTGAAGAAATATCTTCTATGATTGATACCCCTAAGATGTTTCAATTTTATTTTCATAAAGATAGAGGATTAAATACTTCATGTTTGGAAAGGGCAAAAGCCGCAAAATTTGATGTTATGGCTTTAACAGTTGATACTATTACTGGAGGGAATCGGGAAAGAGATTTAAGAACAGGTTTTACATCACCTCCTAAACTAACTTTATCAAGTTTATTTAGTTTTGCTACAAAACCAATGTGGGGAATAAATTACTTAACAAAAGGTAAGTTTGAATTACCTCATCTTCAAGATTTTGTTAAAGAAGGTACAAGCACTAATTCATCTATCGGAAACTATTTTTCTACCATGTTAGATCAATCTATGAATTGGAAAGATGCAGAAAAACTTTGTTCTCAATGGGGAGGCCATTTTGCATTAAAAGGTATTATGAGTGTTGAAGATGCCAAAAAAGCTGTTGATATTGGATGCACAGGGATAATGGTTTCAAACCATGGAGGAAGACAACTTGATGGCTCAAGATCTCCTTTCGATCAACTTGCAGAAATTGTAGATGCAGTTGGAGACAAATTAGATGTCATCTGCGAGGGTGGATTTCAAAGAGGAACACATATGTTAAAAGCTTTATCTCTTGGTGCGAAGGCTTGTGCGGGAGGAAGATTATATCTTTATGCTTTAGCTGCAGCTGGCCAAGCAGGTGTTGAAAGAGCTTTAGGACAATATAAAGCAGAATTACAAAGAAATATGAAATTAATGGGATGTACAAAAATTTCAGATCTCAATAGAAGCAATTTAAGATTTAGAAGATAAAGAGTTGAATAGTCGAAAATTAATTAATAGAATAAACTTATGAAACTAGCCAGAAGCTTAGACAGATTAGGAACTGAGTCTGCATTTACTGTTCTTGCAGAGGCAAAAAAATTGGAGGCTCAAGGTAAACCCATGATCCATTTAGGATTAGGTCAACCAGATTTTAAAACTCCAAAACATGTTGTTGAAGCAGCAAAGAAAGCACTTGATGATGGACATCATGGATATGTAATGTCAAATGGTATTCCTGAATGTCGTCAGGCAGTCACAAGGTGGATAAAAAGACGTTACAATGTTGATATTGATTTCAACAGAATTCTCATCATGCCAGGTGGAAAACCTACTATGAGTTATGCTATCCAATGTTTTGGCGAACCAGGGGCAGAAATAATACATCCTACACCTGCGTTTCCAATATATGAGTCGATGATAAATTATACTGGCTCAACATCTGTACCTTATGATTTAACAGAGGATAAAGATTTAAAATTCAACCCAGATAAAATATTATCTTTAATTACTGACAAAACTAGATTGCTAGTCTTAATTAATCCAAACAATCCGACAGGAAGCTTTGTTGAAAAAAAAGATATTGATTTCTTAGCTGATGGTTTAAAAAAATATCCTCATGTAACAATATTAAGTGACGAAATTTATAGCAGACAAATTTTTGATAATAAAGAAATGCCATCATTTTTCCATTATCCAGAATTAAGAGAAAGATTAATTGTTTTAGAGGGATGGAGTAAAGCTTATTCAATGACAGGTTGGAGGCTTGGTTGGAGTTTTTGGCCTCAACATTTAATCGAGCACGTTAATAAATTATTAATCAATAGTGTTTCATGTGTTAATGCTGCAGCTCAGTTTGCAGGCATTGCTGCACTAGATGGACCAGATGATTCAATCAACGCAATGATGGAAAAATTTACTCAAAGGAGAGATTTAATTCATAAAGGGTTAAATGATTTACCAGGCGTCGAATGTAGCTTACCAGGTGGAGCTTTTTATGCATTTCCAAAAGTAATTGGGACTGGCATGAATGGTGCTGAATTTGCGAGGAAGGCTATGCATGAAGCTGGAGTAGCAATAGTTCCTGGATCAGCTTTTGGCGAAACTTGCCAAAATTATGTTAGATTCAGTTTTGCTGCATCAAGAGATAATATTTCTCAAGCATTAGAAAATATCAAAAAAATGCTGAAATAGTTTTAATAGTATTTCCAAAAAATATTAGATAATATCAAATTTAATGAACACAATTCTTCAACAAGAATTAAAAAAAATTTTGAATGGCAGATTTTCTCAGTCAGAGTCTACACGCTTAAATTATTCTAGAGGAGAAGATACTTACGATCCGATTTTATCAAAAGCAGTAGTTTTCCCAGAAACAAATGAAGAGGTGTCCAAAATACTTAAACTTTGCAACGAACACAAGGTACCAGTCGTTCCTTTTGGTACCGGCACATCCCTTGAGGGAAATGTAGTCGGTAATGATAAAGGCATAACAATTTCGCTAGAAAAAATGAATAAGATTTTGAGTGTTAATACCCAAGATTTTGACTGCAGAGTTCAAGCATGCGTAACAAGAGAACAACTAAATGATTATTTAAGAGAGGATGGAGTTTTTTTTCCAATTGACCCTGGTGCAAACGCTGCAATAGGAGGTATGGCTTCAACTTCTGCTTCTGGAACAATGGCAGTGAAATACGGTACAATGAAAACCGTTATAACTGGTTTAACCGTTGTCCTTCCTAATGGAGAAATAATGAATACAGGAGGAAGAACAAAAAAAACTTCTGCTGGATATAATTTGACAAATTTATTTGTAGGATCAGAAGGTACTTTAGGAATTATAACTGAAATTCAATTAAGATTATCTCCTATTCCAGAAAGTATAATGAGTGCTGTTTGTCATTTTTCAACTTTAGAAGATGCAGTGAAAACTGCACAAGAAGTTATTCAATATGGTATCCAAATTGCTCGAATTGAGATGCTTAATAAAGATCAAATGGAAATAAGTATTAATTATTCAAAATTGGAAGATGTAAAAGCGCTCCCAACATTATTTTTTGAATTTCACGGTTCAGAGGTATCAAATAAAGAATCTATCAAAATAGTGGAAGAATTATCAAAAAATAATAATGGAAGTTCATTCAAGTGGGCAAAAAGTTTAGAGGAAAGAAATAAATTATGGAAAGCGAGATGGGATGTATATTATTCAGTTAAAGCTTTAATAGATAACGGTAGGGTTTATTCAACAGATGTTTGTTTGCCAATCTCAAAAATAACTGAATGTGTAAAATTCGCGGAAGAAGAGGTTAAAAAATTTGGATTAAGAGCCCCAATGGTAGGTCACTTAGGAGACGGAAATTTTCATGTTTTACTCCCTTACAATCCTGAAAAAAAAGAAACTTACGAAAAAATAAGAAAATTCAGTGACATTTTAATTGAGAAAACATTAGAACTTGAGGGAACAATTACTGGTGAGCACGGAGTGGGATTACATAAAAAGGAGTACCTTAAAAAAGAACACGCGGATAATCTTCCAACAATGAAATTAATTAAAAGAACAATGGATCCTAACAATATAATGAATCCTGGTAAAATTTTTGATTTAAACTAAATCTCTTATGAAAAAAATATTAGTAACAAGAAAATTACTCAAATCAAACGAAGAAAAGTTAAAAAAACTTTTCGACGTAAAACTAAATCCTAGTGATGAATTATACTCTCAGGAAAAACTAATTAAAATGAGCGAAGGGTGCGATGGTATATTATCCGCACTTACAGACAAGCTAGATGAAAAGACAATCAAATCTTTACCTGACAGTGTTAAAATTTTATCAAATTTTGCTGTTGGTTTTGGGAATATAGATTTAAATGCAGCTAGTGAAAAAAAAATGGTTGTCACTAACACGCCAGAAGTTTTAACTGATGCTACCGCTGAAATAGGTATTCTGTTAATCTTAGGAGCGTCCAGAAGAGTTCCAGAGGGGATAGAGGGATCTAAAAAAGGAGATTGGAAATGGTCTGCAGATTATCTAATAGGAAAACAGTTAACAGGAACTAGACTAGGTATACTAGGAATGGGAAGAATTGGACAAAAAATAGGTAAAGTTGCAAAATCTTTAGGAATGGTAATTCACTATCATAATCGATCAAAATTAGATTCTGGAAAAGAAAATGGAGCAATTTATCATAAGACTTTAGAAAGTTTAATGTCAGTATCTGATGTGTTGTCTGTGTGTTGTCCAGCCTCAAAAGAAACAATTAATTTGATTAACAAAAAAACAATTTCTTTATTACCAAATGGTGCGATTGTTACGAATGTTGCACGAGGTGATATAGTGGATGATGATGCATTAATTGAGGCATTAAACAGTAAAAAAGTAAGTGCAGTTGGATTAGATGTTTATAAAAATGAGCCAAAATTAAATCCAGGGTATTTGAAACACAGCAGAGCTTTTGTTTTACCTCACCTAGGTAGTGCTACTTTTGAAACAAGAACAGCAATGGCAAATTTAGCGATAGATAATATCAGCGAATTTTTTAAGACGGGCTCGTGTAAAAATAAAGTAAATTAATAAAATAATACCACTCATAGTTGTAAATAAATTACCTAGGCGCGAATATACACTAGGACTCTTTTTCATTATTGTGCTTAAATACTTGCAAGTTAATTAACTTAATAAGAGGAGAAAATAATGATTAAAGAAAAAAAATCGTTGAAGGGAAAAATTCCTTCAAGACGTAAGTTCTTTAAGGCAGCGGCAGCGACTGGTGCAGCAGCAACAGCAGCAGTAGCAATGCCAAACATTGCATTCGGAGCTCCACAAACTCTTAAAATGCAAGCTGCTTGGCCAAGTGGTGCTAACATCTTTTTTGAAATGGCAGGAGACTATTGCAAAATGGTTAGCGACATGTCTGGCGGTTCTTTAAAAATCGATCTTCAACCAGTTGGAGCAGTTGTTAAAACTAGTGAGATCGGTCAAGCTGTAAGCTCAGGTGCTGTTGATATGGGACACTGGGTAACTGCTTATTGGTATGGTAAAAATCCAGCCGCATCTTTATTCGGAACTGGACCATCATACGGAATGTCATCTCAAGAAGTGATGGGATGGATGGAGTACGGTGGAGGAAGAAAACTGTATGAAGAAACTTTAAGAAAAGTTGGTTTCGACTACACAGGTGTTTTCCACATGCCTATGCCAGCTCAACCTTTCGGTTGGTTTAAAAAGAACGTAACAAAAGTATCTGATGTTAAAGGTATGAAGTATAGAACAGTTGGTCTTGCTACTAACGTTCTTACTGCAATGGGAATGGTCGTAAGACAGTTACCAGGTGGTGAAATCCAGCCAGCTATGAAGACTGGTTTGATTGAGGCAGCTGAGTTTAACAACCCAACTTCAGACTCTCAGTTTGGTATGCAAGACGTTTCTAAGCATTATCACTTAGGAAGCTTCCACCAATCACAAGAGATGTTTGAAATACCAATTAACAATAAAACGTTTAATGGTCTGTCACCAGCAAACCAAGCAATATTAAAAAATGCTGCTTATGCTGCTAACACAGATAACTACTTTAAAGCATTAGTAAGATATTCAGCAGATTTATCTAAACTAATGAACCAACATAAAGTAAACGTTTACCAAACGTCTGATGAAATTTTAGCTCAACAATTAAAAGGTTGGGATAAAGTTATCGGTGATTTCAATAAGAAAGATGCTTTCTTTAAGAAAATTGTCGATTCTCAAAAAGCATACGCTAAGAGAGTAATGAAGTACTTGCTGATGAATCAGCCTAATTACAGACTAGCTTATGAAAATGAGTTCGGACCTTTAGGAAAAGTTAAAATCTAAAGATTTATCTTAATCAAATTAAGGGGGCCCTTTGGCCCCCTTTTTTTTGTTTGATTAATAGGTAGAACTTAACATAAAGTAGTACTATGAAATCTTTCATAAAATTTGCAGACACTTTAAGTGCATCAATGGGTAAAGCTTTTTCATGGTGCATAGTAATCTTAATGGGCGGAACATGTTATGAAGTAATAATGGCTTATGCCTTTAATAGCCCAACTTTATGGAATTTTGATTTTAGTTTGCAAATGTATGGAGCAATTTTCATGATGGCAGGCGCTTATTGCTTATCAACTGAAGCGCACGTTAGAGGAGATGTTATTTACAGATTATTTCCAACAAGAGTTCAAGGTTGGATTGATTTAGTTTTATATTTTATTTTTTTCTTTCCAGGTATCTTAGCTTTAGTATTTTACGGATATGAATACGCAGCGCTGGCTTGGAAAATAAAAGAAACTAGCTGGAATAGTCCGGCACAAATACAAATTTATATGGCAAAATCTATAATACCTTTGTCTGGATTGTTATTAGCAATTCAGGGTATTAGTGAAGTGTGTAGAGCAATTATATGTATTAAAACAGGTCACTGGCCAGAAAGATTATCAGCAGACGCCGAGGAAACAGAAAAAGTATTAATGAGAACTTCACAAAAGGACGATCAAGCAGATGTTATTTGAACTTACAAATCCTGAGATAGCAATTTTAATGATGAGTTTATTTTTGTTTGCTGTCTTATTAGGTTTTCCAATTGCATTCACTTTATTGGCAATGGGAGTTGGATTTGGTTATTATGCGTACTTTGATCCAAGTAGGATGGATCATTTACTCGATAATCGGATATTTTCTTTATTAGTTCAAAATACTTATACAATAATGGATAACACCGTTTTAACTGCAGTCCCCTTGTTTCTTTTTATGGGTTATCTTGTTGAAAGAGCAGGAATTGTTGCAAAATTATTTTTTGCGATTAGATTAGCTTCTCATCGACTGCCAGCATCAATGGCGGTAGCAGCATTAGTAACTTGTGCTTTATTTTCTACAGCAACAGGAATTATTGGCGCTGTTGTAACTTTAATGGGTCTTCTAGCTTGGCCAGCAATGATAAGAGCTGGATATGATAAAAAATTTGCATCAGGTGTAATTTGTTCTGGAGGATGTTTGGGAATACTAATTCCACCAAGCATTATGTTAATTGTTTATGCCGTTATAGCTCAGCTGTCACCTTTAAGACTTTTCGCAGCTGCAATCTTTCCAGGTTTAATGTTAGCTGGATTATATATCCTTTATGTAATTATAAGAGCATATTTTAATCCATCTTTAGCACCTAGACCCGCCGCTGAGGAAATTCCTCCTAGAGCAGAAATTTTAAAAGAGGTCTTAGTATCTTTTGTCCCATTATTTTCATTAATAATATTAGTTCTTGGTACAATTTTAGCAGGACTCGCCACTCCAGCTGAGGCTGCTGCAGTTGGTGCTTTTGGAGCTTTAGTGCTTTCATATTTTTATAAATCTTTAAAATGGAAAAATTTTAAAGAGTCAGTTTTTCTAACTGCAAAAACAAGCGCGATGATAATGTGGTTATTTGTGGGTTCATGGACCTTCGCTTCTGTGTTTTCATATCTTGGAGGACACGAGGTTTTTGAAACTTTTTTCAAGGCAATGGATATTCAACCATGGCAATTTTTAGTAATTACCCAAATAATAATCTTCTTGTTAGGATGGCCTCTTGAATGGACAGAAATCCTAATTATTTTTGTTCCAATATTCTTGCCACTTGTTGAGTTTTTTGGGGTAAATCCTTACTTCTTTGCAATGCTAATTGCTTTAAATTTACAAACTTCTTTTTTAACACCACCAATGGCAATGTCTGCTTATTACTTAAAAGGTGTTCAGAGTAGAAATGTAGAGCTTATGCAAATATTCACCGGAATAATGCCTTTCTTGGCAATAGTAATTCTTGCAATGGTTTTGATGTACATATTTCCTGGTATAGCTTTATGGCTACCTGATGTTTTATTTGCAGAGTAAATTTAATGTCCAATATCTTTTCATTATCAGTTTCCGAAATTGCGGAAAAAATTAGAAATTCAGATTTAAACTCTGTTGATTTATGTAAATCATATATTGAGCAAATAAATAAATTCGAAAAAGATGTAAAGGCATGGGCGCATTTTGACAAAAAACTTCTTCTAGAAAAAGCCGAGGAGGCAGATGAACATAGAAGATCTGGAAAGTCTGTTGGTCCTCTTCATGGCATTCCAGTAGCACTTAAAGATATAATTGGAACCTACGATATGCCAACTGAATGTGGAACAGTTTTAAGAAAAGGTAAAACTGAGTCTCAAAATGCTGAAATAGTAGACTTATTAAAATCTGCTGGAGCCCTTATAATGGGTAAAACTAATACATCGGAACTAGCATTTCTTGCTCCTCCAGAAACTAGAAACCCTCATGATTATTCTAGAACACCAGGTGGATCCTCAAGTGGTTCTGCTGCTGTTATAGCATCCCACATGGCACCACTATCAATTGGATCACAAACTGGAGGTTCGGTAATAAGACCTGCATCTTACTGTGGGGTAGTGGGTTATAAACCAAGTTATGGTTTAATTTCACGAAATGGAGTTTTAAGAACATCCTATCATTTGGACCATATTGGCGTTTTTGGAAAAACTGTAGAAGATGTTGCTTTATTAGCTAAAGTTTTAATTAAAAAAGACTCATACGATAAAGCAACTATTCATTATTCATCCGAATTTATGTTGGAGGAATGTAAAAAAGGCCCAATGTTTGATCCAAAATTTATATTTTATAAAACTGAAAGTTGGAAAAAAATTGATAAAAAATCGAGAGAGTCTTTTGAATTTTTTATAAAATCTTTTAAAAAAAATATAGAAGTATTTGATACACCCTCTTATTTTAAAGATATTGATAAATACCATCGGATTATTCATGAAACTGATTTAGCAAATAATTTTCAAGTTTATTATAAGAAATCTAAAAATAAACTTTCAAAAGAAATGCAAACAGCAATTTCTCGAGGAATGAAACATTCAGCAAAAGAATATCTTGATGCAGTCGATTTCATGAGTAGAAGTTATGAGTCATATAAAGAAGTTTTTGAGGACTATCATGGAGTATTAAGTCCATGTAGCACGGGTGTGGCTGATAAAGGTTTGAAAAGCACTGGAAGTGCTGATTTCAATAGAGTTTGGTCTTATATGCACACACCTGCAATTTCTCTTCCTTTACTTCAGGGAGAAAATAATTTACCATTAGGAATTCAGTTAATTGGTGACAAATATGATGATCAAAGATTTTTAGGTGTTGCTAATTGGCTAGAAAAAGAAAGTAAAAAATTTAATGAATAAAATTACTACACTAGTTGGATTATCTTTTGCGATCTTCTTTTTAATAGGACTAGCTACTACATTAACAAGATCAATGATGATTGGTTTTCTTGATGTATTGCCTGTTTATATATTAATGGGCTGTGCAATTGTCATGATGATTTACGAAGCTTTTTTTGACAAGTCTAAGTAACTAAGTGAAAAAAAAGGATTTTTTACCTTACACACTTCTTTTTATTCAACCTATTTTTATGGCTAGCAATCTTGTAGTTGCAAGAGGGGGTGTAGAATTTGTTCCTCCTATCTCCCTAGCTTTTTGGAGATGGCTATCAGTATTTCTTTTATTGATGCTGTTCAATTACGGAATTGTATCCAAAAAAAAAATTTTATTTAAAGAATATAAAGAACTTTTCTTTTTAGGATTAATGGGTTGTGGAGTTTGTGGAGCTTTTCCATTTATAGCTGGTCAGACAACTACAATAATAAACATGGGAATTATTTATACTTCCTCACCTATTTTTATAATTTTAATTTCTTATTTTTTTTTTAAAGAAAAAATGAATTTTTTCAAATTCATTGGCCTTTTATCATGCCTTCTAGGAGTTTTAATTATTATTGTAAGAGGTGAATATTCTACTTTGATATCTTTAAAATTTACAAAGGGAGATTTATGGATGTTGGGAGCTTCAATTGGCTGGGCATTATATTCTATATTTCTTTTTAATTGGAAATCTTCCCTAAATGTTTTTGAAAGGTTTACAGCCATTTCTTTTTTTGGAGCATTAAGCTTGTTACCATTTTATATATTTGAACAAAATTTTATTAACGTAACTACATTTGATTTGAAATTTTTCTTTTGGGTTATATTTGCTGCAATTTCACCAGGAATAATTGCTTTTATATTGTACACTTACACTCAAAAATATCTCGGTGCTACAACGACAGGATTTACTTTGTATTTATTTACAGTTTATGGAGCATTTTATGGCATATTATTTTTTGGTGAGACATTAGAACTTTTCCATTTATATGGAACATTTCTTGTTTTCCTTGGAGTTTATCTGGTAAGAAAAAAGGCTTAGAATGTTTAATAAAAAAATTATGCTTATCTTCAATATTTTAATTAGTTTAATCACTATTTATGTAATTGTTTGTTTGGTAATTTTTCTGTTGCAGAGAAAATTATTATATCATCCTAACGAAAATAACTATTTAGATGAGAACAAACTGACACATAAGATTGAAAAGGTGTTCGTTAAGTCAGATAATAAATTAATTGGTTGGCACCATTTTAAAGACAAGAAATATAAGACATTGCTATTTTTTCATGGGAATGCAGGAAATCTACAAAATAGAATTTACAAATTAAACGAGATAGCTGAATTAGAATTAAATTATTTAATTATTGCTTACAGAGGTTTCAGTGGAAATGAGGGAAAACCAACAGAGGAAGGTTTGTACAATGACTCAATGGCAGCGAAGAGGTGGTTAAATTCAAACAACATCGGTGATAACAATATCATTCTTTACGGAGAATCTCTAGGAACAGCTGTTGCAGTGGACCTTGGTTCTAAATTTCCATTTGCGGGAATAATATTAGAGTCCCCTTTTACCTCAATGATAGAACTTTCAAAAATTTATTATCCTTATTTACCAGTGAACTTATTGTTGAAAGATAGATATGACTCCATTAATAAAATTAGCAAAATAACTTCCCCTAAACTCGTTATGCATGGAGATAAAGATAACATTGTTCCATTTAGTATGGGAAAAAGAATGTTTGAAAGTTTTTCAGAGCCAAAATTTAGTTATTTTAAGTCAGGGGATGATCACATGATGGATTTTGATCAAGAACTTTTAGGGAATATTAAAAATTTTATTAATGAATTAAATTGATTTTTCTAAACTTAAAAAATTTTCTGCAAAAGTTACAGCATCAAAAGATTGTAAATCATCCTCTTTTTCACCAAGACCTATTGCAATTATTGGAAGTTTAAATTTTTTTGCAGCAGCAATTAGTATTCCTCCTTTTGCAGTGCCATCAAGTTTTGTCATAACTAGGCCAGTTAAAGGGATAATATTATTAAATTCTGTCACTTGATTTATTACATTTTGTCCTGAGGTTGCATCTAAGATTAGAACAACATCATGAGGCGCATTGTTGTCAACTTTTTTAACAACTTTTGCAATTTTTTTATACTCATCCATCAAGTTTTTCTTGTTCTGCAATCTACCAGCTGTATCTATCAAAACTGTATGAATTTTATTTTTTTTTGAATATTCCATTGCCTTAAAAGCAACAGACGCAGGATCACTTCCTGCCTCTGATTTTATTATTTCGCTTCCAACTTTTTTTGACCAGTTTTCTAATTGATCTATTGCTGCAGCTCTAAAGGTGTCACAAGCAGCTAGCACTGTTTTATTATTATTATTTTGAAATATTTTAGACATTTTTCCAATTGTAGTTGTTTTTCCTACTCCATTGACACCTGAAACTAAAATTGTTCTATTTTCATTAGATTGATGAAAAAAATTTTTATTTTCTAAAGGTTTCATTAATGAGAGAATATATTCTTTAAGAATTTTGTTAATCTCATCCAGTTTATTTTTACTTGGATCAATTCTACTATTAGCTATTTGTTGTCTAATCTCTGATGAGGCCTCAACTCCAACGTCTGATTGAATTAAAAATTCCTCAATTTCTTCTAAAGTTTTATCGTCAATTTCTTTGTTAACTACAATGTCTTTTATACCTTTTGAAAAATTTGACGTAGTTTTTTTTAAGCCATCCTTAAATTTTTGAAAAATATTAATCATAAATTTATATCAATATGCTTAACTTCTGAGACCAAACCTTCCATAATAACGTTTCCTTGTTCATCTTTATTGATTTTAATTTTTCCTAATTTAAATTCTATTTCAGTTGGAAATTTTGAAATACCATTAATTTCACCAGCTACAGCGGTTGCACATGCTGCAGTTCCACATGCTTTTGTAAGACCAGCCCCTCTTTCCCAGTGTAATACTTTAAAATGGTTTTTACTTTGCTCTTTTGCAAAAGTAACATTAACTTTTTCAGGAAATAATTCATGATTTTCTATAATCGGTCCAACTTTTTCAATTTCGATCTTTTCTAATTCGTTTATAAAAAAAATAATGTGAGGATTTCCAACATTAATTGCTGTTCCTAAAAACCCAATATCACCAACCATAACTTTAATTTTTTTTGTATCAATTTTCTCGCTTAGAGGTATTTGATCCCAATTAGTTTTTGGTTTTCCAATATTTGTTTGAATCAAATTATTTTTTAATATTTTCGACTCTAATTTTCCTGAAGAAGTTTCAACAGTAATAAAGTTTTTTTTACTTTCTTTTGATAAAAAGCTAGCTACACATCTAGTTCCATTTCCACATGCTGCGGAGTCCGAGCCATCTGAATTTTTAAAAGTTAGAAATGCATCAAATTTATCACTTTTATCTATAAGAATTAGTTGATCACAACCAATATTGCTTCTGTCACAAATTTTTTTTATTTGAGAATTGTTTAGATCATATTTTTTTTCACGTTGATCAATTATGACGAAGTCATTTCCAAGTCCATCCATTTTATAAGCTTTAAAATCCATATAATAATACTTAACTTATTTATTGACTTTTTGAACCTCTATTATAGTTTCTCACAACTTCCGCAAAAACAGCATTTTGCGGTGTCTTTGGAAACAAAGAGATCGACACCAGTCAGCGAGGGTTCGCCCACTGGTGCGATTGCTGCTGGAAGAAATTATGTTTGAAAATTTGACAAATAAATTCGAGGGAATACTCGATACATTTAAAAAGGCGCCATCCCTAAATGAAAAACAGGTTGATGAGGGTCTTAAGCTTATTAGACAAGCTTTACTAGAAGCGGATGTATCGCTAGAGGTAGTAAAAGATTTTATAACAAAAGTTAAACCAAAATTATTAGGAAAAGAAATAATAAGATCTACAGCTCCAGGACAAATGGTTATTAAAATTGTTCACGATGAGCTTGTTTCATTTTTAGGTGATAGCAATCAAGAAATTAATTTAAAGTCCAATCCACCGGTAACAATAATGATGGTTGGTTTACAAGGTTCAGGAAAAACAACCACAACTGCAAAACTCTCAAAATTTTTAGAAAAAAATAATAAGAAAAAAATTATGATGGTAAGTTTAGATATTTATAGACCAGCTGCTCAGGAACAACTAAAAATTTTGGGTGAACAAAATAATATCCAAACCTTGCCTGTGATAAAAGATCAAATTCCAGCTGACATTTGCAGAAGAGCCCTATCTGCAGCTAATTTAAATGGGTCTGATGTAATTATTTTTGACACCGCTGGAAGAACTCAAATAGATCTACAGATGATGTCTGAGATAAAACAAATCGAAGAGGTAATTAAACCAACAGAGACTATACTTGTTGCAGACTCATTAACTGGACAAGTAGCTGCGAGTGTTGCAAAAGAATTTTCTAATACAGTAAAAGTTACTGGAATAATATTAACTCGAGCTGACGGTGATGGTAGAGGTGGAGCTGCATTAAGCATGAAACATATTGCCAATGTTCCAATTAAATTTTTAGGTATTGGAGAAAAAATAGAAAATTTTGAAAGTTTTCATCCTGATAGAATTGCTAACAGAATTTTAGGAATGGGGGATATCGTATCCCTTGTAGAAAAAGCAGCAGATGAAATTGACGAGGAAAAACTCAAAGAAACTGAGGAGAGTTTAAGGAAGGGTCAGTTTTCTCTAGAAGATTACCTTTCTCAATTAAGACAAATGAAAAAAATGGGAGGACTAGAGGGCGTTATGTCTTTTTTACCAGGAGTTTCAAAAATAAAATCTCAAATGGATCAAGCTGGTGTTGATGAAAAAATAATTACACAAAATGAAGCGGTAATACTTTCAATGACTAAAAAAGAGAGAGAAAATCCAAAGATTATCGATGGCTCTAGAAAAAAAAGAATTGCTAATGGCTCTGGAACAGACATTGCCACTATCAATAAATTGTTAAAACAATTTAAAATGATGTCTGACATGATGAAAAAGATGTCAAAAGGAAACACAAAAGGCTTAATGGAAAAAGGAATTCCACCTGAGCTATTCAATCAACTTAAATAAAAAGGAGAAACAAATGTTAAAGTTAAGATTATCAATGGGAGGAACAAAAAAAAGACCAGTTTATAAAATTGTGGTTGCAGACAGTAGATTCCCTAGAGATGGGAGATTTATAGAAAAATTAGGTTTTTTTAATCCCCTTATGCCAAAAGAAAAAAAAGAAAGAGTTGGACTTCAGTCAGAAAGAATAAAATATTGGCTAAGCCAAGGAGCAAAGCCGACAACTAGAGTTGCTAGATTACTTGGAGAAAATAATTTAATGGAAATGCCTAAACCAGGAAATAATCCAAATAAAGCTATTCCAAAAAAAGACAGAAAGAAAGATGCTGTTGAAGCACCAAAAGAAGAAAAGAAAGCAGATGCACCTAAGGAAGAGAAAAAAGCTGAAGCACCAAAAGAAGAAAAAAAGGTGGATGCACCTAAGGAAGAGAAAAAAGCAGAGAAGAAAGCAGAGGCCCCTAAGGAAGAGAAAAAAGCTGAAGCACCAAAAGCAGAAAAGAAAGCAGAGACCCCTAAGGAAGAGAAGAAAAAATAAATATGTTTCAAGCAAAAATTTTTACTTTGTATCCTGAATATTTTCCAGGACCCTTCGAAATAGGTATTTGCAAAAAAGCTTTTGAAAAAAAGCTTTGGGATTTAAAACTTATTAATATTAGGGATTACGCAGATGACAAACATAAAACTGTTGATGATACTCCATATGGCGGTGGTGTAGGCATGTTAATGAGACCAGATGTAGTAGCAAAATCTTTGGATGCAAATTTGGATGAAAAAGAAACAGTTTATTATCTAACACCAAAGGGTAAAATTTTTAATCAAGATATTGCAAAGGATATTGTTAAAAAAAACAAAGTTAATATTTTATGTGGGCACTTTGAGGGAGTTGATCAACGAGTTCTAGACTCAAGAAATGTGGAGGAGATAAGTATAGGTGACTTTATCCTTTCTGGGGGAGAGATGGCATCATTTGTTGTTTTAGACACAGTTTTAAGATTAGTGCCTGGAGTATTAGGAAATCTAAATTCTACAAAAGATGAAAGTTTTGAAAATGGGCTTTTGGAGTATCCACAATATACCAAACCTCAAATATGGGAGAAATTAAGTGTTCCTGACATACTTTTATCTGGAGATCATAACAAAATTAAAAGCTGGCGTTTGTCACAATCTGAGGCTATAACACGGCACCGAAGACCAGATTTATGGCAAAAATATAAAAAGGATTAAAATTGCAAAATTTAAACATGAAAAATATAGAAGACATAAATAAAGCAAATGTTAAAAAAATTTCAGCTGAAAAAAAACTCCCAGAGTTTTTTCCAGGAGATATAATAAAAGTTGGTGTTAAAATCACTGAAGGAAAAAGAGATAGAATTCAATATTTTGAAGGTGTTTGCATAGCAAAGAAAAATAGAGACTTAAATTCATCCTTTACAGTTAGAAAAATTTCTTTTGGAGAGGGTGTTGAAAGAACTTTTGCTCTTTACAGTCCAATAGTTGATACAATCAAAGTTATAAGATCTGGTAAAGTAAGACGTGCAAAATTATACTATCTAAGAGAAAGAACTGGTAAATCAGCAAGAATTGCTGAAAAGATCAAAAAGAAAATTGGTATTGATATTGAGGCTAAACCTGAGCAAGTTACAGAAGAAAATGTATTACCAGCAACAGAACAAAAGAATATTGAGGAAAAAGCTGAAACAAAAGTCGCTGAGACACCCAAAAAACTTGAAGAGAAAAAAGAAGATAGTAAGATTTCTACTGAATTAAAAAAATAATCTTTTTTTAAATGCCAAAGACTTTATACGATAAAATCTGGAGTGATCACTTAGTCCACCAACAGGATGATGGGACATCTTTACTATTTGTGGACAGACATTTGATACATGAGGTGACTAGCCCACAAGCTTTTGAAGGACTTAGAAATAGCAAAAGAGATGTAAGACATCCAAACTTAACCCTTGCTGTTGTTGATCATAATATACCTACAACTGATAGATCAAAAGGAATTGATGACAACGACTCTAGAATTCAAGTAGAAACACTTGAAAAAAATTGCAAAGATTTTGATATCAAACTTTTTGGAATGAATGATAAAAGACAAGGAATAGTTCATATAGTAGGACCTGAGCAAGGCTTTACTCAACCAGGAACAGTTATTGTTTGCGGAGACAGCCATACAGCAACTCACGGCGCTTTTGGGGCCTTAGCGTTTGGAATAGGAACCTCAGAAGTTGAACACGTTTTAGCAACACAAACTCTTGTTCAGAAAAAAGCAAAAAATTTTAGAATTAATGTTAATGGAAAGCTTCCTTTAGGAGTCACTTCAAAAGATGTAATTCTTCAAATTATTGGAAAAATTGGAACAGCTGGAGGAACGGGATGTGTATTAGAATATGCTGGTTCAGTCATATCAAATCTTTCTGTCGAACAGAGAATGACTATTTGTAATATGTCTATAGAGGGTGGAGCTAGAGCAGGATTAATTCAACCTGATGAAAAGATTTTTAATTATCTAAAAGATAGACCAATGTCTCCAAAAAAAGAAAACTGGGAAAAAGCTATTGATTATTGGAGTAAACTAAAAAGTGATAGTGATGCAAAATTTGATAAAGAAATTAATTTAAAAGGTGATGAAATAGCGCCTATGGTTACATGGGGAACTTCACCTGAGGACGTAGTTTCAATTAATGGAAAAATCCCTAATCCAGATAATGAAAAAAATATTGATAAAAAGAATTCAATAAATAGATCGCTTGATTATATGGGGCTTAAACCTGACGTGAAAGTTCAAGACATAAAAATTGATAAAGTTTTTATTGGAAGTTGTACGAACGGGAGAATTGAAGACTTGAGAGAGGCCGCACAAATATTAAAGAACAAGAAAAAAGCTTCACATGTACATGGAATGGTCGTCCCTGGTTCTGGTTTAGTTAAAGAACAAGCTGAGCAAGAAGGTTTAGATAAAATATTCATAGAGTCTGGTTTTGAATGGAGAGAGCCAGGATGTTCAATGTGTTTAGCGATGAATGCTGATAAACTTAAACCTCAAGAAAGATGTGCGTCCACTTCTAATAGAAACTTTGAAGGAAGACAGGGAAGAGGAGGAAGAACCCATTTAGTAAGTCCAGGTATGGCAGCAGCAGCTGCTATCGCAGGAAATTTAGATGATGTTAGAAAATATCAAAACTAATGAAAAAATTTACTTCACTTAAAAGCATTCCAGCCTATTTACCGATTGTAAATATAGATACAGATATGATTATTCCTAAACAGTTTTTAAAAACTATTAAGCGCACGGGATTAGGTAAAAACTTATTTCACGAGATGAGATACGACGATGATGGAAAAAATATAGATAATTTTATATTGAACAAATCCCCATACAACAATTCAAAAATTTTAATAGCCGGAAATAATTTTGGCTGTGGATCATCGAGAGAACATGCTCCGTGGGCACTTTTAGACTTTGGAATAACATGTGTAATAAGCTCAAGTTATGCCGATATTTTCTATAATAATTGTTTTAAAAATGGTATTTTGCCGATAATTCTCGATGAAGAAAAAATAAAAGAGTTAGCTGAATATTCAAAAAGAAAAGAAGAAATTGAAATTGATTTAAAGGAAGAAAAAATTCTTTTTGGAAATAACGAATTAAAATTTAAAATAGACCCTTTTAAAAAGAAATGTTTGATCGAAGGTCTAGATGATATCGCTTTATCATTAGAAAAATCATCTCATATCAACGAGTTTGAAAAAAAGGTTAAGTCAGTAAGGCCTTGGATTTTTAATGATTAAAGTTAAAAAAAGAAAAATTCTTCTTTTACCAGGAGATGGAATAGGTCCTGAGGTTATTGCGGAAGTCAAAAAAATTATTCATTGGTTTAACAAAAACAAATCCCTAGATTTTGAAATTGATGAAGATCTTGTTGGTGGAGCAGCATATGATAAATACAAGACACCCATAACAGATGAAGTGTTTTATAAAGCTTTAGAGAGTGAAGCGGTAATACTTGGTGCTGTAGGAGGACCTAAATGGGACAAGCTAGAATTCTCAAAAAAACCTGAAAGAGCTCTTCTTAAACTTAGAAAAGAATTAAAACTTTTTGCTAATTTAAGACCTGCAATTTGCTTTAAACAATTAGTGGACGCCTCGAGTTTAAAACCAGAAATTGTTTCAGGTTTAGATATAATGATAGTAAGAGAACTGACCGGTGGAATTTATTTTGGGGAGCCAAGAGGGATCAAACCAATAGATAATGGCGAACGCAAAGGAATTAATACTCATACTTATACTACAAAAGAAATTGAAAGAGTTGCGCGAGTTGCTTTTGATCTAGCTAAAAAAAGAGACAATAAAGTTACATCATGTGAAAAATCTAATGTGATGGAAGCAGGTCAACTTTGGAAAGAAGAAGTTCAAATTTTACATGACAAAGAATATAAAGATGTAGAGCTAACTCATATGTTAGCAGATAATTGTGCTATGCAATTATTAAGAAATCCAAAGCAATTTGATGTAATCGTAACTGATAATTTATTTGGAGATATTTTATCAGATGAAGCTGCAATGTTGACAGGCTCTTTAGGTTTACTACCATCTGCATCATTAGGAGCTAAAGACAAAGATGGAAATATGAGATCGATGTATGAACCTGTGCATGGTTCAGCTCCTGATATAACTGGTAAAGGAATTGCAAATCCTATTGCAACTATACTAAGTTTTTCAATGGCATTAAAATATTCATTAAATTTAGATAAAGAATCTAAAGCATTAGATAATGCTGTTCAAAAGGTATTAGATGACGGATTAAGAACAAAAGATATTATTTCTAAGGGAAAAAAAGAAGTTTCTACCTCAGAGATGGGAGATGCGATTATTGCGTGTTTGCAAAAATAAATAAATTAACTTACCCTAGATAATTAAAAAAAATGACTATTTATACTGCACCAGTTGAAGAAATGATGTTTCTTTTTGATAATCTCAAAGATAATCAAAGATATAATGAAATTGAAAAATACAAAGAAATAAATTCAGAACTTGTTAAAGGGATTTTAGAAGAAGCAGCAAAAATAAACCAAGAGCTGATTTTACCATTAGCTAAAGCTGGGGATGAAAATCCTTGTGTATATGAAAATGGAGTTGTGAGAACACCTCCAGGCTATAAAGAAGTTTACAAAAAATTTATAGAAGATGGCTGGACTTCCCTTTCTTGTGACCCAAAATATGGTGGTCAGGGTATTCCAAAAACTGTAAGTACTTTTTTTGAGGAAATGCTGTCATCGTCAAGTTTAGCATTTAAATTATATAGTGAACTCAGTATTGGGGCTTATAATTGTATACTTACTCATGCTGAGCAAAGCATAAAAGATAAATTCCTTCCTAAAATTGTAGAGGGAAAGTGGAGTGGGACAATGTGTTTAACAGAACCACAGTGTGGAACTGATTTAGGTTTATTAAAAACTAAAGCAGTCCCAAAAGGTGATGGAACTTATGAAATAACTGGACAAAAAATTTTTATCACTTCTGGAGACCATGATTTAACAGAAAATATAATTCATTTAGTTTTAGCAAGAACAATAGATGCGCCAAAAGGAACAAAGGGAATAAGTTTATTTCTAGTACCAAAATTTGAGGTCAGTGATGACGGAGTTGTAGGTTCTAGAAATGGTGTCAGCACAAACTCCATTGAGAGCAAGATGGGAATTAAAGGTTCACCAACTTGCGTTCTAAATTTTGAAAATTCAAAAGGTATTATGATTGGACCTGAAAACAAAGGCTTGAACTCTATGTTCACAATGATGAATTTAGAAAGAATTGTAGTTGGTGTTCAAGGTTTAGGAATTGCAGAAACTGCTTATCAAAATGCTGTTGCATATTCAAAAGAGAGAAAGCAAGGAAAAGCAAACAACAGTAAAAATGGAGAAACAGATTTAATTATCAAACATGCAGACATAAGACGAAGTCTTATGAATATGAAATCAATTATTGAAGGTCAAAGGTCTTTTGCTTTCTGGCTATCTCAGCAAATTGATGTAAGTTTATCTCATGATGATAAAGATGTAAGGGGTGATGCATCAAATATGGTCGCATTACTTACTCCAGTAATAAAATCATTTTTTACAGATAATGGTGTAGAAATTACCAATGATGCAATTCAGGTATTTGGTGGATACGGCTATACAAAAGATCAAGGAATAGAACAATTATTTAGAGATAACAGGATAACACCAATTTATGAAGGCACAAACTCTGTACAAGCAATTGATCTTGTTTACCGAAAAATTTCTTCGGAGGGCATATTTGAAAACTTCATAAAATCAATGGACAATGAAATCAAAAATTATAAAAACGAAAAAAAACTAGAGAGCTTTTTAAACATCTTTGAAAAATATAGAGAAATCTTGGTATCTTTTACAAAGTGGATGAGAGAAAAAATCAATTCAAACAAGGATGATGCAAGTGCAGCATGTAATGATTATTTAAAAGTATTGGGTTACACAGCTTTAGCTTTTGCTTGGATTAAAACTTTAAAAATAAGTTTTGAAAAACAAAATTCAAATAAAGAGTTTTATGAAGATAAAATAAATACAGGAAAGTATTATTTTGAAAAAATTTTACCAAGAGCACAGTCTCATTATGTTGTTGGAACAAGTGGAAGCCAAACAACTATGAATGCTAAATTTAATTAATGAACAAATATAATCAAAATTTGGATAAAAATAATGCAAATTTTGTACCCTTAACCCCTTTAAGTTTTTTAGAAAGAGCAAAAGATATATATCCAAATTATGAAGCGTTAGTATATGAAAATCGTTCTTACACCTGGTCACAAATTTACAATCGCTGCACTAAGTTTGCTAGCGCATTAGAGAAAATTGGAATTAAAGAGGGTGATACTGTTTCAGTGATGGCGTTTAATACCCCTGAAATATTTGAGGCTCACTATTCTGTACCAATGACTGGAGCAGTCCTAAACACAATTAATACAAGATTAGATGCAAAAACAGTTACATATATTTTAGACCACGCTGAGGCAAAAGTCCTTATAGTCGATAGACAACTTCATTCAGTTATAAATAAAGCGTTAGAAAATATAAAATCTAAGCCTTTGATTATCGATATTCAAGACGATAACGCAGATCAATCTTTACTTAAAAAAATTGGTGACAAAGAATACGAAGATTTTTTGAATACAGGAGATGATAATTATGTTTGGAAAAAACCAAAAGATGAATGGCAAGCAATCTCATTAAGTTATACATCAGGCACTACGGGTAATCCAAAAGGTGTAGTATATCATCATAGAGGTTCTTACTTAATGTCCACAGGAAGTGCAGTAGCTTGGAATATGCCTAACAGATTAAATTTCCTAACAGTTGTTCCAATGTTCCATTGTAATGGATGGGGATATCCATGGACAATTCCAATGTTAAATGGAAAAACTATATGTTTAAGAGCTATAGATATAAAAAAAATTTTTGAATTAATTGAAAAACATGACATCAGTCACTTTGGTGGAGCACCAATAGTTTTAAATATGATTACTGGCGCCTCAGAATCTGAAAGAAAAAAGCTTAAGAAAAAAGTTTTTGTTTTAACTGCTGGTGCTCCACCACCAAGTATAATTTTTAAAAAGATGGAAAATTTAGGTTTTGAAGTTATGCATGTTTATGGATTAACTGAAACGTATGGTCATATTTTACAATGTGCGTGGAATGATGAATGGAATTCATTTGATGATGACAAAAAAAATGAAATTAAAGCTAGACAAGGTGTTAGATATCCAAATACAGAAGATACAAAAGTAATAGATCCAGAAACTATGAAACCTGTGCCAAAAGACGGCAAAACAATTGGAGAAATTATGATTAAAGGAAACATAGTGATGAAAGGTTATTTTAAAGATAAAGAGGCAACTGATAAAGCTATGGCACATGGCTGGTTTCATTCTGGAGATTTAGCTGTAGTACACCCGGATGGTTACATAAAGATCAAAGATAGGTCAAAAGATATAATAATTTCTGGTGGTGAGAACATATCTTCTATTGAAATAGAGAATACTTTAGCCAAACACCCTAGTGTTTCAATAGCAGCAGTTGTTGCTAAACCAGATGAAAAATGGGGCGAAGTACCATGTGCCTTTATTGAAAAAGCAAAGGATAAAGAAACAACTGAGAAAGAACTTATAGATTTTTGTAGAGAAACATTAGCAGGCTTCAAAATTCCAAAAAAGATTGCATTTTGTGAATTGCCAAAAACTTCAACAGGAAAAATTCAGAAATTTGAGTTAAGAAAAAAGGCCAAGGAATTAACTTGAATTTTGAAATAGATAAGAAGCAGGTATTTGCGTCTACAGCAGGGAAAGATTTTGATCAAGCAAAGCAAACAGTCTTTCTTTTGCATGGAAGTGGTTTATCTCATATTGTGTGGTCTCTTACAGAACAATTTTTATCTAACAAAGATCTAAATATTTTATCTTTAGATTTACCTGGTCATGGAAATTCAGAAGGTCCTTGTATTGACTCAATTGAAAAAATTGCAGATTGGATTGAAAGCGTAAGACTTTTTTTAAAAACCGAACAAGTTTCAATAGTAGGACATTCACAAGGATGCTTAGAGGCTTTAGAATATGGCTCTCGTTTTAAAAAAAGTACACACAAATTAGTTTTTTTAGCGGGTTCATATAAAATGCCAGTGAACCAAGATTTAATTGATCTCGCAGACTCCGGAGATAAAAAAGCTGTACATTTAATGATGAAATGGGGTTATGAAGGTTCAAGGAAATTTATAGGAGGTAACCCTGTTGAAAAAATTATAAATTCTTCAAGAGAGGTTAAAGAAATATTAGCTACAGACTTAAAAGCTTGTAATAATTATAAAAATGGCAAAGAAGCTTCAGCTGCAATTGATTGCCCAACTTTATTAATTTTTGGAGCTCTGGATAAAATGGTTCCCTCTGAGAATGGAAAAAAATTCGCAAATTTAATTAAAAATTCAGAGACCCAAATAATTAATGAGTGTGGACATATGATTATGTTTGAAAAAGCTTTTGAAATGAGAGAAAAGGTAGCAGAATTTTTAAAAAAATGAAAAATTTTCCAATTATAAGATCACGTAGACTTAGAAGCACACCTTACACGGAAAGAATAGAAGCACATGGTGTAAGCGGATATACAGTCTATAATCATATGTTATTACCAGTATCCTTCAAATCAATTGAAGATGACTATAATCATTTAAAAAAATATGTTCAAGTTTGGGATGTTGCTGCAGAAAGACAGGTAGAAATATCAGGCAAAGATTCAGCAGAACTTGTTCAATTAATGACATGTAGGGATTTGTCAAAATCTAAAATTGGAAAATGTTACTACGCTCCATTAATTGATCATGAGGGACGTTTAGTAAATGATCCAGTAATAAACAAATTGGAAAATGATAGATGGTGGCTTTCAATTGCCGACTCTGATGTTATTTTTTTTGCGAAAGGCTTAGCCGCAGGACACAATTTTGATGTCAAAATTCATGAGCCTAATGTTAATATACTCGCAATTCAAGGTCCTCTATCAGACGACTTAATGGCTAAATTGTTTGGTGATGAAATAAGACAACTAAAATTTTTCAATTTTAAATACTTTGAATTTAAACAAAATAAATATTTTGTAGCAAGATCTGGTTGGTCAAAACAAGGAGGATTTGAGGTATACGTTGAAAATGATTCTGCTGGTCAAAAATTATATGATAGCTTATTTGAATACGGCAAAGACCTTAATGTTAAAGCCGGTTGCCCAAATTTAATTGAAAGAATTGAGTCAGCGCTTTTATCTTATGGAAACGATTTTGATAATGGAGATAACCCATTTGAAGCAAATTTCGATAAGTATATAAACTTAGATACCGATGTTAAGTTTCTAGGAAAAGAAAAGTTAAAAAAAATTAAAAAAGATGGAGTGTCTAGAAAATTAATGGGTGTTAAAATTGATCATGACAAAATCAATATGAGCAAAGAAAAGGAATTGTTCGATGAAAAGAATAATATTGTTGGATACTTAAGATCAGCCGCTTATTCGCCAAATTTTAAAAAGATTATTGGTATTGCTATGATTAATAAACCTTATTGGGATGGCAAAAATCAATTTAAGATCGAAATTAACGATAAAACATATTTAGGAACAGTTTGCGATTTACCCTTCATCTAGTATAAGTAAAACATCATGAATATTGCTATTGTAGGTGCCACAGGAAATGTTGGGAGGAAAATAATTGAAGTTTTACATAATAAAAAAATTTCGATTGAAAATTTATATTTTGTAGCGTCGTCTAATAGCGCGGGATCTACTCTTAAATTTGGTGATAAAGAAATCAAAGTTGAAAATTTGGAAAATTTTGATTTTTCCAAAGTGAATATTTCTTTTTTTTCAGCTGGAAAAACAATCTCTGAAAAATATGTTCCTCTAGCAGCAAAACATTCAGTTGTAATTGATAACTCAAGTTTTTTCAGAATGGACCCCGATGTACCTTTGATAGTTCCTCAAGTTAATAAAGACCATTTAAAAAATATTAAAAAAAATATAATTGCAAATCCTAACTGTTCAACTGCACAGCTAGTCATCGTTTTAAAATCACTTAATGATAATTTCAAAATTAAAAGAATAGTGATTTCCACTTATCAGTCTACCTCTGGAGCTGGAAAAAAACCTATGGATGAGTTAATTGATCAAACAAAATCGATATTGAATAATAAAAGTTTTGAGGTAAAAAATTTTACAAAACAAATTGCGTTTAATGCAATACCTCATATAGATAGTTTTTCTGACGATGGTTACACTAAAGAAGAACTAAAAATGATTAAAGAAACTAATAAAATATTAGGTACTAAAATTGATATTACTGCAACATGTGTAAGAATTCCCGTTCTCGTTTCACATGCAGAGTCAGTAAATATTGAATTTGAAAATGATTTTTCTATTAAAAAAGTAAAAGAATTATTAAATACTGCAGAGGGCTGTAAAGTAGTCGATGAAAATTCTGATGGTGGTTATATCACACCAGTGGATGCAGAGGGTAAAAACGAGACTTTTATTTCAAGAATTAGAAAAGATAATAGTAAGAAAAATTCTTTAAATATGTGGATTGTTTCTGACAATTTATTGAGGGGCGCAGCTTTAAATGCTGTTGAAATTGCCGAAGCTTATATTAAAAGATAAATATGAAAGAAAACAATCCATTATCTCCTCATATTCAGATATACAATTGGCATGTGTCATCCCTTGTGTCTATTTCACATAGGATCACAGGTATTTTAAATTATTTTTTGTTAATTTTTATTTGTATTTGGGCCGGAAGTATATTTTTTGGTGAAGACGCATATGGTATTTTCAAATTATTTTTAAATTCACTATTTGGAAAATTTTTTGTCATAGGTTTTATATGGTCTTACCTTTTTCAAATTTTGAGTGAAATAAGACATTGGTTTTGGGATGTTGGTTTAGGTTTTGAATTAAAAACTTCAAAAATAACAGGTCTTTTGGTAATCTTTGGTTCTTTTCTATTAACAATATTAATATATTCTTCTAGGGGATTTTTACAATTATGATTAAAGCAACAAAGAAATGGCTTTTTTTAAAAATATCTTCTTTAATAATGGTGCCCCTTATGCTGTGGTTCTTAGTGAATTTTGTTTCGCTTTATGACTCTAGCTATAATGAAATCTTAGCCTTTTTATCTTCCCAACCTTCAAAATTACTTTTTTCTTTATTCCTTGTCTCAATGTTTTTTTATTCTGCTTTGAGCATAAGTGAAGTCTTTGAGGACTATATTCACGTAGAGAGCACAAAAAAGCTTCTAAATATTGGTGTTTTTTTGTCATCTTTGATTATTCCATTATTTACAATAATACTTATATCTAACTTATAAATTATGAAATCTTACAAAATTATTGACCACGAATACGATGTAGTTGTTTTAGGTGCAGGAGGTTCTGGTTTAAGAGCCGCGGTTGGATTAAGCGAAGCAGGATTAAAAACTGCATGCGTTTCTAAAGTTTTCCCAACAAGAAGTCACACTTCTGCAGCACAAGGCGGCATCTCTGCAGCTCTTGGTAATATGGGTGAAGATGATTGGAGATGGCATATGTACGATACAGTTAAAGGTTCAGATTGGTTAGGTGATCAAGATTGTATCGAGTATTTGTGTAAAGAAGCTCCAAGAGCAGTTTTAGAATTAGAAAAATATGGTGTTCCTTTCAGCAGGACAGAAGATGGAAAAATATATCAGCGTCCTTTTGGAGGAATGACAAAAAATTATGGTAACGAGCCTGTTCAAAGAACTTGTGCTGCTGCAGACAGAACTGGCCATGCTATTTTGCACACCTTATATGGTCAGGCTTTAAAACATAACACAGAATTTTTCATTGAGTATTTTGCGTTGGATCTTTTAATGAAAGATGGTCAGTGCAAAGGATTAATTGCTTGGAATTTGAATGATGGAACTATCCATAGATTTAGATCTCATATAACGATAATTGCAACAGGTGGTTACGGAAAAGTTTATTACTCAGCAACTTCAGCTCATACATGTACTGGAGACGGAAATGCTATGGTGCTTAGAGCAGGCTTACCTTTACAGGATATGGAGTTCGTCCAATTTCATCCAACAGGAATTTATGGTCATGGTACTTTAATTTCAGAAGGTGTGAGGGGCGAAGGTGGTTATTTAGTAAATTCTAAAGGCGAAAGATTTATGGAAAGATATGCTCCAAAAGCTAAAGACCTCGCTTCAAGAGATGTTGTAAGCAGGTCAATTGCGGTTGAAATTAATGAAGGTAGAGGGGTTGGAAATGAAAAAGATCACGTGCACTTACATTTAAACCATTTAGATCCAAAAGTTATAGAAGAAAGACTTCCAGGTATATCAGAGTCCTCAAGATTATTTGCGAATGTAGACGTAACAAAAGAACCTATCCCAGTAGTTCCAACTGTTCACTATAACATGGGAGGTATTCCTACAAATTATAAAGCTGAAGTTTTAACTTTAAATGGATCAGAAAAAACTGTTCCAGGATTAATGGCTATTGGTGAGGCAGCATGTGTGTCTGTTCATGGAGCTAACAGGCTTGGATCAAACTCTTTAATTGATCTGGTTGTTTTTGGAAGAGCTGCCGCTAAGCGTGCAGCAGAGTTGGTAAAACCAGGTACACCTCATGAAGAAATCCCACAGTCTGAGACTGATAAATGTTTAGAAAGATTTGATAGACTTAGAAATGCATCTGGCACAAATAATACTGCAGATTTAAGATTAGCAATGCAAAAAACAATGCAGTCTAAGTGTGCTGTTTTCAGAACTGAAAAAACTTTAAAAGAGGGCGTAAATGAAATCAGAAAACCTTATGAGGGCATGGATGACCTTTCTGTAAAAGATAAGTCTCTAATTTTTAATACTGATCTTGTAGAAACATTAGAATTCGATAATTTGATTAGACAAGCGATAACTACAATGGACTCCGCTTATCACAGAAAAGAAAGTAGAGGAGCTCACGCTAGAGAAGATTTTCCAAAGCGAAATGATGAAAAATTTATGCAGCATACATTATCTTGGTGTGATGGTAAAAAAACTAAGATTGACTATAGACCTGTCCACAGATCTACACTATCAAATGATGTACAGTATTTTCCCCCACAAGAAAGAGTTTATTAATGGTTCAGATAAACTTGCCACAAAATTCTAAAATTGAAAAAGGCAAGTATTTCAAAGACAAGACTGGCTCAAAAAATATCCGTAAAGTGAATATATATAGATGGGATCCATCAACTGGAAAAAATCCAAGGATCGATACTTACGAAGTAGATATGGATAATTGTCCTTCAAAAGTTTTGGATTTGTTGAACAAAATTAAAAATGAAATTGATCCATCAATTTCCTACAGAAGATCATGTGCACATGGAGTATGTGGGTCATGCGCTATGAATATGGATGGAAAAAATGGATTAGCTTGTACGAAGCCACACGCTGAAATTAAAGGAGATATAAATATCTATCCATTACCACATTTAAAAGTTTTAAAAGATTTAATTGGGGACCTCAGCACTTTATATAAACAATATGAGTCTGTTGAACCGTGGTTAAAAACAACCTCAAAAACTGAAAAAGAGAATATTCAATCCAAAGAAGATAGAGCTAAACTTGATGGGCTTTACGAGTGTATAATGTGTGCATGCTGCTCAACATCTTGTCCAAGTTATTGGTGGAATGGTGATAAATATTTAGGACCTGCCGTTCTTTTACAGGCTTACAGATGGATAATTGACTCAAGAGACGAAGACAGAAAAGAGAGATTAAAAAAAGTTGCAGATGAACTTAAGTTATATAGGTGTCATACTATTATGAATTGTACTAATGCTTGCCCCAAAGGTTTAAATCCAGCAAAAGCAATAGCCTCAATTAAGAAAATGCTTGCAACTAGCTAATTACTTAATTAAATAATTTCTCCGATGAATTTAATTCAACATTATATAAATGGTAAAATCTATAAGGGATCGTCATCAAGGAAAGGGAAAGTTTTCAACCCTGCAACAGGTGCTCAAGAGTCAGAAGTAATACTTGGTACAAAATCTGATTTGGATCATGCTGTAGAAAATGCGAAAACAGCTTTCGAAAAATGGTCCCAAGTCACCCCCCTTCAAAGAGCGAGAATTATTTTCAAATATAAAGAATTAATTGAAAAGAATTATGATGAATTGACTAAACTGATTGTTTCAGAACATGGAAAAGTCTATGAGGATGCAAAGGGCTCTCTTACAAGAGGTCTTGAAATAGTTGAGTTCGCATGTGGTATTCCTCAAATGCTTAAAGGAGAGTTTACTGAAAATGTTGGAACAAACATAGATAGCTGGTCTATGAGACAGCCTTTAGGTGTCTGTGCAGGAATCACACCTTTTAATTTCCCTGCTATGGTTCCAATGTGGATGTTCCCAATGGCAATTGCTTGTGGAAATACTTTTATTTTAAAACCTTCGGAAAAAGATCCTTCATGCTCAATTCGTCTTGCTCAACTTTTTTCAGAAGCTGGATTACCTAATGGAGTTTTAAATGTGGTAAATGGTGATAAAGAGGTAGTTGACTCAATATTAACAAATAAAGATATTAAAGCTGTAAGTTTTGTAGGTTCAACACCAATAGCAAAATATATTTATGAAAACGCTGCGAAGAATGAAAAAAGAGTACAAGCATTAGGAGGAGCAAAAAATCATTGTGTGGTAATGCCGGATTGTGATATGGATCAAGCCGTCAACGGTCTCATGGGAGCTGCTTATGGTTCTGCTGGGGAGAGATGTATGGCACAATCAGTTGCAGTAGCGGTAGGAGGGATTGGTGACAAACTTGTAGAAAAATTATCAAAAAAAGTTGAGGCCTTAAAGGTTGGTCCAGGTCTTGATAAAAATTCTGAAATGGGACCTTTAGTTACTAAAGAACATTTAGAAAAAGTTAGAGGGTATGTTGATCTTGGAGTAAAAGAGGGAGCAAAGTTAGTTGTGGATGGTCGAGACATTAAACTTCAAGGATATGAGAATGGTTTCTTCATTGGAGGTTGTTTGTTCGATAATGTCACCAAAAATATGAGAATTTATAATGAAGAAATTTTCGGTCCAGTGCTTTCTGTTGTAAGAGTTAAAGATTTTAATGACGCGATTCAACTGATTAACGATCACGAATTCGGTAATGGAACAAGCGTTTATACTAGAGATGGAGATGTAGGAAGAACTTTTGCAAACAAAATTAAAGTTGGGATGGTAGGTATAAATATACCTATTCCTGTCCCCGTTGCATTTCATAGTTTCGGAGGATGGAAAAGATCTTTATTTGGAGATTTGCATATGCATGGTCCTGAAGGTGTAAAATTTTATACTAAACTAAAAACTATCACATCACGTTGGCCATCAGGAATTGGTTCAGACCCTGAGTTTGTAATGCCAACAATGAAATAACATAAAGGAAAATATGAAAAAAATAAGTTTGATTGGAGCAGGACAAATAGGTGGAACTTTAGCCCATTTGATAGGAGTAAAAGAACTTGTTGATGAAGTAGTTCTTTTTGATGTTGCTAGTGGCATTGCTAAAGGAAAGGCTCTTGATATTGCACAATCATCTTCAGTTGATGGTTTTAATGTAAAATTTTCAGGAACGGATAAATATGAAGATATTAAAAACTCTGATGTCATCATTATAACTGCTGGGGTCCCCAGAAAACCTGGTATGAGCAGAGATGACTTAGTAGGTATTAACCTAAAAATAATTAAACAAGTTGCAGAGGGAATTAAAAAAAACTCTCCAGATGCTTTTATAATTTGTATAACAAATCCCCTAGATGTGATGGTAATGGCTTTCCAAAAATATTCTCAACTTGCAGCTAAAAAAGTTGTTGGTATGGCAGGAATATTAGATAGCTCAAGATTTAAACTTTTTTTGTCAGAAGAATTAAAGGTTCCAGTAAAAGAAATAGACGCAATGGTAATGGGCGGACATGGAGATACGATGGTACCAATGCCAAGATTCACTAAAGTATCTGGAAAACCTTTATTAGATCTTGTCAATTCAGGTGTTATTTCTAAAGAAAAACTAGAAAGCATCAATCAAAGAACAAGAGATGGTGGAGGTGAAATTGTAAAATTTTTGGAAAAAGGTTCCGCATATTATGCGCCAGCTGCTTCAGGAGTACAAATGGCTGAAGCATTTTTAGGTGATAAGAAACTACAGTTACCTTGTGCCGCTCAATTAGAAGGTCAATATGGTTTTAAGGGAATTTATGCAGGTGTTCCAGTTGTTATTGGAAAAAATGGAGTAGAAAAAATAGTCGAAATTCAACTTGATGAAAAAGAAAAGGCAGAATTTATTAATTCTGTGAATGCTGTAAATAAGCTTTGGGAGGCTGCAGTAAAAATTGACCCTAGCTTGAAAAAGTAATGAATATTCACGAACACCAGGCTAAACAATTATTAAAAAAATTTGGCGCCATTGTTCCTAATGGAGAGGCTTGTTTTACTGTACAAGAAGTTTTAGAAAAAGCAAAAAAACTCAATCTTAAAAAATATGTTTTAAAAGCACAAATACATGCAGGTGGGAGAGGTAAGGCGGGTGGAGTTAAAATATTAGATAATTTATCTGATCTAGAAAAAGCTGCAAAGGATTTGTTAGGAAAAAAATTAATTACACATCAGACAGGACCAAGTGGCAAAGAAGTTAAAAGACTTTATCTAGAGGAGCCATCCAACATAAAAAAGGAATTCTATTTATCCTGTCTTATTGATAGGGCAAGTTCTAAAATTGCTTTTATTTCTAGCGATCAGGGTGGAATGGACATCGAAGAAGTTGCAAAAAGCGATCCTAATAAAATCAATACTGTAAAAATTAGTTTTAAGGAAAATATTGAAGATGAGGATTGTAAAAAAATTATTCGTAATTTCAATCTAGATGATAATGCCAATCTAAAATGTATCAAGATTATTCAATCAATTTACAAAACATTTGTTTCTACAGATGCAAGCTTAATTGAAATCAATCCACTAATACTTACAAAGGAAAACAATATTGTGTGTCTGGATGCAAAAATAAGCTTTGATGACAATGCAATTTTCAAACATCCAGAATTACTGGAATTAAGAGATTTGAATGAAGAGGATCCTACAGAAATAGAGGCAAGCAAACACGATTTAGCCTACATAAAATTAGATGGATCTATTGGATGTATGGTAAACGGAGCAGGATTAGCAATGGCTACAATGGATATAATTAAACTGCATGGTCAAGAACCTGCAAATTTTTTAGATGTAGGAGGTGGTGCATCTAAAGAAAAAGTTGCAGCCGCGTTTAAGATAATTTTATCAGATAAAAATGTAAAAGGAATACTAATAAATATTTTTGGAGGGATTATGAGGTGTGATGTCCTTGCTCAAGGAATTGTAGAGGCTGCAAAAGAAACCAAAATAAATATACCTCTTGTAGTAAGACTTGCTGGAACCAATTCAAAAGAAGGAAAAAAAATATTAGATGAATCTGGATTAAAAATAATCTCAGCTAGCGATCTAGGGGACGCAGCAAAAAAAATTGTAAAAAAAGTGGAATAAAATGTCAGTTTTAATAAATAAAAATACTAAACTTATATGCCAAGGGTTCACAGGCGCCCACGGAACATTTCATTCTGAACAGTCAATAAAATATGGGACAAATCTAGTTGGAGGCGTAACTCCAGGTAAAGGAGGACAAACACACTTAAACAAACCTGTTTTTAATTCTGTAAAAGAAGCAAAAGATAAGACTAATGCAAATGCAACAATGATTTATGTCCCTGCAAAATTTGCTGCTGCAGCAATAATCGAGGCAATTGAGGCTAAGATCGAATTGATAGTTTGTATAACTGAAGGGATTCCAATCTTGGATATGTTAAAAGTAAAAGAAAAATTATCAAACTCAGCTTCCAGACTAATTGGACCAAATTGTCCGGGAATTATCACACCAGACGAATGTAAAATTGGCATCATGCCAGGAAATATTCATAAGAAGGGATCTGTTGGTATAGTCTCAAGATCAGGAACTCTAACTTATGAAGCTGTTGCACAAACTACTGAAAATGGATTAGGTCAGTCAACATGTATCGGAATAGGAGGAGATCCAATTAATGGAACCAATTTTATAGATTGTTTAGACTTGTTTTTAAACGATCCAGAAACCGAGTCTATTTTGATGATTGGTGAAATTGGGGGAACTGCAGAGGAAGAAGCAGCAGAATTTATTAAAAATCATAAAATCAAAAAGCCTATGGTAGGATTTATTGCTGGTATCACAGCACCTCCTGGACGAAGAATGGGACATGCAGGAGCAATAATTTCTGGTGGCAAAGGTGGAGCTTCAGATAAGATCGATACAATGACAGATGCAGGTATTACAATTGCAGAATCTCCTGCAGAAATGGGAATTACATTAAAAAATAAATTGGGTCTTTAATATTTTAATGTTAATACTATAATAATTGTAAATGAGCTCTTCAAAAAACTTAGAATTTAAGCAGCAGTCTTTTCTTAATAAATCTAACAGCCAGTTCATAGAAGAAATGTATGTAAGATTTATAGAGAATGATCCAAAATTACCAGATAGTTGGAAAAAATACTTTAGTGATTTAAATGAAGATTTAAATTCAGTTTCAAAAGAAATATCAGGCCCTTCATGGAGTCCAAAAAAGATATCGATAGATCCAAAAAAAAATAAAAGACTTGAGGAAAATCTAAATGGTTCTGAAAGGGAGAAAATAGACTCTATTAAGGCAATCGCATTGATAAGGGCATATAGAATCAGAGGCCACCTTATAGCAAACCTTGATCCTCTTGGTTTAATGAAAAGAGAATATCTTTATGAATTACATCCAAATGACTATGGTTTCAAAACTGAGGACTTTGATAGACAAATCTATCTTAATTCATATATGGATGTGGGTTATGCCTCAATAAATGAAATCATCACTAAATTAAGAAAAGTATATTGCTCATCAATAGGTGCTGAATATATGCATATAACAAACCCAACAGAGAAAGTTTGGTTTAGAGAAAGAATGGAAAAAGAGGAGAACCAAATAAATTTTACTGAAAAAGGAAAAGACGCAATATTAAATAAGATTATACAAGCTGAAGGTTTTGAAAAGTTTTTAGCAAAAAAATATGTTGGCACAAAAAGATTTGGTCTTGATGGTGCAGAGTCTTTAATTCCAGCGCTAGAGCAAATTATTAAACGTGGAGGCCAATTAGGAGTAAAAGAAATTAAAATTGGAATGTCACATAGAGGTAGATTAAATGTTTTAGCAAATGTTCTTCAAAAGTCATATAAAAGAATTTTTAATGAATTTGCTGGTGAGTTTGCTTCCTCAAGCGAGGACTCTACAGGTGATGTAAAATATCATTTAGGTGCCTCTTCAGATCGAACTTTTGATGGAAACTCTGTACATGTTAGTCTTACAGATAACCCTTCTCATTTGGAGGCAGTTAACCCTGTAGTTCTTGGTCAAACTAGAGCAAAACAATATTTTCATAAAGACACAGAAAGAAAAAAAGTAATACCTTTACTTATTCACGGGGATGCTGCATTTGCAGGGCAAGGAGTTGTAGCTGAATGTTTTGCGATGTCAGGTTTAAAAGGTCATAACACAGGTGGAACAATTCATATAATTGTAAATAACCAAATTGGTTTTACAACTAGCCCAAGGTTTGCCAGATCAAGCCCTTACCCATCTGATTTAGGAAAAATTGTAGAGGCCCCCATTCTTCATTGCAATGGAGATGATCCAGAGGCAGTTGTTCATTGTGCTAAAATTGCAATTGAGTTTAGACAAAAATTTAACAAAGATGTTGTAATTGACATGATTTGTTACAGAAGATTCGGTCATAATGAAGGAGACGAACCATCTTTTACTCAGCCTTTAATGTACAAAAAAATAAGATCACATCCATCTACTTTAAATATATATGGAAAAAAACTTATTAAAAATAATAGTATAACCGAAGATCAATTCAAAAATAAAGTAAACGACTTTAAAAAACTTTTGGATGATCAATTTAAAACTGCAAATGATTACAAACCAAAACTGAATTGGTTTGAAGGGACCTGGTCAAGATATCAACCAAAGAAAGGTAAGGATAAAAGAGGACAGACAGGAGTTGATACGAAAAAATTAAAGAAACTCTCTGCAAAAATAAACTTTTTAAATCCAGAGCTTAATATTCATAAAACTATACAAAAAGTTTTTGAAAATAGAGATAAGTGTGTACAAGATGAAAAAAATATTGATTGGGCTAATGCAGAAATTCTAGCATTTGCAACATTACTCGAAGAGGGATTTCCTGTGAGATTAGTTGGTCAAGATAGTGGTCGTGGCACATTTAGCCAAAGACACTCAGTTTTACGAAATCAAATAGATAACTCAAGATACGTGCCGTTAGATCATGTATCCACAAAGCAGAAAAAATTTGAAATTGTTGATAGTTTTTTATCTGAACTAGCAGTGCTTGGATTTGAGTATGGATACAGCTTAGTAGAACCAGAAACCTTAACAATCTGGGAAGCGCAATTTGGAGATTTTGCAAACGGAGCTCAAGTTGTAATTGATCAATTCATTGCCTCTGGAGAGAGAAAATGGTTTAGAGCCTCTGGGTTAGTTCTATTGCTTCCCCATGGTTATGAGGGACAAGGGCCTGAACACTCTTCAGCGAGACTTGAAAGATTTTTGCAACTTTGTGCTCAAGAAAATATGCAAGTGCTTAATTGTACAACTCCAGCAAATTACTTTCATGCTCTTAGAAGACAGATTCACAGAGAATTCAGAAAGCCACTTGTCATAATGACTCCAAAATCTTTGTTGAGAAACAAGTACTGTGTTTCAAACATAGAGGACTTTGACAAAAATAATTCATTTCATAGAGTTCTAGAGGATCAAGCTTTAAATAAAAAGAATAAATTAATTGAATTAAAAAAACCAAAAAAGATAAGAAAAGTTATTCTTTGCTCTGGAAAAATATATTTTGATCTTTTGGCTGCGAGAGAAAAAGAGAAAATTGACGATGTTGTTTTTATAAGAATAGAACAACTTTATCCATTCCCAGTAAGGTCTTTGACAAAAGCTATTAAACCATATGTTGAATATGCTAAATTTATTTGGTGCCAAGAAGAACCTAAAAATATGGGTGCTTGGTTTTCAGTAAGAGATTATATTCAATGGACTTTGGATAATTTAGGGGTTAAAAAGAAATTAAAGTTTATTGGCAGAAATCCTTCAGCTTCACCAGCTACTGGATATGCGAAAAGACATGCAAAACAACAAAAAGAAATTATAGATAAAATTTTAGAATAATGTCAGACAAAATTGTAGTTCCAGTTTTAGGAGAAAGTATAACAGAAGCAACTGTTGCTAAATGGTTAAAAAATAAAGGTGATAGTGTCGAAGCCGATGAACCTGTTGTTGAACTTGAAACTGATAAAGTAAATCTAGAGGTTCCATCCCCCTCAGATGGAGTATTAAGCGAAATAAATGCTCAAAATGGCTCAACGGTTGAGGTAGGAGCCGTTCTTGGATCAATAATCGGAGGGAGCCCAAAAAAAGATGAAACTGAGAATGAACCTAAAGAAGAGAAAGTAGTACACAACGAAGATAATATCATTAGTTTAAAAAAAGAAGTTGAAACAAAACTGTTCGATAAGGAAGAAAAAATTTCAGAACCTAATGAAAATACAAGTAAGGAAGTACCATTAGTCCTTACAGAAGAAATATCCTCTAAAAAAGAGAAACCAAAAAAAACAAAGGATATATCTGTTTCTCCAGCTGTGAGAAAGATTGCTGCAGATAATAAAATTGACTTAAAAAAGATTCAAGGAACCGGCAGAGGTGGAAGAGTTTCAAAAGGTGATCTATTAAGTTTAATGAACATTAAACCTGGACCTTCTGAACGGAAGATAAAGTTCGGCCAAGAAGAAAAAATAAAAATGACAAGGCTAAGACTAACAATTGCTAAAAGACTCAAACAAGCTCAAGATAACGCAGCAATGCTTACGACTTTTAATGAAGTTGATATGAGCGGTATAATTGACATGAGAAAAGAAAATCAAAGTGATTTTCAAGAAAGGTTTGGCATAAAACTAGGTTTTATGTCCTTTTTTGTAAAAGCTTGTATTGAAAGTTTAAAACTTTTTCCAGCAATTAACGCTGAAATCGAGGGAGAAAATATAATTTATAAGAATTATTATAATATTAGTTTTGCAGTAGGTACTCAAAAAGGTCTTGTGGTTCCAGTTTTAAAAAATGCAGATGAAATGTCTTTTGCGGACATAGAAAAAAAAATCAAAGAATTGTCAGACAAGGCAAGAGATGGAAAGATCACAATTGATGATCTTCAAGGCGGGACATTTACTATAAGTAACGGTGGTGTCTATGGATCAATGTTATCAACACCAATTTTAAATTTACCTCAATCTGGGGTTTTAGGAATGCACAATATTGTAGAAAGGCCGCATGTGGTAAATGGTGAAATTAAAATCAGACCAATAATGTATATAGCTTTATCATATGATCACAGAATAATTGATGGGAAAGATGCAGTATCTTTTTTAAAAAATACAAAAGATAACTTGGAAGATCCAAGAAGATTGTTTTTAAATTTATAATTTATGATAGAAAAATTTGACTCTGTAGTAATTGGTGGCGGACCAGGTGGATATGTTTGTGCTATAAGATTAGCTCAATTAGGTCAAAAAACTGCTTGTATAGAGGCCAGAGGTGCTTTGGGTGGAACATGTTTAAACATTGGATGCATTCCCTCAAAAAGCTTATTAAACTTATCTGAGAATTATAAAAAAGCTAAAAATTTCTCTAAACTTGGAATTGAGACAGGAGATGTAAAACTCAATTTAGATAAGATGATGAAAAATAAAGATAAAGCAGTTTCAATCTTGACCAAAGGCGTTGAATTTCTTTTCAAAAAAAACAAGGTAACTTACTTGAAGGGTTTTGGTAGTTTTATTTCTGAGAAGAAAATATCGGTAAAAGGCGAAGATGGAAAAAAAAAAGAAATTGAGGCAAAAAATATTATTATTGCAACTGGATCTGAGGCGATGCCTATGCCTAACGTTGAATTCGACGAAAAAACGATCGTTTCTTCAACTGGTGCATTATCTTTAAAAGAAGTCCCGAAAAGTCTAGTTGTTGTTGGTGGGGGGTATATAGGTTTAGAAATGGGCTCTGTCTGGTCTAGACTAGGGGCTGAGGTCAATGTAATAGAATTTTTAGATCACATTACTCCTGGGATGGATAGAGAAATTTCCGATGAGTTTATGAAAATATTGAAGAAACAAAATATAAAATTTCATTTAAATAGGAAAGTAACTAGCATTAAAAAAACTAACACTGGTGTACAAATTTCAACGTCAGATAAGAATGGAGAAAGTAAAGATTTTAATTGTGACGTATCTCTAATATCAATTGGAAGAAAACCGTTTACATCCAATTTAAATTTGAGTTCTGCAGGAGTAAAATCAGATGAAAAAGGAAGGATTAAAATTGACAAAAAATTTCAAACTTCAGCAAAAAATATTTACGCTATTGGAGATGTAATTGATGGACCAATGTTAGCCCACAAAGCAGAAGAGGAAGGGATTGCAGTTGCAGAAATAATTGCAGGTCAATCTGGTCATGTAAACTACGATTTAATCCCAGGGGTAATTTACACTACTCCTGAGGTAGCAAGTATAGGTTTAACTGAAGAGCAACTTAAAGAAAAAAACAAGTCTTATAAAATTGGAAAGTTTCCTTTTATGGCCAACTCAAGAGCTAAAGCAATTGATGAGCCTGAAGGATTCGTAAAAATTTTAGCTGATAAAGATACCGATAAAGTTTTAGGAGTACATATGATAGGACCTCATGTAGGAGAAATGATTGCAGAAATGGCAGTTGCAATGGAGTTTGGAGCAAGCTCTGAGGATATCGCACGAACGTGCCATGCTCATCCAACATTCTCTGAGGCAATAAAAGAGGCGGCTTTATCTGTTGAAAAAAGACAAATACATTCTTAAGATTTTTTCATTACAAAATGAAAGTACCAGTACTATTACCAAACATTTTCGATCACCCATTTACATACACTTCAAAAGAAAAACTTAAAATTGGCGACTATGTAGAAGTACCTTTTGGTAAAAAAAAAATGATAGGTATTATCTGGGATGATTTTGAGGAAGGGCCTAAAAAAAAATTTAAAATTAAAGATATTATAAAAAAATTTACAAAAGATCCTTTAGAAAATAAAACAATAAAATTTTTAAACTGGTTTTCTGATTATAATATTGTTCCAAAGGGTATGGCGTTAAAGCTTCATCTAGTAAATAATTCTTTGGAAGAAGATTATAAAGCAGACACTTACGATCAGTTTAATAAAAAACACCCAACCAAAGATTATAATCTTAGTATCCAGCAAAAAAAAAGTTTATTAGAAATAGAAAAGGGAGATAAAAATTTTAGAGTTCATGTATTACAAGGGACTACAGGTTCAGGAAAAACTATAGTTTATTTTAATGCAATTAAAAAAAAACTAAATGAAGGATATCAATCTTTGATTTTACTTCCTGAAATCGGCCTTACAAAAGAATTTGAAAAAAATTTCATTTCTTTTTTTGGTTTTAAACCAGCTATTTGGCATTCATCAGTTACAAAGAAAAATAAAAAGATAGTTTGGAGTGGTTTGAAATCAGGAAAGATTAAAGTTGTCATAGGGGCTAGGTCGGCTTTATTTTTACCTTTTAAAAAGTTAGGTCTTATTACAATAGATGAAGAACACGACCAATCCTACAAACAAGATGAGGGTGTAAACTATCATGCTAGAGATATGGCAATATCCAGAGCATCATTTGAAAATATACCTATCAATTTGATATCTGCTGTCCCATCTATAGAAACTTATAAAAATATTAAAGGAAAAAAGTTTCATTCATCTAGATTAACTGAGCGATTTAGAGATGCAAAGTTGCCAGATTATGAAATTATAAAAATAAAAAAAAGTGAAAAAAAAGGAAAATTTATTTCAGAGGAATTGATTGAAAAAGTAAAAGATAATTTATCTAGGAATAATCAGGTTTTATTTTTTGTAAATAGAAGAGGTTACTCACCATTTGTATTATGTAAAAATTGTTTGAAAACTTTTGACTGTCCTTTTTGTTCAATCAATCTTGTTTATCATAAGTTAAGAAACAAAGTTTTATGTCATTATTGTGGTTATTCCACAGAAATGGAACGAGACTGCTCTTCAAAGGACTCTAAATGTGATTTTAGCTTTAGTGGCCCAGGGGTAGAAAAAATACTTGAAGAAGTTAAAAAGATTTTTCCTGACAAAAACACTTTAATCTTCTCAAGTGACACCATGAATAAAAAGGACTCATCTTCTAAAATCCAAGAAATAATAGATAATAAGATTAATATTTTAATTGGTACTCAACTGATTTCAAAAGGTTTTCATTTTCCTAACCTGAACTGTATAATTGTATTGGATATTGATTATTCTTCTAGAGGTTACGATTTAAGAAGTGCTGAAAAAACTGTTCAGCTTTACCACCAACTATCAGGCAGAGCCGGTCGAGAAGGAAAGCCTTCAACTGTTTATTTTCAAACAATGAATTTAAACTCAGATTACATATCACAAATCGTAAATCCTGATCCTTATATTTTTTTGGATAAAGAATTAATTCTTAGGGAAAAGAATTTATTACCTCCTTTTGAGAGATTTATATCAATAATAGTTAGTGCTCAAAATAGCAAAAAATCTGACCAGGCATCATTTGAATTGTCAGAATTTTTAAAAAAAAACCTTAAAGTCAAGATTCTTGGACCGGTAAATGCTCCAATTTATAAAGTAAGAGGAAATTACAGGAATAGGATTTTATTAAGATCTGCAAAGAATATTTCGGCTCAGAAAAACTTAAAAATGGCTCTTAAAAGATTTAATATCCCAAAAGGAATAAAACTTTCAGTTGATGTTGATCCAATAAATTTCAATTAACTGTAATTTTTGTAGCTTTTTTTAAAGCTCTCACTTGATCGTTACTTGCCTATATGTTAATTAATCTGAAAATTTATCAGCAAAAACAAAGGATCTAACTTGTCTAATTCCCAAACTAAAGCAATAAACAGCTATTCTCAGTCTTTGTTTGAGCTTGCGAAAGAGAACAGTGTGTTAGATGAAATCGAGGCTCAAGCAAAGTCCTTATACAGCGTAATTAAAGACTCTCAGGATTTCTCAACTTTTATAAAAGATCCTACATTCAAACAAGATAAGCAGCTTGAGATTTTTACTGCAATTTTTGAAAAAGTAAAATTGAACAGCTTGTTTATTAAGTTCATAAAATTTCTTATTCATAAAAGAAGAATATTTTTTTTAAAAAATATTTTGAACGATTTTATCACCTATTGTTCAATTCAAAGAGGAGAAGTTAGAGCTGAGCTTGTATCTTCGAAAAAATTAGATAACTCTCAGATAGAAAAAATTAAAGAGGAAATGACTAAAGACTTTAATTCAAAAATTAACTTAAGTTATAAGATCGATGAATCATTACTTGCTGGAGTAAAAATAAAAATTGGAAGTATTATGATTGATAACTCTTTAAAGAATAAATTAACGAAAATGAAAAACTCAATGAAGGAAGTATAATGGATATTAACCCATCAGAAGTAACAAAAATATTAAAAGAACAAATTAAAAAATTTGGAGATAAATCTGAAGTAACAGAAATTGGACAAGTTTTATCTGTAGGAGATGGAATAGCAAGAATTTACGGACTCGACAATGTTCAAGCTGGTGAGATGGTAGAATTTGCTGATGGCTCTAAAGGTATGGCGTTAAACTTAGAAAGCGATAACGTTGGAGTAGTTATTTTTGGTGACGATAGAGCAGTTAAAGAAGGTGATACAGTCAAAAGAACTGGAGCGATTGTTGACACACCAGTTGGAAAAGAATTACTTGGAAGAGTTGTTGATGGATTAGGAAACCCAATAGACGGCAAAGGAGCTTTAGACAAAAGTATAAAACGAAGTAGAGTCGAGGTGAAAGCACCAGGAATTATTCCAAGAAAATCTGTCAGTGAACCAATGCAAACAGGTTTAAAATCCATTGATAGTTTGGTTCCAATAGGCAGAGGTCAAAGGGAATTAATTATTGGAGATCGTCAAACAGGAAAAACTGCTGTTGCTATTGATGCGATAATTAATCAAAAAAAAATAAACGAGTCAGGTGATGAAAAACAAAAACTTTATTGTATTTATGTTGCAATAGGTCAAAAAAGATCAACTGTAAGACAGATAGAGAAAACTTTAGAAGAAGCTGGAGCTATGGAATATACAACAATTGTTGCAGCAACAGCTTCAGACGCAGCTCCATTACAATTTTTAGCTCCATACACTGGATGTGCTATGGGTGAATATTTTAGAGACAATGGAATGCATGCATTAATTATTTACGACGATCTTTCAAAACAAGCAGTAGCCTACAGACAAATGTCACTTCTTTTAAGACGTCCTCCAGGAAGAGAGGCATATCCAGGAGACGTTTTTTATTTACATAGTCGATTACTTGAAAGAGCAGCAAAATTAGGTGACGAACATGGCGGAGGATCATTAACTGCTTTACCAATCATTGAAACTCAAGCAGGAGACGTATCAGCTTACATACCTACTAACGTAATCTCAATTACTGATGGACAAATATTTTTAGAGACAGAACTATTCAATCAAGGAATAAGACCTGCGATTAATGTTGGCTTATCAGTTTCAAGGGTAGGATCTTCTGCTCAAACAAAAGCTATGAAAAAAGTTTCTGGATCTATGAAACTTGAACTTGCTCAATACAGAGAGATGGCAGCTTTTGCACAGTTTGGATCTGACTTAGATGCGTCAACTCAAAAACTTTTAAATAGAGGAGCAAAATTAACTGAATTATTGAAACAAAAACAATATTCTCCAATGACAGTAGCTGAGCAAGTTATTTCTGTCTTTTGCGGTGTAAAAGGTCACTTAGACGATATTCAACAAAAAGATATATCAAAATTTGAGAAAGATATAATTGAGAAATGTAAATCTGAGCAACCAGATTTGATAAATTCAATAATTTCATCAGGAAAACTTGAAGAAGAAAATGAGAAAAAATTAACAAGCATCATTTTGGATTTAAAGAAAAATTTTGATAAATAATTATGGCTAGTTTAGACGATTTAAAAAAAAGAATAACAAGTGTAAAATCTACACAAAAAATTACAAAAGCGATGAAAATGGTTGCAGCTGCAAAGCTCAGAAAAGCTCAGGAAAGTGCTGAAAAAGGCAGACCTTATTCTGATAAGATGCATAATATAATCTTAAATTTGTCTAAGAACATTAATGATAAAAAAAATGCGCCGAAGCTTTTAGCTGGCTCAGGTAAAGATAATGTGCATCTCTGTGTGGTAATGACTTCTGACAGAGGTTTATGTGGAGGTTTTAATTCAAACATCACCAAAAAAGCAAAGTCGTATTTCAAAAAAATATTAGATAGTGGTAAGGAGCTTAAGATAGTAACTGTTGGATCAAAAGGATTTGACCAACTTAAAAGAGCTTATAGAGAGTATATAATTGAGAATATTTCTTTCAAAGAATCTAAAAATGTAAATTACTTTGACGCTGATAAGGTAGGAAAAATGATAATTGAAAAATTTGAGAAAGGAGAATTTGATGTTTGCACAATCTTCTTTAACAAATTCAAAAATGTTATTACCCAAATACCTCAAGAACAACAAATTATCCCATTAAAATCCGAGAAATCAGGCGATGAAAATGATGTTATGAATTACGAGTTTGAGCCCGAAGAGGATGAAATATTAAATAACTTGTTACCAAAGAATATTTCAACACAAATTTTCAAAGCTATGTTAGAAAATTCGGCTAGCGAACAAGGATCAAGAATGAGTGCAATGGATAATGCGACAAGAAATGCTGGGGAAATGGTTGAGAAACTCACAATTGAATATAATAGAAGTCGACAAGCAGCTATTACAAAAGAATTAATTGAAATAATATCAGGAGCAGAAAGTTTATAATATGAGAAAAGGAAAAATAACTCAAATCATCGGAGCAGTTGTCGATGTAAGTTTTGAAGGAGAATTACCTGAGATTTTAACTGCACTGGAATGTAAAAATGCTGGGAACAGGTTAGTTTTAGAAGTAGCCCAACATTTGGGAGAGTCTAGTGTAAGAACCATTGCTATGGATTCTACAGAGGGCCTTAAAAGGGGAGATGAAGTAACAGATACAGGCGCACCAATTAAAGTTCCAGTTGGACCAGAAACATTAGGAAGAATTATAAACGTCATTGGTGAACCTATTGATGAAAAAGGTGATGTTAAGAGTAAAGAAAATTGGCCAATTCATAGAGCGGCCCCAGAATTTAATGATCAATCTACAGAGACTGAAATATTAGTTACAGGTATTAAAGTAATTGACCTTTTAGCGCCATATGCAAAAGGTGGAAAAATTGGATTATTTGGCGGTGCAGGTGTTGGAAAGACTGTTTTAATTATGGAATTGATAAATAACGTTGCTAAAGCACATGGTGGCTTTTCGGTTTTTGCAGGTGTAGGGGAAAGAACTAGAGAAGGAAATGACCTTTATCATGAGATGATTGACTCAGGGGTAATTAAGCCAGAAGGCAAAGGTTCAAAAGCTGCATTAGTCTATGGTCAAATGAACGAGCCCCCAGGTGCAAGAGCAAGGGTCGCGTTAACCGGATTGACTGTTGCTGAGTATTTTAGAGATCAAGAAGGACAAGATGTATTATTTTTCGTTGATAATATTTTTAGATTTACGCAAGCTGGCTCGGAAGTTTCAGCACTATTAGGCAGGATACCTTCAGCTGTTGGATATCAACCAACCCTTGCTACCGATATGGGTAACCTACAAGAGAGAATTACGACAACAAATAAGGGCTCTATTACTTCAGTACAAGCGATTTATGTCCCTGCAGATGACCTAACTGACCCTGCACCAGCAACATCTTTTGCTCACTTAGATGCAACAACAGTATTATCGAGACAGATAGCAGAAATAGGTATTTATCCTGCGGTTGATCCTTTAGACTCTACTTCAAGAATACTAGATCCAAGAATTGTTGGTGATGAACATTATAGAGTAGCTAGAGAAGTACAAAAAGTGCTTCAGACCTACAAATCTTTACAAGATATCATTGCAATTCTCGGAATGGATGAGCTATCCGAAGAGGATAAATTAATTGTAGCCAGAGCTAGAAAAATACAAAGATTTTTATCTCAACCATTCTTTGTTGCAGAGGTTTTTACTGGATCACCTGGAAAATTGGTAGATCTAGACTCAACTATAAAAGGGTTTGATGCAATTTGTAAAGGTGAATATGATCATCTTCCTGAAGCAGCATTTTATATGGTTGGTACTATCGAAGAGGCCATTGAGAAAGCTAAAAAAATGGAGAAAGAAGCCGCTGCATAATGTCAGATTCGTTTAACTTGGAAATTGTTAATCCAGAAAAATTATTCCTTTCTTTAGATAATGTATCTGAAGTAGTGGTACCTGCATTTGAAGGTGATATGGGTATTTTGAAAGATCACATATCTATAATTTCATTTTTAAAACCCGGAATAGTCAAGGTTTTTACAGGCAATGAAGTAAAAGAATTATTTGTTGAAGATGGAATTATAGAATTTAGTGAAAATTCTTTATCAATTCTTACTAGCAGAATTATAGACGTAAAAGAAATAAAAAAAGACGATTTAAGCTCAATGATTAATGAGGCCAATGAAGCTTTAAAAGATGAAAATTTAGACGACCAAAAAAGATTTTTAGCAAATCAAAAAATTGATGTTTTGAATAGACTCAATTAGATTATTTTAAAATATCCAGCACTTTTTTTTTGACTTCATTATAAACATCTAATTTGAAATCAACCACATTTTTCGTTATATCTTCAAGGTTTATCCATTTCCACTCTAAGAACTCAGGCTTTTTGGTTTTTATATTTATTTCGTTATCACTACCTAGAAATCTCATACAAAACCACTTTTGTATTTGACCTTTGTATTTTCCTTTCCATATAATTCCTAAAAGATTTTGAGGAAGCAGATAAGTTTGAAAACCGTCCAACTCTTTAATCAATTTAACATTTGTTATACTTGTTTCTTCTTCTAACTCTCTTGTAGCTGCATCAAGATAGTCCTCATTTTCATCAATTCCACCCTGAGGCATTTGCCAATAATTGTTTGGATTATCTATTCTTTTTGCTACAAAGACTTCGTTACTTTGATTTAGTAAAACAATGCCCACTCCTTTTCTAAGTGGTAACTTTTTAAACTTTTCGAGCATCTATCCTGCTAAAAGTTTACGAGCAAAATCTAATTGATTATCGGTTTCTGTTTCAATTCGAAAATCACTCTCTTCTTCTTCAATTGATATATCTGGAGCTACACCAACCTCTGAAATTGATTTTCCTGAGGGTAAATAATATTTTGAAATTGTTAGTCTAATTGCTCCCTCATTTTTAAGAGGAATTATTGATTGAACAGAACCTTTACCATATGTACTTTCACCAACCAAAACTGCTCTTTTGTGGTCCTTTAATGCTCCCGCAACTATTTCTGATGCTGATGCAGACCCATTATTAATTAAAACTACAAGAGTTTTACCATCTATTAAATCTCCACTACTTGCAAACCATTTTCTATTTTCACTTTTTTGTCGGCCCTTAGTCGATACAATTTCTCCATCCTCAAGAAAAAAATCTGATATTTTAATTGCTTGAGATAATAATCCTCCAGGATTATTTCGTAAGTCAAGGATATAGCTTTCAATTTTTTCATCTCTTTTAAATTTTTTAATCTCAGTTTTGATTTGACTACCACTATTTTCATTAAATGACGTCAATCTTAAGTAACCAATTTTTTTATCATAAGTCTTTGATTTCACTGATGCGATTTGAATAATTTCTCTTGTAATATTGAATATTAATGATTTCTTTTTCCCAACTCTTCTAACTGTAATTTCAATACTACTTCCAACTGGTCCTCTCATTAAATCAACGGCTTCAGTCAATGTCTTTCCTTGTACCTGCGTGTCATTTATTTTCACTATGTAATCACCTGCTTTAACACCAGCTTTGTCAGCTGGAGAATTATCTATTGGAGATATTACTTTTACAACCCCTGCTTCCATACCGACTTCGATTCCTAATCCCCCAAATTTACCGCTTGTTTCAGTTTCCATTTGTTTAAGATCCTCTGGTGATAAATATGCAGAATATGGGTCAAGCGATCTTAAGACGCCATCAATTGCAGCGTCCATTGCTTCAGCTTGATCTATCTCTTCAACATATTCTTTGTTGACTTTATCAAGTACTTCTCCAAATAAATCTACTTTATCGTAAATGTTATCATTATTTGAAAATGCAAGTGTAAACGTATGAAAAATTAAAATTACAAAAATAATTATTCTCATTAAACAATAACTTTCTCTTTTGGAATTAACTCAGACCAAATTTTTTCTAATTCATAAAATTTTCTTTTCTCTGGATTAAAAATATGAACTACAATGTCTATTCCATCTACCAGTTTCCACTCAGCACTATCTTTTCCCTCAATTTTACAATTTTTTAATCCATTAGTTTTAAACTTTTCCAAAACTTGTTCAGAAAGAGATTGGATATGTCTAGAAGACGTTCCACTTGCAACAATCATATAGTCAGCTATTGAGGATTTATCTTTAAGATCTATAGATACTATGTCTAAAGCCTTATTATTATCGAGTGTTTTGATGATGATTTTTTTTAAGTCTAAGTTTTCGGCCATTAATTATTTACTTTATCAAATATTTCTTATTTGAGAAGATGAAATATTTACCTTATTAAAACTTATGTATTTTAGACCCCTTTTTTTTAAGTTCTTATAAGCCACTGATTCCTTTGATCTTTTTTTGTAACGGCTTCTATCAAAAACTAAAATTTTTGCTAACTTTCCAATTTTAGACCAATTATTCCATTTATGAAAATTTATGAGATTATCAGCTCCCATTATAAAAAAAATTTCGTTGCTGCGATTCTTTTTAAAAAATTTTATAAGCTTAATTGTCTTATTAGATTTAATTTTTTTTTCATAAAAACCCACAGTCACATACTTTGTTTTTTTTGTTAAACTCTTTGCAATTTGGACTCTTTTTTTAAGGCTATAAAAACTTTTACTTTTAAAAGGGTTTTTTTCAGTGATAGCCCATACAATTTTGTCTAATTTGAATAATTTTTTAGCAACTTTAGAAATTTTCAAATGCCCTTTGTGAGCAGGATCAAAAGTTCCGCCAAGAATACCTAGTCTAACTTTTTTTTTAAGATCGTATTTGGCCATTTCCTATTACTTCATATTTATAAGATACAAGTTGATTTAAACCAACAGGACCTCTAGGTGGTAATTTATTAGTTGATATACCTACTTCGCCACCAAAGCCAAGTTCAGCTCCATCTGCAAATTGAGTCGATGAATTATTAATAATTATTGAACTTTTCACATTTTCAAAAAAGTATTTTGTATTTTTTTTATTATTTGAAATAATTGCCTCAGTATGTGAGGTACCATACTTATTAATATGTTCGACGGCATCCTCTACATTGTTGACTTTTTTTACAGAAATTTTTAATGACAAGTATTCGGTCGACCAATCTTTTGATGTTGCTTTATGAATTTTTTTTGGAGAAATTTTTCTGATAGTGTCGTCAGCATATATTTCACAATTATTTTTTAATAAATCATTAATAATTAAATTGATTTTTTCGCTAGATAGTTTTCTATGAACAAGCAATGTCTCTGTAGCACCACAAATTCCAGGGTTTCTTAATTTTGCATTTAATATAATTTTACTTGCCATTTTGTGATTTACGTTTTCATCTACAAAGGTATGACATAAACCTTCAAGATGTCCTATGGTGGGTATGTTTGAATATTTTTTTACCTTTTTTACTAGATTTTTGCCGCCTCTTGGAATTATTACATCAATGTAAGACTCCATTTTAGACAATAAAAAATCTACCACTTTTCTATTTTTTTTTTCAATAAATTGAACAAAATTTACATCTACCTTATTTTTCTTAAGAGCTTTTCTGAATAAGTTTGAGATAATTTTATTAGAATTAAAAGCTTCTGAACCTCCTTTTAATATTACACTATTTCCTGATTTAAAACATAAAGAAGAGACGTCTGAAGTTACGTTTGGTCTACTTTCATAAATAACTCCAATTACCCCAATAGGAATAGTAACTTTTTTAACCTTTAATTTGTTAGGTCGACTCCATTTAGAAACCACTCTATTAACTGGGTCTTTAAGTTTAATTATTTCTAATACAGATTTCCTGATACCTTCAATCTTTTTATCATTAAGCTCTAATCTATTTATTAAGTTAATATCAAGTTTTTTTTGTCTAGCTATCTTCAGGTCCTTTAAATTTTCTTTTAAAATTTTGTCATTGTATTTAGTTAATAGGCTCACATAATCTTTTAAAATTTTATTTTTTTTTTCCTTATTAATAATTTTTAATCCTGCCTTAACTGCGTTTATTCCAATTCTATTTAAATAATTTTTCATTTACTAAATCCCACCATATCATCTTTATGAATTACTTCAGACTTAGTTTTATACCCTAATATTTTATTAATTTTGTCAGAATGTTGCCCTTTAATCTTACTTATCTCTTCAGATGAGAAAGAGCTTAAACCTCTTCCTAATTCAAAATTTTTTTCATCTACAATTTTTATATGATCCCCTTTATCAAAGTTACCTTTTATATTTTTAATTCCAGCTGCAAGAAGACTTTTTCCTTTTTTAAGAGCTGTAATAGCTCCATTGTCTATCATCAACTCGCCTTTTGGTGAGACAGAGCTTGCTATCCATTTCTTTCTTGCATCTAATTTTGAAATTTCTGGCAAAAACCATGTGCACTCTTTGGATAAATTAATATGTTTTAATGGGTTTAATATTAAACCACTTGAGATCACCATTTTACATCCTGCTAAACCACATATCTTTGCTGCTTCAATTTTAGTTAACATACCTCCTGATCCGTATTCACCAGTTGTTTTATTTGCAATTTTAAATACATTCTCATCAATTTTTTTCACCTCTTTAATTAATTTTGCATCTTTATGAACTTTAGGATTTTTATTATAAAGCCCCCCAACATCTGAAAGTAGAATAAGACAATCAGCGTTAGATATTTGGGCAACTCTTGAAGCAAGTCTGTCATTATCACCATATTTTATTTCTGATGTAGCGATACTATCATTTTCGTTTACCACCGGTATAAAACCAATATCAAAAAGATTGTCTAATGTTCTTCTTGCATTTATGGCTCTTCTTCTTACTTCAGTGTCCTCAAGAGTAATTAATATTTGAGATATGTCCATTTTCTTTTTAGAGAAGTTTTTTTTCAATAGATTCATTAATTCTATTTGACCTATTGATGCGACGGCTTGGCTCTTATCAATTTTAAGATTTTTTTTATCAAGATTAAGTTTTTTACATCCTAAAGCTATCGCTCCTGAACTTACAATTATAATTCTTTTACCTGCTTTTTTGAAACCCTGGATATCCTTTATAAAACTATCTAGCCATTTACTTCTAATCTTTTTTTTCTCATCAATTATTAATGATGATCCAATTTTAATTACTATTGTGTTTAATTTATCAAAATACATATTCTAATAGTTTCGATTTAATCTTTGAAATTTTTGATTTATCTAAGGTAGATAAATCATAAATTTTTTTCTTGATTTTGCCGCTTAAAATTTTCTTTTTTGAATCTAAATTTTTTTTATCAATAAGATCAATTTTATTAAGCACAATTATCTCGTTTTTTTTTAAAAGAGATTTACTATATTTGCCTAACTCAGCTCTAATTTGTTTATATGATCTGATTAAATCTTTTTCTGTTACATCAATTAAATGAAGCAAGGTTTTACACCTTTCAATATGTTTTAAAAATTTTGTTCCTAAACCCACCCCTTTGTGAGCACCTTCTATAAGTCCAGGAATGTCTGCTAAAGTAATTTCTTTATTATCATATACCGCAACACCCAAATTAGGGTTTAGGGTTGTAAATTTATAATTCGCTATTTTTGGGTTTGCGCTTGTTATTGACGCTAGTAAACTTGATTTACCTGCATTAGGTAATCCTATAATTCCTATGTCTGCAATAGTTTTTAATTGTAACCATATCCAAAAATCTTCACCTTTAAGTCCTTTGGTAAATTTACGTGGCGCTCTGTTTGTTGAAGATTTAAATCTCGTATTTCCAAAACCGCCTTTCCCACCTATTGCGGCAGTATATTCTTCCTTCTCTTTTTTAAAATCGAAAATTAAAGTTTTATTATCCTCTTCGAAAACTTGCGTTCCAATCGGAACTTTTAAATATAAATTGTCTCCACCTTTTCCAGTTTGATTTTTTCCTTTTCCATCACCACCTCTTTCAGCTTTGAAATGTTGTTGATATCTATAATCTATCAAAGTATTTAAGTTTCTCTCAGAGACAAGTACTACTGATCCACCTTTTCCACCATCGCCTCCATCAGGGCCTCCAAATTCTATAAATTTTTCTCTTCTAAAACTTGGAGATCCAGATCCACCGTCGCCAGCTTTAATATATATCTTTACTTGATCTAAAAATTTCATAAAACAACAGGGTAAGTTGTTTGGATATTAATTGGGTTTAACTGAAACGTAAGTCCTATCAGACTTTGATTTTTTGAAAATAACTTTCCCTTTTATCACCGAAAAGATTGAATGATCTTTCCCCATACCAACATTTTGTCCAGGGAAAATTTTTGTTCCCCTTTGTCTAACAATAATATTTCCAGGCACCACAAACTGACCCCCATATTTTTTTACTCCAAGACGTCTGCCCGCACTATCTCTTCCGTTCCTTGACGATCCACCTGCTTTTTTTGTTGCCATTATTTAACTTTAGTTGTTGTTTTTTTTTCTTCTTTTTTTTTGCTTACTTTAGTAATTTTCTCTGCCTCAGACAAGACCTTTCCATCTTTTGACATAATTTTGTTTACTCTAATTAATGAAAATTGTTGTCTGTGACCGTTTTTTCTTCTTGAATTTTTACGTCTACGTTTTTTAAATATTAAAACAGTTCTATTTTTTGAATTTTTTAATAATTCAGCCTCAACTTTTGCACCAGAAACAACAGGGTTACCTAACTCAATATTTTTGTCATCTCCGTAAGCTAAAATTTCCTTGAACTCTATTTTACTATTTGGTTTACCTTCTGGAAATTTTTCAATTTTTAAAATTTCTCCAGCTTTGACTTTGTACTGTTTTCCACCTGTTTGTATGACTGCAAATGACATAAAAGTATTTTCTAAATTATGCAGCAATATAGTTATAAGGTATTTATAGTCAAGTTATATCGATTAAAAATTATCCTTTAAATCCCTTAATTTTGAAAATTCTTCCTGATTTTTTGCTCTTAAAAAAATGTTACAATTCAATTCATCTTCTATTGTAGATGGCACAGAAGGAAAACCACTATCCAATTTTTTTTTAATATTTAGAATCTTTTTATTAAGTTCAGAATTGTTTTGATCAAATCTTTGACAAAAAATTGCATTATTTAATGTATATTCATGTCCAAAGTATATTTTTGTCTCAGGTGGTAAAACTTTTAACCTCGATAATGAATTAAACATATCTTCATAACTCCCCTCAAAAATTCTCCCACACCCCAAAGAAAACAATGTATCTCCAGTAAAAACTGTTTTTTCGTTAAAAAAATGAAAGCATATATGTCCAGAAGTGTGCCCAGGTACATGAATTACTTTAAATTCAAATATGCCATCCTTCCAAACCTGATTATCTTTTAAGGGAATATCAATCGTAGGAATTCTATCTTTATCATCCTCAAAGGCTAGAATTTTTGCGTTAAACTCTTTTTTAAGAATATTGTTACCACCAATATGATCGCCATGGTGATGAGTATTTAGAATGTATTTTAAATTTAAATTATTTTTTTTGATATACTCTAATACTGGTTTTGCCTCACCGGGATCTACCACGCAAGTATCCAGATTTTTTTCATTGATTAACAAATACGAAAAATTGTCAGTTAGACACTTTATTATTTCAATTTTCATTTTATTTCTCTAGTATAAAAATTCCTAATTCAGAAAACAAATTTTGAAATTTTAAATTTTTTAGATTAATCTTAATGTTTCTTTGCTTGCAATAATTTTCAAAATCCTTAATTGTGCACATATGCAAGTTTGGAGTATTATACCATTCATTAGGTAAATTTTCTGTAACGGGCATCGTGCCCTTTAAAAGTAAATGAAGTCTTACTTTCCAGTGTCCAAAATTTGGAATTGATACAATTGCTTTTTTTCCAATTCTTAATAACTCATTCAATACATTTTCTGGATCTAAGAAAGCCTGTAAAGTTTGACTCAGTATTACAAAATCGAAAGAACTATCTGGAAATTGTTTTAAATCTTTTTCTGCATCACCTTCAATAACAGTTAAACCTTTTTCGACACATTTTTGAACATTTGTTTTTGATAATTCAATTCCCCTGATATCTTTACTGATGTTTTCCGTAATATATTTCATTAATTCACCATTTCCACATCCCACGTCTAAAATTTTAGAATTTTTCGTTATTAATTTTGCAATATTATAAAACTCTTTTTTCATGAAATTTTCTCATAAGATTTGTTTAAAAAATTCTTCACAGTGTTGAGGAAGTCTGGAACATTAAGTAAAAAAGAGTCGTGTCCTTTATCAGATGTAATTTCAACAAATCCAACGTTTTTACCAATAGCATTAAGTGCTATCACTATTTCTCTGTTTTCAGATGTTGGATAGAGCCAGTCTGATGTAAAAGATATAATAAAAAATTTTGTATTACTTTTTTCAAAAGCTTTGGATAGATTCCCCCCAAACTTTTTTGTTAAGTCAAAATAATCCATAGCTCGTGTGATATATAAATAGCTATTTGCATCAAACCTATCCACAAAAACTGAGCCTTGATATCTTAGATAACTTTCTATTTGAAAGTCAGCATCAAAGCTAAATTTTAAATCATCTCTTTCTTGCAGCTTTCTACCGAACTTTTCTTGAAGACCTGCTTTGGATAAATAAGTTATGTGCGCTGCCATTCTTGCAACTGCAAGACCTTTATCTGGCTGTTTATTTTGCTCCTCATAAAACCCATCCTGCCAATTCCTATCTGCCATTATGGATTGTCTACCAAGTTCATTAAGAGCAATATTTTGAGCTGAATGACTTGCGGTGCAGGCAATTGGTATTGCGGTATGAGCCTTGTTTGGGAAGTTAGATACAAACTGAAGGACTTGCATTCCACCCATAGATCCTCCAACAACGCAGAATAATTTTTCAATTTTAAAATATTCTAAAAGGTTATATTGGGCATTAACCATATCATTTATTGTGATTACAGGAAAATTAGTTCCGTAAGGTTTTTTTGTTTTCGGATTTATATCACTTGGTCCAAAAGAACCCATACAGCCACCAATAACATTAGCTGCAATTACAAAGTATTTATCAGTATCAATAGCTTTACCGGGTCCAAGAGCATAATTCCACCAACCGTCTTTCTTAGTAATTGGATTAGTTCCCGAAGCAAACTGGTCTCCTGTTAGTGCATGAAAAACTAAAATACCATTATCTTTTTTATCATTTAATTTCCCATATGTTTCATAAGCTAATGGAAAATCACTGATTGTCTGACCACAATCAAGTTTCAACGGTTTTTTTACCAATAAAGTTTTTATTTTATCTTTTTCACTCATAGTTTTTTGTGAATTGTGAGGAAAAAAAACTTATTTAGCGGTTTTTTTATAGCGCTCGCAATTCAGTTAAATCAGCGCAGAATTCTTTTATAACATGTTATTATTTATGTCAATTATATCCCGCAGAGGGTTAATTTTATTTAAATAACCAGTATATTATTTATATATATCATTATGCAAAAATTAAACTATAGAAAAATAAATGTGCAAAGCTATGTACCTGGCAAGTCAAATATTTTTAGAAAAAAAAATATTATTAAACTATCTGCAAATGAATCTGCACTTGGCCAATCACCTAAATCCAGAAAGATAATTTCAAGTATAAAAAAGCTGGATAAATATCCAGATAGCAAAACAAGAACTTTAAGGAGAGAAATCTCACAAAAATTCAAATGTAATTTTGATCAAATTATTTGTGGCTCGGGATCTGATGAAGTCATACAATTATTGTGTCAATTATTTTTACAAAAAAAAGATGAAGTTATTGTTCCTCAGTACAGTTTTTTAATGTATAGGATTTACAGCAATATAATTGGCTCAAAAGTAATTTTTTCTAGGGAAAATAAATTTAAAGTTTCAGTTCAGGGAATTCTGGATAAAGTTTCGAATAAAACAAAAATTGTTTTTTTAGCTAATCCTAATAATCCAACAGGTACTTATTTAACAAAAATAGAGCTTCTTGAATTAAGAAAAAAACTTAGACAAAATATTCTTCTAGTAATTGATGATGCTTACTATGAATATATGGTAAATAAAGATTACAAATCTGGATTAGAACTATTTAAAAATAAAAAAAATGTATTTGTTCTAAGGACATTTTCAAAAATATACGGTTTAGCTTCACTAAGAATAGGCTGGGGTTATGGCTCTAAAGATATTGTAAAAGAATTACTTAAAATCAAACCACCATTTAACATAAATAAAATTGCTGAAATGGCTGCAGTTGAAGCATTAAAAGACAAATCATTTATCTCAAAATCAGTTAAACATAATCTAAAATGGGCTTATAAGATTAAAAAAGCTTTAGAAAATTATAAGATTGAAACTAATAAAGTTTCAGCAAATTTTCTCTTATTAGATTTTGATAATTGTAGATATTCTGCTATTAAAATAAAAAAGTTTCTTGAAAAAAAAGGAATTCTTTTAAGAAGTTTAGAAGCATATAAAATTAAAAATAAGTTAAGACTAACAATCGGAAACACAAGAGAGAATATTCTTCTTCTTAAAACTTTAAAAAAAATATTTGGAAAATGATCAATAAATTATTAATTGTAGGCTGTGGCTTAATAGGCTCATCAATATTAAAGAAGGTCTGTAAAAAAAAGATTGCCAAAAAGATATTTGTTTTTGAAAAGTCTAAAAAAAATCAAAGAATATTAAAGAGATTAAAGCTTAAATTTCAATTAATTAAAAAAATTGATAAAAAAATATCTGAATGTGATTTTATTGTAATCTGCGCTCCTTTAAGCGAATACAAAAAAATATTTTTGGCATGTAATAAATATTCAAAAAAGAATATATTGATTACTGATGTTGGCTCAGCAAAGAGAGATACAATCACTAAAATAAATAGAATTAAAAGAAAAGATATTAACTGGATTTCAAGTCATCCAATAGCAGGCTCCGAAGTATCAGGACCATTGAATGGAAATGAAAATCTATTTTTAAACAAATGGTCGGTTATAATTAAACAAAAAAAAACGCAAATCAAAGAAATGAAAAAAATACTGAAATTTTGGAAATTACTTGGTTCAAAAACTGTTACTATGGATGCAGTTCAACATGATAAAATATTTGCAATAACAAGTCATTTACCACACTTAATTGCTTACAATTTAATTTTGACAGCGACTAATTTTAAAATTTCAAAAAAAGACAATGTTCTTAGATTCAGCGCAGGAGGATTAAGGGATTTTTCTAGAATTGCTGCTTCAAATGAAATCATGTGGAGAGATATATTTTTTAATAATAAATCAAATATGCTTAAGGTCATTGATCTTTTTATTAAGAATTTAAAAATATTTAAACAGGATATAAAATTAAATAGAAAGAATTTAGAAACAAAATTGAAGAATTTAAAAAAAGTAAGACAAAAGATAGTCTTATTAAAACAAGATACATCAAAACCAGATTTTGGCAGAATTTAAATCTAAAACTCTTTTATCAAGTCTCCAATCATGCTCTCATAATTTTTTATGGTATTAGAAACTTTTTTACTTATTGGTTTGTTTGCCTGATCAAAACTTAATGTTCTTATTATTCGTGAACTTTTGTGGTGACTCATAACATTTTCATCCCACTCTAAATCACAAAAATTTAAAATTTTCTCAATTTGATCTTTTGGATTTTCTAATAAACTTTCATAGTTAAGATTGAAAATATTCTCAGGGAATTCTTTTTGCCAGAATTTCATTGTATTTAGATAAAGCTTATAAAATTTAGTGATATCTTTAAAATCGTTCACAAACTTTGTTTTAATTGGAAAAAAATTTTTATAAATTGACCAACAATTATCTACGGGATCTCTCATGCAATTTATTACTTTAGCATTAGGGAATAGTTTTAAAATTAATCCTATATTAATAAAATTTAGTAATTCTTTATCAGTAAAAAAAGGAGAAGAGTTATTTAACTCTTCAATTAGTTCAAGATATTGATTTTTATAGTCGTTCATTAGATGAGTATCAATTTTTTCTTCGTTAATAATTTTGTTAGCAATTTCTTGCATATATGGTAACTCACCTCCACCAAACACTTTTTTATGGGAGGTGAGTATTTGTTCAATTAATGAAGAACCTGAACGTGGCATGCCTACAATAAATATCAAACTCTTATGATCTCCGGAAGTTCTAACATTTTTATATTTTTTGTAAAAATCAATAAAATTATTTATTCTTTTTTCGTCTTGGTTAAAATTATATTTTGTTTCTTTCTTAAATAGGTCGTTTCCTATTTTCAAATATTTAAAAGCACTTTTATAATCTTTGATATCTTCGTAAGCTTTATGAATTCCGTAATAAACATGGATCTTTTCTAAATTATTCAAATCATTATCATTTATTTTTTTTAACATTTCAATTAAGTGTGGGTCGTTCTTTTTATACTTATGCACCAAAGAATATTGACGATCAGCATCAGTAAATTTTTTGTTTAATCTTAATAATTTTTTACAATATTGTTTTGAATTTTCTTTTTGATTTGTAATTCTATAAATACCAACTAGGTTGAAAAGCGAAGGAACTGCATCTCTCTGAATATCTAAAACTTTTTTATAGTATTCTATTGATTCTTCTATTTTATAAGTTTCTTTTTTTAAATTTCCTAAATTATTAAGAATGTGAAGGTGTTTGCTATCTATTTCCAGTCCTTTTTTAAAATATTTTTCGGCCTCTGAATACTTATGTAGTATATAGAAACATGTGCCCATATTATTTAAAAAGTTGGGGTGGTTTGGATTCAAAGTTAATGCTTCTTTCATAACATTGATTGACTTTTCAATTTTACCAGATTTCTGGTATGCAATACTTAATAGATTAAAAAATAATTGATGCTTTCTTTTCTTAAGTACTTTATTGCATTCTTTAATGACTTCTAAAAAATTACCCCTAGCAAATTTTTTATATAGTTCATCATATTTTTTTTTTAAAGCTTCATCAGTTACGATATTCATCTTATTCCAATCACATCTAGTTTAGCGGTTTTTTTGATCAAATTTATTGTTTTTTTAATATCCATTATAACTACTTTTTTCTTTGGACCATAAGCATGAATTAATTTTTTTTTTGATAAACATATAGCGACGTGGCCTTTCCAAAAAATAATAGCATTCTTTTTAATTGACTTGCATTTCTTGAAATATCTAAATTGTGGACCTGTATCTCTTGGACAATAAAGATTATTGAATTTATAAAATAGCTGAACTAGCCCAGAACAATCAACTCCATCAAATTTTTTTCCTCCCCATTTGTATTTTACGTCTTTGAAAATAGTTATTTTTTTAAATATTTTTTCTTTATAATTGATAGGAACAACATCAGATTTTCGTATCCAATGGTTATCAAAATTTAAAAAATTGTTTTTTGTCGATTTGATTTGTAATAATGAAGCAAAACTTAGCCTCATCTTAATTTTGGAACTTTTAAAAGGTTTTGAAAAAACGTTTGCTTTTAAAGAAGATACTTTATGTGTTGGTTTATATCTAAATTCCTTAAATTTTTTTGGTTTTATAAATCCTACATATTTGTCATAATCTGTTATAATTTTGTACCAATCCTTATATTTTTTTATAATTAAGAACTTTTCTCCATAGAGAATTTGAGAGGATATTTTAGAATTTTTTTTTTTATCTTCGTATATGTTTATGGATGAATATTTACTTATCATTTATCTTTTATAGGTGCAATTATACCTATCCAATAAATTAAAAATAGCACTGGCATTCCCAATAAAGCAGTGAGTATGAAATAGTTACTATAGCCCATTACATCAACCCATGCACCAGAATATCCCGCTATGAGTTTAGGTAAAAATAACATAATTGAACTAAACAAAGCATATTGTGTTGCAGTAAACTTTATTGATGTTAATCCAGATAAGTAAATTACAAAAGCAGCTCCAGCAAATCCACTTGATATATTGTCTGCCGTTATTACCATGATTAAATAATTAATATTTGCATCAACTGTCGCTAGCCAAGCGAATAGTAAGTTACTAAGAGATGCAATTAGGGCACCTAAAAATAGAGCTATCATTGTACCTTTTTTAGATGCAAAATAGCCTCCTAATAAACCACCAACTATAGTTGCAAACACCCCGAAGAATTTTGAGTAAGTAGCAATATCTTTTATTGAGTAGCCTTTCTCTAAATAAAATATATTCGCCATAACACCCATAACTACATCAGCAATTCTGTATAGGGAAATAAGCATAAGGATAATCAAAGCAAATTTTCCATATTTTTTAATAAAATTTGTAATTGGAGCAATATAACTTTCAGCTACCATGTTTTTTTCAATTATTTTGATTTTTGTCATTAATACCAACAACGTGCCTGAGACCAAAAAGCAAAAAGTTAACTTTAAACAAGTTAGTACAAAGATTAAAAAATTATTATCTTTGACAGAGAAAGTTATGTTTGAGTAGAGATAGATAAAAATAATGATAGTTAATAATATTGATAAAAAGAAAATCAAATGGTTATTTGTTTTCTTAAATATATTTTTTTTTACTTTTGGTTCATCTGAGGTTAGGTTTGCAAATATACCAACCGACATAAATAAAGCCATTATACAGTAAACTTTTTGCCATACAATTTGGTCATAAGTATCTGAGCCAAAATAAGCAGCTAACCATAAACTTCCAGCTCCACTTACGAGCATACCGATTCTATAACCTGCAATATACATGGAAGATAAATACCCCTGTTTACTTTGAGAAACTGACTCAATTCTAAATGCATCAATTATAATATCTTGAGATGCGCTAAAAAAAGCCAAAAGAACAATAAAAATTGCTGTAGCATAAAGATTTTTCTGCGGATCACTAAATGAAGTGAGTAATAAAGATAGAATAATTAAAATTTGAACTAATAATAGCCAACTTCGTCTATGCCCAAATTTTTTAAAAATTGGTAAACTAAATTTATCTATTATTGGAGACCAAAGATATTTAAAAGCGTATGCGAAACCTGCCCAACTAAATAGAGTTATTGTACTTCTTTCTATACCAGCTTTAGATAACCAGACTGATAAAGTTGAGAATACTAACAAAATTGGTAATCCAGAGGAGAAACCAAATAAAAGCATCTTTAATGATTTTTCTTTAAAGAAGTAATTAAAATTATTAGTCAATTAGTTTCTCCAAAAAGATGGCAAGAATATTACTAAAATCGCAAAGATCTCTAAACGACCTAAAATCATTCCAGTAGATAATATCCATTTTGATGCAGCCGGTAAATTTGCATAATTACTATTTGGCCCAATTTCGTTTCCAAGTCCGGGACCAACATTTGAAATTGAAGACGCGGCTCCAGAAACTGCTGTAATAAAGTTTAACCCCGTGAGTGTTAAAAGAGCAGATATTACAAAGAAAATTATAATATAAAGATAAATAAACGATATAATTGAAGCGATTAATTTATCTTGAACTATATCATTATTATATTTCATATTTATAATTGCCCTTGGGTAAATAATTTTTAGCAATTGATTCTTTAAAAAGAAATAAAGCATATGCACTCTAAATACTTTAATACCACAAGTGGTTGATCCCGCACATCCACCAATAAACATAAGTAATAAAAAAAATATTAAAGGGAAATTTCCCCACTGATCGAATTCTTTAGTAACGTAGCCAGTCCCAGTTAATATTGAGACAACATTAAAGATGATTGATCTTAATTGAATTTCAAAAATACTTTTATTAACGATTGCTAAATAAACAAAAAGAATAAGAATTGAAAAAAATATTAATTTAAGGAATAACTTTATTTGTTCATCTTTAAATACTATTTTCCTATTACCAGATAAAAATTTGATGTATGAAATAAATGGGATACTACCTAATATTATAAAAATTATAGATACATACTCAATTTTTGCACTTTCAAAAAATCCTATTGACTGATTATAATTTGAGAAACCTCCTGTAGCAATAGTAGTCATAGAGTGTGTTATGCTATCGAAAAAATTCATTCCACAAATTTTATAGAAAAATGCACAGAGCAAAGTTAATGAAAAATAGATAAGAACTAATCTTAGAGAAATTTGTTTTGACTTGGGAAGTATTTTTTCTGAGCTGTCTCCACTTGAAATTTTCAGAAGTTGCATCCCTCCAATATTCATTATAGGCATTAATGTTATTGCCATTACAATTATGCCTATTCCACCAAGCCACTGAAGTAATGCTCTCCAGCTTAAAATTGCCTTAGGAGTGTCTGATAAATTATTGATGATTGTAGCCCCAGTAGTTGTAATTCCAGACATACTTTCAAAAAAAGCGTCGGTTATAGATAAGTTTAAATCTGAAAATATAAACGGAATAGACCCAAATATTGCAACCCCAATCCATGACAATGCAGTGAGGAGAAAGGCCTGTTGAGTGCTTAAGCTTCTGTTATGATCGATATTGGCTAAAAAAAACAGAGCACCAAAAGTAATTGTAATTATTGAAGATATTATAAAGGTAGAATTAAACTCATTGTAAATTAATTGTATTGTAATAGGAACTAACATTGAAAAACCTAATACAATCAACAATACGCCTAAAGTAAAAAAAACTGTTTTATAATTGGACATTTAATTTGAACATTATTTTATGGAAAATAAATTTCAACATTATATGAATTTAAATATAAGCTTATTATACAATAAATTCGTTTTTTGATGAAAGAAATTAACAAACAAGACATTGAAAAATCAAACTCATGGCCAATCGTTGAGGCAAAAAAAATTTTAAAAGAGAGAAAGTCTTTTATTGAAAAAAAAGGAAAGATAGTTCTTCAAACTGGTTATGGTCCATCTGGGTTACCCCATATAGGAACTTTTGGAGAGGTGGCACGTACATCAATGGTAGTAAATGCATTAAATTTATTAACAGACTTGCCTAAGGAAATTATCACATTCTCTGATGATATGGATGGTCTTAGAAAAGTTCCAGACAATGTACCTAATAAAAAAATTTTAACTGACAATCTTCATAAACCACTGACTGTTGTTCCAGATCCTTTTCAAAAGTTTGGTAGCTTCGGAGAACATAACAATGAAATGTTAAAAAAGTTTTTAGATCAATTCAATTTTAAGTATAATTTTTTAAGCTCAACAAAGTTATATAAAAGTGGTTTCTTTAATGAGCCACTTAAAAAAATCCTAGAAAATTATGATGAGATAATGAACATTATAATTCCAACTCTTGGTAAAGAGAGACAAAAAACCTACAGTCCTTTTTTACCGATATGTCCAAAAACTGGTCAAGTTTTAGAAATTCCAGTTTTGGAAATAGATAAATCAAAATCGTGTATTACATTCGATAATAAAGGAGAGAAAATTAACGTCAGTATTCTTGATGGCAAATGCAAACTTCAATGGAAAGTAGATTGGGCAATGCGTTGGTATGCTTTAGATGTTGACTTTGAGATGTATGGAAAAGACTTAATTGAAAGTGCAATCCTATCAACAAAAATTGTGAAACTTTTAGGTAAAAAAAATCCATCAGGTTTTGCTTATGAATTATTTTTAGATGAAAAAGGAGAAAAAATTTCAAAGTCAAAAGGTAATGGTGTTACAATTGAAGAATGGTTAAAATATGCTTCTCCAGAAAGTCTATCTTTGTTTATGTTCCAGAATCCAAAACGAGCAAAAAAACTTTATAAAGAAATCGTGCCGAAAGCAGTCGATGAATATTTAGATTGTATAGAAAAAAGTAAAAATCAGTCAAATAAAGAAATTTTATTGAATCCAGTTTGGCATGTTCATAATGGAAATATTCCTGATGAAAAAAAAATTATGAGTTATTCAATGTTATTAAATTTGGTTGAAACAAGTAATGCTAATTCAAAAGATGTTTTATGGAAATTTGTTGAAAGGTACGCAAAAGACCTTAATAAAAAAGATTATCCAATATTTGATAAATTAATTGAATACTCAATAACATATTTTAACGACATTGCTAAAAGTAATAAAAAATACAAAAATCCAAATAATGAGGAAAAAAAAGCATTAGTTAATCTAATTAAGATGTTGGAAAATTCCCAAGATAACCTTGAGCCAGAGGATATTCAAACAAATATTTATACTGTTGGAAAAGAAAATGGTTATAAAGAAAATTTAAGGGACTGGTTCAAATTAATATACGAAGTAGTATTTGGAGTTGAAAATGGACCTAGGTTAGGTTTTTTTATAAGCTTCTTTGGTGTAAAAAATACTATTAAATTAATAAAAGAAAAAATTAATTAATGTTTTCAAAAATAAGACCTTTTATTTTTAAGCTAGATCCTGAATTAGCGCATGATCTTGCAATAAAAGCACTTAAAACAAATTTAATTGTTAAAGATTATAAAAAGAATAAATTAATTCTTAAAACTAAATTATTTGGAAAAGAAATTCCGAACCCAATTGGTATAGCTGCTGGATTTGATAAAAATGCAGAAGTTTACAATCCTTTATTTAAACTTGGTTTTGGTTTTGTGGAAGTTGGCACCGTTACTCCTTTAAGTCAGTACGGTAATCCAAAACCTCGAATTTTTAGATTAGAGGAAGATTGTGCTCTAATAAATCGATTGGGCTTTAATAATAATGGGGCTGATGATGCAAGATCAAGAATAATTAAAAAAAAACCTATAGGGATGCTCGGAGTAAACATAGGACCCAATTGGAACTCAGAAAATAAAATTGAAGATTATTTAAATTGTTTAAGGAAGTTTCATGATATTGCTGATTATATTACAATAAATATTTCATCACCAAATACGGAGAATTTAAGAGATTTTCATAACAATGAAGAACTAAAAAATTTGTTGGAAAGTATTTATAACGAAAGAGAAAAATTGAAAAGTGATATTCCGATAGCCATTAAAATATCACCCGATATTAATCAGAAAAAAGTCGAGGAAATCTGTAGATCAATTTTGGATTATGGTATTAAAGCAGTAATTGTCTCTAACACCACAGATGGTAATCGTGATAGTTTGAAAAACCAAAAGAAATTTCAAAAAGGAGGTCTTTCAGGAAAACCTTTGAATGAAATATCTAATAAATTAATAAACAATTTTTATAAAATATTAAATAATAAGATAGATATTATTGGTGTAGGAGGAGTGGACTCTGGTGAAACAGCTTATCAAAAGTTTATACATGGGGCAAAGTTTGTTCAGCTTTATACAGGTATGGTTTTTCAAGGACCAAAAATTGTTAGCAAGATTTCAGAAGAGTTAAATAATATTCTTGAAACTAATAATGTAAAAAAATTAAGTGATATTATTGGAAAAATTTAAAATATCGACTTGACTGACAACTAAACTACATTTATACCACGTTTACCATCATGACAAAAAAATGTGAACTTACTGGCAAAAGACCTTTAAAGGGTCATAAAGTTAGCCATGCAAATAATAAAGTTAAGAGAAGATTTTTACCTGGTATTAAAAAAGTAAATTTTAAGAGCGATATTCTGAACAAAAGCTTAAGATTAAATGTCTCAAATTCTGCAATGCGATCAATTGATAAAAAAGGTAGTTTTGATCAATTTATGAAAGAGGTTAAATCAAAATACCTATCAGACAGACTTAAAAAAGTTAAAAAAAGTATTCTGCAAAAATCTGCTTAATGAATAAAGTTTTTCTAACCCTGTCTTTTTTTATGGGTTTGGTAGTTTTAGCATCAAACTACTTGGTTCAATTTCCAATAAAATATTACGGTTTAGATCAATTGTTAACATATGGTGCTTTTAGTTATCCTATAGCCTTTTTAATTACAGATTTAGCAAACAGATCATACGGTAAAATTGCAGCGAGAAAAATTGTATATTTTGGATTTGTAATTGGAATTAGTTTTACGTTATTTTTCTCAACTAATTTTGATGATTTAATATCAGTTAGAATTGCAATTGGATCAGGATCAGCATTTTTAGTTGCTCAACTTTTGGATGTTCAAGTGTTTGATAAGTTTAGAAAAAAACGATGGTTTATTGCTCCATTAACCTCATCTCTTATCGGATCCACAGTTGATACCTTCTTATTCTTTTCAATTTCTTTTTATGCAACTGGTGTTCCTTGGGTTACCTTATCTTTAGGTGATCTAGCAGTAAAGATATTTGTTGCACTAGTAATGTTAATACCTTTTAGATTATTATTAGGCACTCTAAAGCCAGTTCAAAGTTAATATAAAAATTTATAAGATAAAATTTTATAGACCAATTTTGCCGCAAGAAAATTATATGAATTAAAACCCTTAATAGGCGAAAGTTCATTTAAGTCTGCACCAACAATATTTGAATTTTTCGCAGCGATCCTAAGAATATTCAATGTTTCATCCCAAAACAAACCACCAGGCTCAGGTGTACCAGTTGCCGGCATAATGCCCGAGTCTAATCCATCAACATCAAAAGTAATGTAAACATTTTTATTTTTTATTAATCTTTTAAATTTACTTAAATCCCATTTACTTTTATCTTTAGCCCAAAATATTTTTATTCTTTTCGAATTTCTTTTTAAAAATGGAATTTCTTCTTTAGATATATTTCTTATACCAAACGAAATAACAGAAACGTTTGGATAATCTAAACATCTTCGAATTGCAGATGCATGTGAAAATTTTTCCCCATTATAACTATCTCGTAAATCTGCATGGGCATCAAAGTGCAAAAGACAAATATTTTTGAACTTTTTAATAAAAGGAGCAATACATCCAGGTGTTATTGAGTGCTCTCCTCCTAGGGTCATAGGGAACAATTTTTTTTCCAAAATCCCTTGATTAATTTTTGATATTGAGCTGAGAGCTTTTTTAACATTTTTTTCTATTTTAAAAGGTTTTAAAGTTTTAATTCCAATTTTCTTGAAAGGTTCACAATTTAATTCTTCATCATAAAGTTCAACTTGATGGGAGGCTTTAATAATTTCTTTTGGTCCATTTCTGGTACCTCCTCCATAGCTCACAGTTTTTTCTAGACCAAACGGAACAATAATTACTTTTTCTTTAAAGTTAAATTTATTATCGATACCTAGAAAACCATTTTTGTTTGAAAGATATTTCACCTCAGGATCCTATTCTATCAAGAAAATATTTTTGAAAAATTTTTTCTTTCTCTCTTTTTCCATTCACCTTTATGATAAGCATCACTAGCAATTAAAGGCAGTACACTAGTTGCTTCAGCAAAAACCATCTGTTCTTTTGTTATATCTACTTTTCCCCAAGAACTAGCCTCTTTAAGAGTAGAACTACTACATGCTCCGTCTCTTGAGTCTGCAACAGTTATTTGAATTGCGTATTTATGCATATCCACTTCTTTACCTAATAATTCAGCACAAATAACTGTGTCTTGAATGAAATTTTTTGGAACACCTCCGCCTATCATAAATAGACCAGAATTTTTTGATTTAATTTTAATTTCTGTTAATTCTCTAAATTCTCTAATTGAGTCTATTGTGATGTGTTTATTTGGATTTTTTTCTTGATGCATGACTAGTCCAAAACCAGCGCTAGAGTCAGTAAAAGCAGGGCAAAAAATAGGAACGTTATTATCAAAAGCTGTTTCTATTAATGAACCTTTTTTTTTTGAATTATCTTTTAAATATCTTCCCATCTCATATATAAATTCTCTAGAGGTGTATGTCTTTGGGGGTAATTTATCAGCTATTTCACATATAATTTTATCGCACATTTGCAATTCATCCTCATCAATATAAGTATCGTAAATCCTATCAATATAATTTTTTCTAAGTTCACTATCATCTTGAAATTGTGAACCTTGATAATGTTTAAAACCCAAACCCTCAAAAAAATCCATATCAACAATTGATGCGCCAGTAGCAACGATAGCATCCACCATATTGTATTTAACCATATCTTTATAGATATTCATGCATCCCGCAGCAGATGTTGATCCTGCAAGTGTTAAAAAAATTGTGCAATTTTTATCTTTTAACATTTCATTAAAAATACTTGCAGCGTTTCCTGTTTCTCTTGAGACAAAGGACATTTTCTGCATCGACGATATAATATCTCGAGAGTCAAAAGAAGTTATGTCAATGTGCTCTACAGGTTTGTTAAGAAAATTTTTTTTTGTATTATGGCCTAAATTTTTCTTTTCTGACATTTATGCGACTAGAGAACCCTTATTTTTATCTCTATCGTACATAGTCATTATTGGTTCATCCTCAACTTCATAAATCTCGTTAGAATAAAAGCCATTAAATTGAGTTCTAAAAGTTAATCCATACGCTCCTAATTGACCAAGTTCTATGTAATCATTCTCTTTAATATTGTTAGGTAAAATAAAAGGTCCTTTCATATAATCAAGGCTATCACAAGTTGGTCCATAAAAATCAAAAGCAGTCATTTTTTTTGAAATCATTCTTCCGTTTGTAATAATTTTTGATGGATAAACTATATTTGGAACTCCACCATCAAATAAAGTTCCATAAGTTCCATCATTTATGTAAAGCTTCTGTTTTTTTCTTAAATTCACTTTTACTATCGTTGACCCTGACTCCGCGACTAACGCTCTTCCTGGCTCGCAAATTATTTCGGGCATTTTATTTAATTTTAATTTTTCAAGAGCTATTTTAATCTCATTAAAATAACTATCCAGTGAAGGTGGAATTAGATCTGGATAAATAGTTGGAAATCCACCTCCAATATTTATTACATCTGGAATAATTTTTGTTTTTTTAATTATATTTCCAATTTCAGAAATACCCTTAGCATATGAAATAGGATGCATACATTGCGAACCAACGTGAAAACTTAAACCAATTTTTTTTGCATATTGTTTAGTTAATCTTAATAACCCGATTGCTTCAGAGCTTAATGCACCAAATTTTTTTGATAAATCAATCTCGGCGTGCTCATTGGAAACAGCCACTCTTACATACAACTCAAGATCCTTAGCTTGTTCTGTAGATTCAATAATTTTGATTAATTCCTCTTTTGTATCTAATGAAAAACTTTTAACATTATATTTAAAATACGCATCTCTAATACTTTCTCTACTTTTTACAGTATGCATATAAGAACATTCTAAATCTTTGTTGATCTTTTTAATCATCTCTATCTCTTTTATTGAGGCAACATCAAAATTCTTTATTCCTGATTCTATAAGAGTTTTGACTACAAAAGGATGTGGATTAGTTTTAACAGCATATAGAATTTTGCCTGGGAAATTTTGTAAAAAAACTTTGGTAGCTTTTTTTATTGAGTTCTTTCTGATGCAGTAAACTGGATCAGAAGGTTTGATTACATTAATTAATTCATCAACCGTTTTAAATTTTTTCATTTTTTTAGCTCCGTAAAAAAAAATTTAACAAAAAAAATCTGCATAACAGCTATGCAAATTTCATTAAATTGAGCATTTAAGGGATTCTTTACCTAGTGTAAAGAAAATAATTGATAAAAATCAATGTTTCCCAAGCCCTTGAAATTTTAAAAATAAACTCCATATTGATCTCAATGAACGTCCAAAACGTAAAAAATATAAGCCAATTTGAAGATAAATCTCTTCTAATTGTGGATGATGACAATCCTTTCAGAGAGCGCTTAGCTAGGGCTATGGAAAAGAAGGGATTTAAAGTTTCACAAGCTGAAGGTGTAAAAAAAGGAATTGATGCTGTCAAAACAAATAAACCTGCATTTGCTGTAGTTGATTTAAGGCTTGGTGATGGTAACGGATTGGAAGTTGTAAAAGAAATTCAAAATTCTAATGCAGATAGTAGAATTGTGATGTTAACAGGCTATGGGAATATTCCAACAGCTGTTGCTGCAATAAAACAAGGTGCAATTGACTATCTTGCTAAACCAGCTGATGCTGACGACGTTGAGAAAGCACTTTTAGCAGATCCAAATAGAAAAGCTGATCCACCGGATAACCCTATGTCTGCAGATAGAGTAAAGTGGGAACATATCCACAGAGTATTTGAATTATGTAATAGAAATGTTTCTGAAACAGCTAGAAGACTAAAAATGCATCGTAGAACTCTTCAGAGAATTTTATCAAAGAGATCGCCTAGATAAACTTTTTAAAAAAATCGACTTTTGCAGAAATTATAACTAATAGAAAAATTTTAAATAATTCCGCTAGTAAAAAAGGTTTTGCTCCTAGATCAAAAATTGGTTTATCCCAACCAATTAAAATTCCTAACCAAATAAGTCCAAATACATAAATTGGCAAAACTGAGAAAAAAATCTTAACAAAATTTAAAAAATAGTTTTTATTAAAATTAAATTTTCCAGCTACGTAAACCGCGATTATAAAACCTAAAAGATATCCCATCGTTGGACCTGTAAAATAAATCATACCGACACCTTTTTCTGGAGAATTAGAAAAAACTGGTATTCCAACAATGCCTTCAATTAAATAAAGCGCAACTGTAGCTAAACCCAATTTATAACCAAAACACATTCCTAAAAATATTACGACGAATGTCTGCATTGTCATCGGAACTGGGTAAAACGGTATTTTTATTTTTGCTGAAATTGTTAGCAAAATTGTTCCTAAAAAAACAATAATGGCGTTTTTAATTACTTTATTATTTTGAATCAGCTTAACGGTTTCCATAATCTGATAATATATTAATTTGAGTTTTTAATCTAGTTATTTGTTAAATTAACAAAAACGTCCTCTAAATCCGGGTCCTCAGATTTAATATCTTTAATCACTATTCCTTGATTTTCTAATAACTTGATTATTTTTTGTATGTTAAATTCTTGTTTATTATATTCTATTTTAAATTCTGAATCTGTGTTGGTTAAAATATTATAACCTTTATTTTTCATATCATCTAAAACTATTCTTTTATTAATTTCAAATTTAAGGGTTTTTGTTTGAATCTTATTTAACATATTTTCTGTTGTGTCTAATGCTATAAGATTACCTTTGTGAATTATGCCAACTCTGTCGCACAATTCTTCAGCCTCTTGGAGATAGTGTGTAGTCAAAATAATTGTTACTCCAAGTTTTCTAAGGGATCTAATATTTTCCCACAAATTTTTTCTTAGTTCGACATCAACACCTGCAGTTGGTTCATCTAATATAATTATAGGTGGTTTATGAACTAAAGCTTTCGCTATTAATAATCTTCTCTTCATACCTCCTGATAAATTTCTTGTATAACTATTTGATTTATCTTTTAAGGCGACTAGTTCAAGGACAGTATCTGTTATCCTATCTTTTTTTTTAACACCAAACAAACCAGCTTGAAGATCCAGTAGTTTTTTTGGAGTAAAGAAAGGGTCAACGTTTATTTCTTGAGGAACAATTCCTAGCGAAACTCTTACTTGACGTGGATTTTTATCTAAATCAAATCCCCATACAACTACTTCACCTGAGGTTTTATCTGTTACACCCGCAAGAATATTTATAAAAGTACTTTTTCCAGCACCATTTGGACCAAGAAGTCCTAAAATTTCTCCTTCTTTCACCTCTAAGTTTAAATCTTTAAGTGCATGGATATTCTTTCGATAAATTTTATTTAATTTTTTAACAGAAAGTACTTTTTTTTTACTCATTTAGATTTATAGGCTTATAACATTAAGGTAAATTAATAATAATTTAATAAATGGCTGAATTAAATAAAAAAAAACACTTTTATCTTATTGATGGCTCTGGATATATTTTTCGAGCATATTATGCTCTTCCTTCTCTATCCAGAAAGTCAGATGGGTTACCAACAGGTGCTGTTGCGGGATTTTGCAATATGCTTTTTAAGTTGTTAGAGGATGCAAAATCAAAAGAAAACAAAGAAAAACCAACTCACTTCGCGGTTATTTTTGATTCTGCAAGAAAAAACTTTAGGAATGATATTTACGAAGACTATAAAGCGAACAGATCAGATGCCCCTGATGATTTGATCCCTCAGTTTGAGTACATTCGAAAATCTGTAGAGGCTTTTAATATTCCAGCTGTTGAAATGGTTAACTATGAGGCCGACGATTTAATTGCAACTTATTCAAAACAAATTACTAAAATTGGGTCTGATGTAACCATTGTTTCATCTGATAAAGATTTAATGCAGCTTCATGACAAAAAAGTTAGAATTTACGATCCTATGAAAAATAAATTTATCAAGAAAGAGGATGTAATTGCTAAATTTGGAGTTACTTCAGATAAGGTTATTGATGTTCAATCTTTAGCTGGTGATTCAAGTGATAACGTGCCAGGTGTTCCTGGTATTGGAGTAAAAACAGCAGCAGAATTAATTAATAAATTTGGGAGTTTAGAAGAACTTCTCAAAAATGCTGAAACAATTAAGCAAAATAAAAGACGAGAAACAATTATTGAAAATAAAGATAAAGCTTTAATAAGCAAGAAACTAGTAACCTTAAAAAATGATGTACCTGTCAAAAATAAATTAGATGATTTTTTATTGAAGGAAATTGACAAAAAAAAACTTTTTAATTTTTTAAGAGATATGGAGTTTAATAGATTGCTAAGTTCAGCGATTTCAACATATGGTGAAATTGATTTTGAAAACGAAAATAAAGAACAAGCGCAAAAGGCAAAAGATAACCTCTCAAAATCTAACTATAATTTGATAAAGAGCGAGGATGAATTAAAAAAATTAATACACAAAATAGAGGAAGTCGGAGAACTTGCTATTGACACAGAAACAAACTCCCTAAACCCGCATCTTGCCAAATTGGTTGGTATATCCATATCCTTTAAAATAGGTGAAGCTTATTATGTTCCTTTAAATCACTCTAATGGGAAAAATTTGGATGAAAAAAATATACTTAAAATTTTAAAACCATTATTAGAAGATAAAACCATTAAAAAAATCGGTCAAAATATAAAATTTGATTACATAATTTTTTATCATAGAGGCATAGAAATGAAATTTTTGGAAGACACAATGTTGATGTCTTACGTTCTAGATGCTGGAAAGAACAAACATAACATGGATGAATTATCAAAAATACATTTAGATCATCAAACAATATCTTATAAAGACTTAGTTGGAACTGGAAAAAAACAAATTACCTTTGATGATGTAGATATTGATCAAGCAAAAGATTATGCAGCTGAAGATGCTGATGTTACTTATAGGTTATACAAAAAATTTTTGAAAGATTTCAAAGAAGAGAAATTAGTAAATATTTATGAGTCTTTCGAAAAACCAATGATTGAAATTTTGGCTAAAATGGAAATTAGTGGAATAAAATTGGATAAAGATTTCTTATTGAAACTTTCAAAAAAATTTGAAAAAAAAATAGCTGAATTAGAAAAAGATATTTTCAAAATATCTAAAAAGAAATTTAAAATTGGTTCAACAAAACAGCTTGGTGAAATAATGTACAATGATTTAAAAATTTCAGCATTAAAAAAAACAAAAAAAGGAAGCTTTGCCACGAGTGCCAGTGTTTTGGAAGATCTGGCATTTAAAGGACATGAATTACCTAAGTTAGTATTAGAGTGGAGGCAAATTTCAAAGCTCCAAAATACATATTCAGACTCACTTCCAGAATTTATCAATCCTGTTTCAAAAAGGGTTCATACATCTTTTTTGTTGGCAGCTACAACAACTGGAAGGTTAGCATCAAGTGATCCAAATTTACAAAATATTCCAATTAAGTCTGAAGATGGAAAAGAAATAAGAAAAGCCTTTATTTCAGAAAAAGGAAATTCACTTTTATCTGCTGACTATAATCAAATTGAAATGAGAATACTTTCTGATTTAGCAGATGTGAAAGAATTAAAAAAAGCGTTTAATAATAATGAAGATATTCATTCTTTAACAGCCAGCCAAATTTTTAACGTAGAAATTAATAAAGTCACTAAAGAGATGAGGAGAAAAGCAAAGGCAATTAATTTTGGTATTATCTATGGTATTTCGCAGTATGGACTAGCTAAACAAATTTCTGTTTCAACAGCTGATGCTGAAATTTTTCTAAAGGCGTATTTTAAAAAATTCCCTGAGATAAAAGACTACATGTCGTCCACAATAAAACATTGTAGAAGGAGTGGATTTGTTAACAATATTTTTGGCAGAAAAACACATATTATGGGTATCAATGATAAGAATTTTAACATTAGAAACTTTCAAGAAAGGGCAGCGATTAATGCACCAATACAAGGGTCAGCATCGGAATTAATGCGAATAGCGATGATAAGAATTTTTAATAAACTTAATGATGATACAAAATTTAAAACAAAATTATTATTACAAATTCACGATGAACTTATATTTGAAATACCTAATAACGAACTAGATAGAATCAAAAAACTAATTAAAACAGAAATGACTAGTGTTAAATCAAGTGAGCATCACACTTTCTCTATACCTATTCTAGTGGATGTAAATATTGGTGATAATTGGGGTATGTTGCATTAAATATTAGTGTATTGTCTAAATAGGGACAATTTAGTATTTTTATATTAGGCTATGACACAAACAATTGCACTAATAGATGATGACAGAAATATTCTTACCAGCTTAAGTATTGCTTTAGAAAAAGAAGGTTTTAAAGTCCAAACTTATTTAGATGGAGAGAGTGCACTTATAGGATTGACAAGAACACCTCCAGACTTAGCAATCGTTGATATTAAAATGCCTAAAATGGATGGAGAAGAGTTACTAAAAAAATTAAGAAAAAAAAGTTCATTACCAGTAATTTTTTTAACTTCAAAGGATGAGGAAGTAGATGAACTTTTAGGTTTAAAGTTAGGAGCAGATGACTTTGTAAAAAAATCTGGTGGTTTTTCAATAAAAGTTTTAGTTGAGAGAATTAGGGTTCAACTTAGAAAGAAAAATATTAGTGTAGATGATAGCAAAAACATTATTACTCATGGCAAACTCAAATTAGATCCCTCACAACTTGAGTGTGAATGGGACGGAAAACAGTTGCCAGATAAATTGACAACAACAGAATTTTTAATCGTTCAAGAACTCGCTAAAAGACCGGGGATAATTAAAGAAAGAGCACAATTGATGGATATTGCGTATAGAGAAGATACTGATATCGAAGATAGAACTATTGATAGTCACGTTAAAAGAATTAGAAAAAAATTTAAAAAAATTGACTCGAGTTTTTCCGCAATAGAAACAAGGTATGGAAGTGGCTATAGGTGGAATGTTAATTAATGTTTTCTTCACTCATCAAAAACCTCTCTATTCTTAAAAAATTTTTATTCATCAATCTTTTAATCTTTATATTTATTGGCACATTAACCATAATCTACCTTAATTACGTTCAACCAAACTTAATTAAAAAAAAAACATCTCTCCAAATTGAAGTTATAAATAATACAATTAATAATCTTAATAGACTAAATATTGAATTTGAAAAAAATGAGGTAAAAAAATTTTTATTGTCGACAAGATTTTTATTTCAAAATCTTGATAGGGTTATTTTTTTTAATGAGTCATTCGAGATTTTAGCAGACACAGATACACTCGATCTTGACCCAAGATCCTTTTCATCAAGAATTGAAATAGTTGAATTTGATTTACAAAATAACCAGGATAAAGAAAAATCTACAGATGAATTAATTAATTCAGAAAAAAAGAGTGAATTTGAAGAAACACTTCAGGAATATTCAATATCTAATGATTATGGTAAACCAGTTACTTTTACAAATGAAACTTATAATAAATTCAAATTATCAACGATAAAGAATGTTTTGATTGATGATGAAAATGTCGGGTATATTCTGATATCTCAAAATGCCAATGATGTTAAAACAGCGATCAATGAGAGAAAAACTTTTGTAATTCGTACGGCAATATTAATTGCAGTTGTAATCTTTATTTTTTCGTTAGTGTTAAATAGATATTTTTTAAAACCAATTAAAAATCTTGTTAATTATACTGAAAATATAAAAGAAAAGAGTAAAAAGAAAATAGATATTAAAAGTTTGATAAAACGAAATGATGAACTGGGAACATTATCATTATCTCTAGATGAAATGACAAATGAATTACAAAAACGAGTAAATACAGCTGAAAACTTTTCCACAGATTTAGTTCACGAAATTAGAAATCCTTTAGCTTCACTTAAAAGTGCATCTGAATTATTAGAAGTTACCAACAGCAACCCAGAAAAGGAAAAATTAACAAAAATTTTGACTCACGATGTAGAGAGAATTGAAAGATTAATAACTGATTATTCTCAGATGCTTAAAGATGAAGTCGCGATCACAAGGGAAAGTATGAAAATTTTAGACTTAAAAAAAATTGCTGACTCAGTTGTTGATGACTTTAACGCCATATACAATACAAAACGGGGTATTAATATAGATTTACAGTTTAAAAATTCTGGCGAAAAATTTAATATTAAAGGTATTGAAAATAGGATTGAACAAGTCTTAGCAAACCTTCTTGAAAATTCCATTTCATTTAGCAAAGATAATCAGAATATTGTAGTCAAACTCTCACAGAAAAAAGATGGAAAAATTTCTCTTAGTGTAATTGATGAAGGAATTGGGTTTAAAGAAAAAAATACGGACAAGATCTTTAAAAGATTTTATAGCAACAGACCAGATAAATTTGGTGAACATTCTGGATTAGGATTGAATATTGTTAAAAATCTAGTCGATCTTCATGGAGGTCAAGTAATCGCATCTAATAATGTTAATAAAAAGGGAGCAAAAGTAGAAATTATTTTTCCAAAATTAAATTGATATATTGAATAAATTACCCTTTAATGTAAAAGATTTGCAAAAATGAGTGATTATAAAGTAAAAGATATAAAGCTAGCTGAGTTCGGTAGAAAAGAAATTTCTCTTGCAGAGACTGAAATGCCTGGACTTATGGCATTAAGAAAAGAATACAAAGGAAAGTCTCCTTTAAAAGGAGCTAGAATTTTAGGTTGTCTGCACATGACAATTCAAACTGCTGTACTTATTGAGACATTGGTAGCTCTTGGTGCAGAGTGTAGATGGTCATCATGCAATATTTTTTCAACACAAGATCATGCTGCTGCAGCGATAGCAAAAGCTGGAATACCTGTGTTTGCTTGGAAAGGTGAAACCGAGGAAGAGTATTGGTGGTGTGTAAAGCAAACAATCGAAGGCAAAAAAGATTGGAAGCCAAACATGATTTTAGATGATGGTGGTGACTTAACAGCTTTAATGCATAAAGATTATAAACATTTAATGAAAGATATTAAAGGTCTTTCAGAAGAGACAACGACAGGTGTTTTAGCATTAAAAAAGATGGAGAGCGAAGGGACATTATTAGTTCCGGCAATAAATGTTAATGACTCAGTGACAAAATCAAAATTTGATAATTTATATGGGTGTAGGGAAAGTTTAGTCGACGGGATTAAAAGAGCTACTGATGTAATGATGTCAGGTAAAGTAGCAATTGTTGCAGGATTTGGTGACGTAGGCAAAGGCAGTGCAGCATCATTGAGGCAATCTGGAGCAAGAGTTATGATTACTGAAACTGATCCAATATGTGCTTTGCAAGCAGCGATGGAAGGTTATGAAGTAGTCTTAATGGATGAAATGATTAAAGAGGCTGACATAGTGGTAACCGCGACTGGCAACAAGGATATTATAACAGCAGATCATATGAGAGATATGAAGGATAGAGCGATACTGTGTAATATTGGACACTTTGATAATGAAATCCAAGTTGAGGCATTAAAAAATTATAAGTGGGATGAAATTAAACCCCAAGTACACGAAATAGAATTACCAAGCAAAAAAAGGATTATTCTTTTAGCTGAAGGTAGACTTGTTAATCTTGGATGTGCAACAGGGCACCCAAGTTTTGTAATGAGTGCATCTTTTACAAACCAAGTCACTGCTCAAATAGAACTTTGGAATAATTCATCTAAATATGAAAAAAAGGTTTATGTTTTACCAAAACATCTTGATGAAAAAGTAGCTATGTTACACTTAGAGAAAGTGGGTGCAAAATTAACAAAACTATCAAAAGAACAAGCTGATTATATTAGTGTTAAACAAGAAGGGCCATATAAGCCAGATGCTTACCGCTACTAATCGTAGCAATATAAAAATTTCAAAAGAAATTGAGTTAAAAAGATTTTCTGAGAAAACTTCTAGATTTGCAAAAAAATTTAATACGTTTTTTTTATATGGTGAACTTGGAGTTGGAAAAACTACATTTGCTAAATATTTGATCAATAACTTGCAAAAAAAAGAAAAAATCAAGATTTCAGAAATACCAAGCCCAACATTCAATTTAGTTTACGAGTACAAAATTAAAAAATTAAGAATTCAGCATTTTGATTTGTATAGGTTAAAAAATAAAAAAGAATGTCTAAATATTGGTCTTTTTGAAGATGATAATGTGATTTCAATAATTGAATGGCCAGAAAAAGTACATTTTAAACCTAAAAAAAGAATAGAAATTTATTTTAATTATATTGATAACTATAATTCAAGATTATTAAAAATTAAATTTTTTGGAAAAAATGAAGTTAAATAACAAAAAAGTAATAAAATTAGAAGGGGATGCTTCAGAACGAAAATTTTATAGATCAAAAAATTCTATAATAATTTTTTCAAAAAAAAATAAAAAAAAAAATTTATTAATCTATGATGCAATAAATAGAATACTTAATTCAGGGGGTATTTGTGCTCCTAGATTATTAAAAAACAATTACAAAAAAAATTTAATAGAAGTAAACGATTTAGGAGATGTTACATTGCTCAAACTTCTCAAAAATAGAAAAAACAAAAAAAAAATTTTTATAAAAATATTAGATTTATTATTTAAAGTTCAAAAAATAAAAAAATTTTATAATAAAGATTTTACAGGTAGAAAATATAAAATGGCAAGATATTCAAAAGATAAACTTTTAAAAGAGGCTTATTTGTTTAATGAATGGTATCTTCCTCGAAAACTTAGTAAGAAAAAATTAAATCAATTTAAAAAAAGATTTAAGAATATTTTTTTAAGATTATCAAAAGCAATTAAATTACCCGATAATGTTTTTGTGCATAGAGACTTCCATGTTTCAAACATAATGCTTAAACAAAAAAAATTTCATTTAATAGATAGTCAAGATGCAGTCATTGGAAACCCGGCTTATGATCTTGCTTCATTAATTGATGATGTAAGACTTAAAACATCAAATAGTTTAAAAGAAGAAATGTTTAATCATTTTACAAAAAAATACTTAAATAGAGATCTTAAAAAATTTGAAAATGACTTCTTAATTTTGTCAGTATTAAGAAATTTTAAGATTCTTGGAATTTTTTCAAGACTTGCAAAAAGAGATGATAAAAACAAATATCTTAAATACATTCCTTATACATGGAGTCTTATTAAGTTAAGAACCAAAAATGGAAAAGTATTTGATGAGTTAAGGTTTATTTTAAATAATAATAAATTTATATAAAATTTAATTGTATGAAAAAAATTGAGGTTGCGGTGATATTAGGTGCTGGTTTTGGAAAAAGATTAACTCCAATTACAAACGAAATTCCAAAACCTCTTGTTGAAATTGGAAATGAAACTATACTAGAAAGGACTATTAAACTTGTAAAAAAATTAAATCTCAAAAAAATTTTGATAAATACCCATTACAAACGAGACCAGCTTAAAAATTTTATTGAAAAAAAAAACTTTGATATTGATATAGAATTATTTGAGGAAGTCCCTGAAATTCTCAATACTGGTGGAGGAATTTTAAATATGATTATGGAAAACAAAAATGAATATTTTTTAACTTTTAATCCAGATACTTTATGGAACGAAAATTATATTGATGAAATCTTAGAAATGGAAAATCAGTTTTTTAACACAAATTCAAAAAATATTTTATTAGTGGTAAATAAGGATAAAAGCTTCGATCAAAATTTGGTAGGAGACTTTAATCTTGAGGCGGACAAGCTTAACAAAACAAAGCCCTTAAATTTTATTTACACAGGATGTCAGATACTAGAAAAGAAAATATTTAAAAAATTTAATAATAAATCTTTTCCAATGTCGGAGGTGTGGAATGATTTATTATCAAGAAATGAATTGACGGGTTTTGAAAGTAAAGTGAACTTTAAACATGTCACTAATTATGATATTTATAATAAACTTCTAAAAAGCAACTAAATTTTTGGCTCTTCCTTGATCAAGATATGTTACAGATGCAATTTGAAGTTTGTCTTCAAAAATTATTAAAAGAGGATTTCCGGTTGGTATTTCCATTTTAGAAATTTCTCTCTCATTGATTTTAAAAAGATACTTGCATAGAGCTCTTAAAGAATTTCCATGGGCTGAGATGCATACACCTTTACCATTTTGAAGATCTTTTAAGATTAATTCATTATAACAATCCACTACCCGTTTATGCGTATCTTTTAAAGATTCAGTATCTGGAATATTAGACACTGGAATATCCTTATAAGTTTCTATATTAAGCGGATGGTAGGGGCTTTTCCTATCTAAAGCTCCAGGTTTGACATCCCATGATCTTCTAAATTGATGGATTTTCTCTTCTCCATATTTTTTCTTCATATCTTCTTTATTTAAACCTGTAAGCTCTCCATAATGTCTTTCGTTTAATTGCCATTTTTTTGTAATTAAGTTTTCATCTTCATTTAATTCTTTCATAACAATTTTAAGTGTATCATTTGCCCTTTTTTGGTAGGAGCTATAAAAAGAATCAAGTTTAATTTTTTTCTCTTTTATTAATTCACCAGCTTTTTTAGCCTCAGCTCTACCTTTATCTGTTAATCCGACATCGACCCAACCAGTAAATCTTTTTTGTTGGTTCCACTCACTTTGTCCATGCCTTATAAGAATAAGATGTTTCATTGAAATATTTGATATATTAATTAATAAATAAAATAAATAAAATTAATGAAAATTTTTACAAATAATCTTCAATTAATTTTCAAATTATCCAATATATGTTTAATAATTTTATATCTATTTCCAGGAAGTATATTAGGTTTTTTTTTATACAATGATTTTAGTAATCAACCTCAAATCACTAGGGATTTTTTTCAAATATCCTCAAATCACATTTACGCTTTTTCTCTGATTTCAATCCTTGGTCTTTTCGCCTTTAAAACAAAAAAAAAATTATTTGTATATTTGGTTTGTTTATCCATAGTCCTTGAAATTTTCCATTTAATCATACCAAATCGCAGCTTTCAAACAGGTGATTTAAATGGTAACTTACTGGGTGTAATAATACCTTTTTTGATTTACAAAGTTTATGAAATCCTATTTAAAACCGAAAAAGAATAAAATTATATATTTAATTTTATTAATAATTTTTTTTTCCAAAACCAATTCTTATTCAGAACAAATAACAGGATATGCAAAAGTAATAGATGGTGACACAATTAGAATAAAGGAAAATAAAATTAGACTCTACGGTATCGATGCACCTGAAAACGATCAAATATGCTCTAAGCCTTGGTTGAGCCTGAGCGTAATCACATTTAATCAAGATTATGAGTGTGGAATTAAAACTACTAGTTTATTAAAAAAGTTCGTTAAAAACGAAATAATAGTATGTAAAAAGAAATCTGTGGATAGGTATAATAGAGTTGTTGCTATTTGCTTTAAGAAAAGACGGGATATTAATTCTTGGCTTGTAAGGAATGGTTTAGCTGTTGCTTACACTGAATATTCAAAAAAATATATTGTAAATGAAAATGATGCAAAAAAAGAAAAAAAAGGTTTGTGGGCAGGAAATTTTGAAATGCCTTGGGAATGGAGAAAAAAACGTAAATAAATTATAAATAAGGAGTGATTCGTTTTAAATTTTTTTTATTTTTATCATTTTTCTTATTTTTTCTGAGCTGCTCGTCTATCCCAAAAAATACTTTAAGTAGTTGCTCAATATTTTCTGAAAGATATTTTTGGTATAAACATACAAAAAAAACTGAGGAAAAATGGGGAACACCTATACACATACAACTTGCATTTATTAAATTTGAGTCAGATTTCCATTGGCTAGCAAAACCTAAACGACAAAAACTTTTTAAAATTATTCCTTTCAAAAGACCTTCAAGTTCATTTGGATATTCTCAGGCTGTAAAGGGAACATGGAAACAATATAAGGACGAACAGAACAAACCATTGGCTCTTAGAACAAGATTCAAGGATAGCGTTGATTTTATCGGCTGGTATACAAATAAATCATCAAAACTTTTAAAAATTCCTAAAAACGATGCATTCAAACAATATATTGCTTATCACGAAGGATGGGGAAACTATAAAAACTATAAAAAAAATGAAAAAGTTGTTTCTTATGCAAAAAAAGTAAAAAATTATTCAGATCAATATAAAACTCAGCTTATAAAATGTAAAAAAAAGCTTAATAGAAAAAAATTTATTGTTTATTGATTAAGTTCTTTTTCTAACTCTTTTTCAATATGATTTATACTTTTTGTATTCTTTCCCAATAATAAATAAATTATTGGAACTACATAAAGTGTAAAAAAAGTCGAAAATATCATTCCAGCAAATATAGTAATACCAACAGACAATCTACTTGCCTCACCTGGACCGCTACTTATTACCAATGGTAGAACTCCAATAATTGTAGAAATAGATGTCATTAAGATTGGTCTCAATCTTAGTGCTGAGGACTCCAAAATCGCGGTTAATTGATTTTTTCCCTCATCTCTTAATTGATTTGCAAATTCAACAATCAATATCCCGTTTTTAGTTGCTAATCCAATTAGTATTATTAAAGCAACCTGACTGTAAACATTAATTGAACTGCCGACGAGCAGTAGACCTATTATTCCACCAAATATTGCTAGCGGGACTGTCAGCATTATTGTGAAAGGATGGACAAAGCTTTCAAACTGAGCCGCCATCACAAGATATGCTGTAACTAAAGCTAAAAAGAATATTACGTAAATTTGGAAACTTATTTCTTTTAGCTGTTCGCTTTCCCCTTTAAAATCAATTCTGGCATTAGGTGTATTTTCTTTAACAACTTCTTCTAAGAAAGATAAAGCATTCTGAAGGGTATAATCTCCTACAATATTTGCTGAAATAGTAACTGCTTTTTGTCTATTATACCTTGATAGAAATGGAGCAGTTCCTCTTTCATTAATTGTCACTAAATTTGATAAAGCAATTAATTGACCAGAGTTTTTTGATCTAACATAAACTTTATTTAAACTTGAGGGTTCATTTCTATTTTTAATATCTCCTTGCAGGATAATTGAATATTCTTTGCCATCCTTTGTAAATTTTGTGACACTTCTGGAGCCAAAAATAGTTTCAATTGTTCTTCCTATTTCTGAGGTAGATACGCCTAGATCTGATGCTTTCTTTTGATCGATCTTTACATTTATTATTGGTTTATTTAATTCAAAATCGTCTTCGATATTAGCTAAATTATTATTTTTTCTGGCCTCTTTTTTTATAGTCTCCTTCCATTGAATTAATTCTTCATAGGTATTACCTAATATTACAAATTGGACTGGTTTCTCTACACCACCGGTTCTTATTCCCTGGGGCATAACAGGAAATGATAGAACACCTGGAACTTTTGAAATTTCTCTAAAAGACTCCATCATTATTCTGTTACCTTTTCTGTCTCTTTTTTTCCAATCCTCTAACAATACAATTATAAAAGCTGAGTTGACTTGTTTGCTACTTTTTCCGAAACCCGGCACCCTTAAAATAAGTCTTCTATACTCACCTTGTCCCACTTTTGGTAATAACAATTTTTCGATATCCTGAGTTTTTGAGGAGGTAAACTCAAACCCAGAGCTTTGAGGCGCCTTTACTATTACAAAGAAAGCACCTCTGTCTTCTTTTGGTATAAGTTGTTTTGGAATATAAATAAATAAACCAATACACAATATTAAAATTGATATTAAAAAAGCAATTATACTTTTTTTCTTTAATATCCAATATTTTAAAGTGTAAATATAAAATTCCTTAAAATCATTTAATCTTTTTTCAAATTTAAGAGTTAATTTATTTCTTTTTGATTTTGTGTCTAAAACTTTGCTAGCAATCATCGGGCTTAGGGATAATGCTACAAAACTTGATATTATCACTGCGAAACTTAAAGTAACAGCTGTTTCAGCATACAGCACTCCAGCTAAGCCCTCTATAAAAATTAAAGGTATGAATACTGCAACAAGAACTAAAGTGGTTGCTATAATTGCAAAAGACACTTGTCTTGATCCTTTATATGCAGCAACCAATGGACTCTCACCTTTCTCAACTCTTCGGTATATATTCTCCAACATTACAATTGCATCATCCACCACGATTCCTATTGCAAGAACTAATGCCATAAGAGTGAAAAGGTTTATTGAAAAATTAAAAAAATAAATTGCTAAAAAAGTTGATATTAAAGAAACTGGCAAAGCTACAATTGGTACTACTAAAGCTCTGATGTTACCCAAAAAGAGATAAATAATGAGCGTGACTAAAATTAATGCAACAAATAATGTTTTGTACACCTCTTTAATTGCATTTGAGACATAATTCGATCTATCAAAAGAAACCTCTAATGTAGATCCATCAGGTATAGAACTTTGTATTTCTTTAATCTTCTTTTTTACTTTTGTAGCTACCGCAATTGTGTTTGCATCTGAGTTTTGATAAATACCAATACCTACAACTTTTTTTCCATTTCCTTTAAAAAGTGTTCTTGTAGATACTGGACCAAATTCAATCCTAGAAACATCTTCCAAAGTTGTTACAGAACCATCAATTGCCCTCTTCAAAGGTAGTTTTTTATAAGAGTCTAAATTTTCATAAGCGTTTTCAAGTTTTATTGAAAGATCTACATCTTTTGACTCTATTCGACCTGCAGGAAATTCTAAGTTTTCTGAATTTAAAACTTGTTCTACATCTTGAGTTGTTAAATTTCTTGCGGCTAGCGAAAGAGGATCTAACCAAACTCTCACAGAGAGCTCTCTTTCACCACCTAATCTCACACGTCCTACTCCTTCTACAGTTGAGAAATAATCTACCAAATATCGATCAGCAAAATCAGTGAGTTCTAAATCACTCATAAAATCCGAGCTAAAACTCAACCACATAGTAGTTCTAAAGCCTGCAGATTGTTTGAAAATTTCTGGAGCGCTAGCCTCTTTTGGTAAATTATCCACTACTCTTGAGATTGCACTTCTCACATCGTTAGCAACATCGTCAATATCAAGGTTATCTTTGAAGGTCATATCAATTCTTGACCTTTCATCTTCACTCATAGAGTCAATTGAAACGAGACCAGGGGTGCCTCCGATAAAATCCTCAATCTTTTGTGTTATCTGAGTATCAATTACCTGAGCTGAAGCCCCTTTGTAATCAGTTTGAACTGATACTACTGGTCGGTCAATATCTGGTAATTCATTAGTTGGTATTTCAAAAAAAACTAAAATACCAAACATAACCATGACTATACTCATCACCATTGAGACGACTGGTCGTTTGATTGATAAGTCTGTTAAGAACATCTTTTAATTAATGATTTTTATTTTGATTTTATCTCTTACTTTTGAAATTCCTTCTTTTACTATTTTATCGCCCACAGACAAACCATCAAGAATAGAAACTTTTCCATAATTTCTTTTTCCAATTTTGACTTCAATTTTCTCAATGGTGTTATCCTCTAAAACTTTATAAGCAAATGCTGTGTCACCCTGAATCAATAATGAATTTTCAGGAACTCCTATTTCTTGAGTTTCATTATAAATAATTTGTATATCTAAAAGCATTCCTGGGACCAATTCTAATTCTTTGTTATCCACTGTGATGCTTGCAAGAACTGATCTTGTACTAGGATCCACGCGAGAACTCACAGAGTCTATTTTACCATAAAATATTTTATCAAACGCATCTGATCTAACTTCAGCAACAAGACCTGGTTTTAAAATTTTAAGATAAATCTCGGGAACTTTAATATTAAGAATAATCGATGAAGTATCATCTAGAGTGAGAATAAAAGACTCTGTTCCTAGAACACCTTGAGCAATTTCTCTTTTTCCCAAAACTCCTTTAAAGGGAGCGATGATAATTTCATTTTTTGTTCTTAATAAAACATCACCTTCATTAAATACTTTTCCAATAAAAATTTTTTTGTCAAGTATTTCACTTTTTTTGACTCTAAAGTTTTTATTTTTTTTTGATAAAGCAGTACCAAATGTTTCAATACTGTCAAAAAAATTGGATGATTGAACAACCTCAACAATTACTCCTGGTGGTGGATATTTAGAAAATTTCTTTTGAAAATGTTTTCCAACAAAGTGTCTTGCTACTATCACTGAAGCAATAACAATTGCTAATATTATTAAAAATATGGTAATTTTTTTTGAAGTTTTCATGCTGGATATTTACCATATTCACTCCAAGAACCATCATAAATTTTTGGAATATAATCGTTATTTACCATTTTATAGGCATAAGCTAGGACTGCGGCGGTAACACCAGATCCGCAAGTAAAAACTGGATCTAATCTTTTTTCTATGTTTTCTAGTTGATTAAAAAGTTCTTTTAGTTCTTCCAGATTTTTAAATTCTCCAGTTTTTTGATTTATACATAAGTTAAAAGGTAAACAAGAAGAGTTTTGAATATGTCCACTTCTTAAACCTTTCCTCGGCTCGGACACTTTTCCTTCAAATCTTTCAAGGCTTCTTGCATCAATAACGTTAAAACTCTTACTAAAAATATTCTTTTTGATTTGATCAAGGTTTACTACTAAATTTTCTTTTTCATTTGCAACATAATTACTTTCAATAATTTCTGTCGTATCTTTTGTTATAGGCTTATTTTCAAAAATCCATTTTTTTAATCCACCATTTAAAATATGTATTTTTTTTTCATCATGACCAAAATATAAAAGGGTGAACCAACACCTACATGAACTTTTCAAATTCGAGTTGTCATATATGAGAATATCGTCATTATTATTTATGCCTAAGGAGCACATAATTTTTTCCCAAGTTTTTTGTTTTGGAAGCATATGCGGAAGGTCGGTATCTTTCTCAGAATTTTCATCTAAATCAAAAAAAATAGAGTTTGGAATATGACCATTTCGATATTCTTCAGCAGGATTTCTTTCTTGAGCAGGCATATGCCAAGAGGCGTCTATTATTTTTAGACTACTTAAATTATCGAGAACCCAATCTGTCGTGACTAAACTCATCTAAAATTTTTTGTCCAAATATTTTTGATGGTATTCCTCAGCTATACAATAATTCTTTAGCAAAGATAATTTAGTTACAATTTTTCCTGAAAAATCATTGTTTTTTGATTTTAAGACCTTTTCAGCAATTTCTTTTTGTTTTGTGTTTAAATAAAAAATTTCACTTCTGTACTGAGTTCCAAAATCTGGGCCTTGAGAATTTAAAGTAGTCGGATCATGAATTTTAAAAAAAAAATTTAAAATTTCTTCATAAGTAATAATTTTTGGATCAAAATTTATTTTTACCACTTCAGCATGATTTGTTTCACCAGAACAAACTTCTTTATAAGTTGTGTTTTCAGTTTTGCCACCACAATAACCTACTTCAGTTTGATAAACTCCATTGAGATCACCAAATTTTTTTTCAGGTCCCCAAAAACATCCACAAGCTAAAACTGCTATTTCCATTGATTATTTTAATTATATAACTAAGTTAAACTTATGCTTTCTAAAAATCAATTAGGCTTTTTGTACATGTTTCTCTCTGTTTGTGCATTTTCATTAATGGATTTAATTGTAAAGTGGTCTGTCGATTATCCAATTGGTCAGGTTTTGTTTTTTAGGGGCTTCTTTGGAATAATCTTTTATTTATTTATAATCCCCAAAGAAAGATTTCATAATTTTTATAAAACTAAACGGCCAGGATTACATGCTTTAAGGTGCGGCTCAGGACTAATAGCACTAATTGCAATATTTATTGCTTTAAGACAACTGCCATTAGCAACTGTTGTGAGTATATCTTTTGCTGCTCCAATATTCACAACAATATTGTCTATTTTTTTACTAAATGAAAAAGTTGGAATTTTTAGGTGGTTAGCAGTCATCATAGGCTTTTTTGGAATCCTTATTATTACAGAACCTGGGATCACTGAATTAAATATTTATTATATTTTTCCAATTATATTTTGTTTAGGTCTCTCCTATGTAGCTATAACTATTAGACAACTGTCAACAACTGAACCAGTATGGTTGATATCTTTTTATTTTTCTTTAGCAATTTTATTATTAAGTTTTTTAACTATTCCTCAGGGTTGGATTATGCCTACTTTAAATCATTTTATACTTTTATCATTAATAGGTATTTTTGGGGGTGCTGCAAACTTATGGTTAAGTCAATCTTATAAATTTTCAGAAGTTTCATTAGTAACTCCTCTCAAATATTTAGCTTTAGTTTTTGCTATTATATTTGGATATCTCATTTGGGACGAGATACCTTTGTTTAAAACACTAATCGGAGCTTTATTGGTAATTGTTTCTACGCTTATAATTTTTAGGAGGGAGATTTATAAGAAAAAAATCATAACATCTAGACCAATTAATGACTAAAGTACCAAAATATTGGAATAAGGCAAAAAAATATTTATCCAGAAAAGATGAAACTCTCTCTGAGTTAATTAAAAGTTATGAAAGTCCCTCAGAAACTATTTTAACTACAAGGCGAGATATTTTTTTTTCGCTTTGCAAAAGTATAATTGGACAACAAATAAGCGTTGCAGCAGCGAATTCAGTTTTTTTAAAATTTAAAAAGAAATGTAAAAATAAAATTAATCCAAAAACAGTATCTAAGTTGACCTTTGCTCAATTGAAAAGCTGTGGATTAAGCAGACAGAAAGTATTAGGCATAAAGAGTTTAGCCAAGCAAACGATTGAAAAAACTTTTAACCCCAAATTAATTCATAAGATGTCTGATGAGGAGGCTATAAATTATTTATCACAGTTGAGACAAATAGGAAGATGGTCAGCTGAGATGATCTTATTATTCACATACAATAGATCAAATATTTGGCCAATTCAAGATATTGGCCTTTTAAGAGCTATATCAAAAAATTATAAAAAAAAATATTTACCACCTGAAAAATTTGTATCATTATTAAAAAAAAGATTTAGTCCTTACTGCTCTGTTGCAACGTGGTATTTATGGAGATCAATAGACCCTGAACCCATTCAGTATTAATTCAATCAAGCCAATCCTTAAACTTACTTTCATGATTCTGAACGTATTGTGGTAATTTATTTTTAGGATATAAACTTAATTTTCTTTTTTTTTCAGTAAATTTCTTTTCTGTTTTGTCTGCATACATGTCGTAAATGGTTTCATTATTTCTCATTAGTCTTGATATTTCTTTTAAATCAATATTTTCAACTTCAAAATCTCTGTGGTGTAAATAAGATTTTAATTTGATCTCAATATCAGCTGGACTTTTCAGATTTGAAAAATGCCAACCCCCATCATTAATGAAAATTTTATTGATATATTTTGTCTCTGAAAAAATAGTATCCACTCTCCAAAATCCAAATTTTCTATTCTTAATGTTTCTAATCCATTGAGGTGATTTTAGATTTTTCTTTTTACAAGCTTTTGTTCCATACCACTTAAAACCTTCAAGGTATCTATTCAACTTATAGTAAAAAATGTTTTGTTCAAAAATAACTATTTTGTTATTCACTCTAGCTACATTAAGGTCTTTTAAATCTGGTATTTCATCTACATCAGATATCATTATCAAATCATCTTCGTTTGCTTTATCTAGCCCTTTATAAATTTGATTTCTTTGAAAATTTTCTCTTTTGTGAGCATTAAAAATTAACTTATGAGATTTTAATGCTTCATCATCCTCTTTATTAACTTTTTCTAAGTTTGGAGGTTCATCATCTTGTACAATATAAATTATCTTATCTTTAAATTTAGGGTACTTGTTAATATCAAATTTTAAGTCCCTTTTTTTACCGTTGTGGTAGAATTTACTTTCAACGATAACAAAACAATCAACAGAATTTTTTAAAGAGTTCAGTCTTATGTCTAATACGGTCTCTTCATCATAAAACATAAAACAATCAAAGATTCGCATAAAATGATTTCTAACTTATATATCTTGATATATAAATCTAAAAATAGAACAATTTTTTATGTCTAAAAAACTTATTATTGACTGGAATGAATACAATAGATCAATAGATGAACTTGCCGTTCAAATAAGTGAAAGCGGCTTTAAACCTTCCTTCATAATCTGTATTGCTCGAGGTGGCTTGAGAGTAGGGGATATACTCAGTAGAATTTTTAAAGTAAAATGTGGTTACCTTGGAGTTGAAAGCTATTCATCAGCAGGCGAGGGAAAAGTATCCGATGTTCAAAATGAACTTACTTTTGCAAGAGACTTATCCACAACAAGTAAAATTTATGGGGAAAATATTTTAGTAACTGATGATCTTATTGATACTGGTGTAACACTTGAAAAGACTTTAGACTGGCTTAAAAAATATAAAGATTTTGAAAATAAGAAAATAACTTTTAAATCTGCTGTTCTTTACAAAAAAGAAAAATCTAATTTTAGATCAGATTATATTGTTCATAGTCTTAAAGATAACCCTTGGATTGTTTTTCCTTATGAATTACGTGAACTTATCTCAATAGATCAACTAAAAAAAGAACTAAAAAAAAAGGGCTAGAAATTGTTTTTCTAGCCCTTTTTAAATTAATTTAAATTAAGCAACTACAAAACTTAAAACACTTAAAATAGCAATTATCCATATTGCTGGTGAAGTGGTTGCAAATTTTCCTGTAAAAATTTTAATCAAAGCATACGCCACAAAAGCAAGCGCAATACCATTGCTTATACTATACGTTAGAGGCATGGTAATCATCGCAACTATAGCAGGAGCAGACTCAGAAATGTCATCCCAGGAAATATCTGTTATATTTCTCACGAACAAAACCGCTACATATAATAACGCTGCCCCATCAATTTCTTTAGGCAAACTTGTTGCTAAAGGAGAAAAAAATAAACATGACAAAAATAATATACCAATTACTAATGATGTCATTCCTGTTCTTCCACCTGCTTTTACTCCAGCTCCAGACTCGACATAACTTGTGACGGTAGTAGTTCCCATTAAAGCTCCAGCAACTGTACCAACACTGTCAGACAACATCGCTTTGTTAATGTCCTGTACTTTACCTTTACTATCTACTTTACCAGCTACGTTTGCTACAGACGTTAATGTTCCAGCTGTGTCAAAGAAATCAATAAATAGTAAAGTAAAAACTACAGTTGACATACTTGCAGTCAATGCAGCTTTAAGGTCAAAGTCAAACAAGTAAGTCATAGGTGGCGGCGTATCAACTATACCATTAAACTTAGCAAGACCTGTTACCCATGCAATTATACTAAATGCAATAATTCCGATTATAATATTACCTTTAACTTTAAGTTTCTCTAAAACAACCATTGCTACAAAAGCTAGACATCCTAATAGCACTAATGGATTTTTAATATCACCTAAAGTAACCAATGTAACTGGGTGGTCTCCAACCACACCCATTATTTCAAGACCTATAATAGCCAAGAATAAACCTATCCCTGCACCAATTCCTAATTTCAAACTTCTTGGTATAGAATTTATTAACCATGCTCTCAGCGGAGTAAGTGAAATTATTAAAAACAAAACTCCTGCAACTAGCACTGCACCAAGGGCTGCTTGTGGAGAGTAACCCATTCCACCTACAACTCCGAATGCAACAAATGCATTTATTCCCATTCCAGGCGCAAGACCTATTGGCCAAGTTTTTCCATAAAAAGCCATTATGAAACAAGCTACTGCTGTGGCTAAAATTGTTGCAGTGAAAACTGCACCAAAATCAAAAAAACCTTTTTCAGGACCAGCGAATTCTCCTGACAATATAAAAGGATTTAAAAACATGATATAAGCCATTGTTAGGAAAGTTGTTATTCCTGCAATAACCTCTGTTTTAAAACTAGTTTTATGTTTTTTATATTCGAAATATTTATCTAACATTAGACCTCCAATTGATTAGAATAAATACCAGATTCTTTTTTTAATTACTTTAAATACTTGTTTTTTATTAACAAATTTCAACTTGAAGTTTATTTTTAAGGTAAAGTAATTATAATAAACAATCAAAATGATAAAAAAAATACTTATTATAATTTTATTGATACCGTTGGCTTATGGATGTCAAACAGTCCAGGACAAAACAAATAGTCTTATCGAAAAAGAAGAAAAATACCTAGAAAAATTTATTCATAAAAAAATTGATGAAGTTATTCAAGAATTTGGAGAACCAACGCAATATTTAATGCCAGACCCAGAAAGCGGTGGAGGAAAAATAATATACAATACAAAAAAAATGGGAATTAAATGTGTAAGGACTTTTGAAGTTGATGAGTCAGAGAGAGTTGTAGGATTTTCATCAAAGGGATGTTTTTGACTTGTGGGGGAGAACCCCACAAGCAAGGTTGAACTTATTTAATTTCAATAAGCTTTTTTTTCTTATAATCAGGTATTACTCTTTCACAAGCTATAGTTAGCAAACCATCTTTTAACTCGGCTCCATTTACTTTCACATCATCTGCTATTGTAAATGATCTAGCGAATTGTCTTTGAGATATTCCTTTATGTAAGATCTCTCCGTCCTGATCTTTGTTTTCTGATTTATCTGTCTGTTTTGTTCTAACAGTCAGCATATTATCTTCAAATTCCACCTCTACATCTTTTTTAGTAAAACCAGCTAAAGCAACTTCAATAGAATATTTATCTTTGCCTGTTTTTCTAATATTGTAGGGCGGGTAATTTGATTGCATACTCATTCCTCCATTACCCAACATGTTTTCAAATTGATCAAACATGTCGTCAAAACCAATTGAAAATGGTCTTAGGGAATTGAATATTGATAGATCCTTACTTGTCATATTATCCTCCTTTGTTAGCAAGAATTAAAAAGGTCCCATTAGGCAACCTCTAAAAATATATGGTAATTATTTTTATTTTTTCAAGATGTTAAAATTAAATTTTTTTTGCAATCTTACATATGAAAGCATAGTCGAAAGCTATCTCCTCAATAATTCCATCACGACCAGATTTGCCTCCATGACCCGCATTCATTTCAGTTTTTAATAGCAAAAGATTACCGTCAGTTTTGTTGTCTCTTAACTTTGCTGTAAATTTGAGAGGTTCATCAAATAAAACTCTATTGTCACTGAGGCTAGTGGTAATTAAAATGTTTGGATAATCCATTTTTTTTATATTGTTGTATGGCGCGTATGAGTAAATATAATCAAAGTGTTCTTTGTTGTCTTTTGCATTTCCAAACTCATCAAACTCTCCAATCGTTAAGGGTAATGAATGATCAAGATTAGTTGTCAAACTATCAACAAATGGAACAGCCATTATCATACCTAAAAATAAGTCTGGTTTTTCATTTACTACTGCCCCCATTAGCAATCCACCAGCTGAACCTCCCATGCCAATAATTTTTTTCTTTGAGGTATATTTTTTATCAATTAAAAATTCTGCACAAGATATGTAGTCTTGAAAAGTATTTTTCTTATTTAACAACTTACCTTCTTTCCACCACTTCATGCCTCTTTCCATTCCTCCTCTAATATGAGCTGTTGCCCAAATTATATCCCTATTGATTAAGCTTAATCTAGTAGAGGAGAACGATGGCCACATTGAATTTCCGTAAGAACCATATCCATACAAAAGCAAGTTTGAATTACCATCCAGTTTTGTAGTTTTTTTTCTTGTAATAGTGATTGGAATTATCCTTCCATCATGCCCTTCGCACTCGAGTCTTTCAACAACATAATCATTAGAATTATGACCTGATGGAATTATTTGTTCTTTGACAAGTTTTTTTTCTTTAGTTTTTAGGTTATAAATAAAAGTTCGAGATGGTGTTTTTGGAGTAGAATAAGAAATATATATTTCATCTGTTTTACGATCTCTCTGCATAAGGGAAACAGATGAGTCGTAAACAGTTTCTTCAGTAAAGATAATTTCTTCCTCTTTATTTGTTTTAAGATTTTTGACGTAAATTTTATCAAGTGCATTCCTAAGCTCAGATCTGATTTGCCAGTTATTCAGGAATGTTAAATTTCCAATCATTGTTTCTGATTGGCTTGAAACGTAAGTTTTCCATACTTTAGACTCGATATTATCTGAAATTAAAATTTTAAAATCCTCAGCGTCCTCATTTGTGTGCATGTAAAAATTTCCACTCCATGAATTTACACTGTAAATTATTCCCTTTTTTCTTTCTTGAATAAGTTTAGGCTTAGGTTTTTTTTCATCAATACTAAAGTAATAATTCTCTGATGTGTTGTGATCTGAGCTATTTATTAAATAGTACTTTTCATCAGAACTTATACCTATGCCAACCGTAAATGCTTTTGTCTTTTCCTCAAATATGAGTAGATCTTCATTACTTGATGATCCAATTTGATGTCTAAAAATTGATCTTGGTCTGTGATTTTCATCCAATTTAGAATAAAATATATATTGATCATCAAGACTAAAATTTATAGAGCCAGAAGTATTTTCAATCTTTTCAGTAACTAACTTGCCGGTTTTAATGTCTCTGACATAAATTGTGAAATATTCCGAACCCTTCAAATCTAAAGAGTAGGCAAGAAATTTATCATTATAACTTACTTCAAGATCACCTACCCCAAAATACTCAGTCTTCAATTTACTTTTTTCATTGTCACCATTCCAAATTTCTTCGACTTTATCAGTTCCAATTTTCTTTCGGCATTTAATTGAGTAGTTTCCTTTTTTAGTTGTTTTTGTCCAATACTGATAATTTTTATCTTTAAAAGGAAGAGATTCATCATCCAACTTTATTCTTCCTTTGATTTCATTAAATAATGTTTTTTGAAATTCTTTAGTATCTTTTAAGTGAAACTCAGTATACCTATTTTCCTCCTCTAAATACTTTCTTACCTCAGGTAAAAGCTTTGAACTATCTTTCAAAACTTCCAGTATGTTTTTTTGGTGAACCCAGCTATAATCATCTGTCCAAGTGACGTTATGACAAGATTTTGTTTCTGATTTTTTTGAAAGTTGTGGTATTTTCATAATAACTATTTACATGAATTTTTTTTTTATAACACTTGTTATTTTTGTCGTAATATATTTGATATTGAATTGGTTTGCAAAAACCTCGAGTAGAAAAATCTCAAAATTTATAAGGTCATTTGTAATTATTTTATCCATAGTCCTTGCTATTGCTATGGTAGTTGCTGGAAGATACATATTTTCACTACCTTTTTTACTGATGATACTTCCTATATTAAAAACAAAAGCTGGTTTTACACTTTTTCAATTATTTAGGTTCTGGGGCTTATTAAACGTTCTAAAAAATTCTGGAAGATTTAATTTCAATAATTTTAATAAAAATCTCAATACTAGTGAGATTACCTTGGACGAGGCGTACAAAATTCTAAATCTTGATCCAAAAAAAAAATACTCAAAAGATGAAATTTTAAATTCTTATAAAAAAATAATGAAAAAAATTCATCCAGATATTAGCCCTGAATTGACTAGATTAGCTTCAATTGTCAATGAGGCTAAAGACGTTGTCTTAAAAAACATTTGACAAAATTTCGTCTAGTTTTTTTTGAATTTCTGTGGGACTTATCTTATCTTTCCCCAAAGTATCATGGCTAACTGTTTTCGCCCCCTCAGGAAGTATAGGGTGCATTAGAGAACTGTAACTTCCGTAAACTAGAGGTGTATCAGCCATAAGCACAATTGTCGGAATATTTAAAGCAGCAGATAAATGGCTGAAACTTGAGTCATTACATATTGAGACATCACAATTTTTAATAATAGGAATTATTTTGTTAATACTTAAATTGTTTAATGGTATGCAAAATTTTTTGAAATCTGATTTTAAAATCTGATCCAAAATTTCAATTTCCTCCTTTGCATTTCCTGTTGCAATAAAAAATTTACATTTCCTTTTTTTTAATGTGTTTTTCATCACCTCTATAAATATTTTCGAGGGAACTCTTTTTGTTTCACCTGATCCACCTGTCCCAAGAACAATATTAGTTTCATCATTACTAATTGAGTAATTTTTCTTTACTTGGGCAATATAGTCTGGCCTAAGATTTATAGTAGAGTTTCCTTTGACATCAATTTTTAATGTATCTCTTATAAACTTTTTAGCTGTCTCAATAATATGCTGATTTTTTTTTTTAAGAAGTTTGTAAGAATTTATATTCTTAATCCCACCTATTTTAGCAGCCATATAAAATCTAAGCGAAGAACTAAAAATAAAAACTTTATCAAATTTTTTTTCTTTAAAATCTTTTATAAGATTAAAGAACCCTTTAACACCAGCATGTCTTTTTTCACCCTCGCTTCTTTCGAGATAAATTATTTCTTTTATATATTTTTCTTCATTTAAATATTCCGAGGCTTTAGTACTTTTTTTAACCATTAAAGAAACTTGTTCCCCATAATAATTTGAAATTGCTTTAATGAAAGGAAGAAACATGATCATATCCCCAATTCCCATTCGATTTTGAATAACGAGTATTTTCATAGATTCTTTGTATCTTTACTAAAAAAAAAATATTAGTTAAATTTAATTATGGGAGAAATAAAAGGCATTTATGCGGCGGCTGTTTCTATACTAAATGATGACTTATCGTTAGATGTTAACAAAACAGTAAAACACTGTGAAAATATAATAAATGATGGTTGTCATGGAGTGGTTTTATTTGGGAGCACTGGTCAATCACAGTTAATACCCCTTAATGAGAAAATTGAGATGATTAATTTTGTCTCAAAAAACGACAAAATTAAAGATAAGTTGATTATTGGAACTGGACTAAATTCACTAGTAGAAAATATAAATTTTTTAAAATTATCTTTGAATATTGGTCTTAATAAATTTTTGATTATGCCTCCAGCTTACTATAATTACGGAGATAAAGAGGTAATAGAATATTACACAAAATTAATTAAATCTGTTCCAGATGCAAAAATAATTCTTTATAACTTTGAAAAACTTTGTGGATATAAATTTTCTGTTGATTGTGTTGAAAATTTAGCAGCCAGATTTCCCAAAAATATAATTGGTGTAAAAGACAGCTCATACAATCTTATGGGAAACCTTAAAATCAAAAATTTTTCTATTTTACCTGGATCAGAATTGAAACTCCTAAGTGGGCTTAAGAAAGATTGTTCTGGAATAATAACAGCCACATGTAATGTTACCGCCAAACTTGCGAGAAAAGTTTTTGATGACTTTGAAAAAAATAAAGATCAAACTGCAAATGATAAACTGTGTGAAGTTAGAAAAGCTTTTGATCAGTTTAATTTAATATCAGGTTTACATTCATTTCTTAGTTTAACTGATAAGCAGTTTTTAAATTTATTACCTACATGTTCCCTGCTGAGTAAACAGGATGAGAAAATACTCATAGATAAACTTAAAGATTTAGACTTTTTAGGAAAGGATTTTAAAGCTGCATAAAATGAAACTAGTTAATTTTTTAAATGATCTATTTAAAGAAGATGGATTTAGATTAATTGATGCGAATAAAAGAGAATATTTAATTGGAAAACCTGAGAAAAAAAATCCTTTAATATTAGAATTGTTAGACTCATCTATGCATTATAAACTTTTGCTACTTCCCGACTTATATTTAGGTGAAGGTTATATGGATGGTAAGATTAAAATACACAATGGCACTATT
>CACKFV010000002.1 GCA_902599605.1 uncultured Pelagibacteraceae bacterium
AGAAATAATGGGGAAAGAAAATTAAATGTTTACCCAATTTATTACAATATTAATACTCGTATCGATTGTTGGATGTATTCTTTACGGGAGAAGATTAATTCGAACAGAAAAAGTTGATGCTGTATTTGGTAACCCTGAGAGAGCTAAAGGTGGAACGCATTGGATTATTGTTGGAAGTAGTGCGATATTATTAATTTGGTTATATTATTCTTGGGATATAGCGAAAGGTTTTTATCCTAAATCTGCTAACGAATTGTGTCAGGTTGCTAAAGTAAATGAATCTCTTTTAGGTTTAAAATATCAGTTTCCAATAGAGGAAAGAGAATTTAAAAGTACTTCAATAATAAAAATTGAAAATAAAAACCTTCAAATTATCACTAAGGAAATACAAAGCTCTCCAGATTTAAGCAGTCCACAAAAAACAACTTTAGTTGGATTTATCAACGAGACGAGAAAGTTAATTCCATTACTAACAAACGAAAATTTAATGGAAACAGATACAAAAATTCAGATTAAAGAGATGACTGAAGAAATAAGGCTTTTAACTTCGAACTTTAAAAAAAACGATTATCCATTTGAAACTGATGAACAAAAAAATGAAAGATTAAAAGCAGTATCTGAAGAAGGTGGTTGGGGTATCACAAAAGTTCAATCTGGTACAGGTTCAATCGAAAATACAATTGAGGTACCTTTAGTTCCAGCAACTAATAAAGGTCTTAAATTTGATGCTGCCGCAAAAGAGCTTGAGATTATAAATGATAAATTCTTTAAATTAAGAAATCATAATCCACAATTTAAAAATTCAATTAAAGCTTTAAAGGATAAAATTAAAGAATATAGAGGTGGCTTAGATGATACAGAAGAAGTGGCATCTACTTATGCAAAAAATATTGTTAAGATTGCAAGAAGAATAGAATTTGCAAGTATTTATCCGCCAAATGCATTAAATGAAATGCAAAATGCAATTGTTGAATTCGACAATGTTCAAAAATCCGAACAAGGTGGGTTACGATTTGTAGATATGTTTTTATTCCCTGCGGGAACAATAGTATCAAGTGGAACAAGTTGTTCTGAACAAGGTTCTGGAAGATGGTTACCTAAACCATCAGATACTCTTAATAAATTTATCTTAATGTCAAAACCAAGCGTCGGTTACAAAAATATACCTTTACTTTGGATTGATATGATGGATGTAAGTAAAATAATTGGATTTATTTTACCAGATTGGATTGCTGACGTTCTTCCAGGGGAATACCCTATTCATACCAAAGACGGTGTAGTTGAACAAAACTTTAAAGGTAGAGTTCTAAAAGTTGTTACAGGAGATTTTAAATTATTTAAAATTCCTGTCCCTTATGGACACATTTGGGATTCATTTTTAAGAGTATTTTTAGGACTTATCTTTGGAATTTTAATTGGAGTTCCGCTTGGATTATTTATGGGTTTAAATAGATTTGCTAAAGGCTTTTTTGATCCTTTAATTGAGCTTTACAGACCTGTGCCACCATTAGCATGGGCTCCTTTAATCATTTCAGTTTTAGGTATCGATAATACTGGAAAAGTATTCTTGTTATTTATGGTCTCATTATCAATCATGATTATCTCTGCACGGGCTGGTGCATCTGGAACTCAATTATCAAAAATTCATGCAGCTCATTCACTCGGTGCATCCAAAAAACAAATTTTAAGATACGTAATCTTTCCTAATTCTTTACCTGAAATTCTTACAGGAATAAGAGTGGCAGTTGGAATGTGTTGGGGAACTCTTGTTGCAGCTGAATTTTTAGCAGGTACTACAGGAATTGGATTTGTTGAAAATGTCGCAAAAAAATATTTCCAATATGAAGTTATTTGGATAACTATTTTCATTATGGGTATGCTGGGACTATTATTTGACGTTACATTAAGAAAAATAATAGATAAAACTATCCCATGGCGTGGAAAAGGTTAATTCTATTTTTATTTATATTTTCAGTATCAGCTGAAGCTTCAGAATTTAAAATAAATAAAATTACAGATTTAGATTCCCCTTGGGGCTCAACTTTCATATCTGATAAAGAATTATTGATTACTGAAAAGTCAGGAAAAATTAAATTAATACAACTAAGTACTGGAAATGTTTCTGAAGTAATTCATAATCTTAAAATATTAGAGGACGGTCAAGGAGGTTTATTAGATATTTTATATAAAGATAATGTTGTTTTTGTTAGCTACTCAGAGGATCACGGAAAATTTAAATCTACTACTTCTATTGCAAGCGCAAATTTAGATAGAGGAGAATTAAAATTTGACAATATATTTGTTGCTCAACCCCCTATTAACTCAGGTTATCATTTTGGTTCTAGACTAGCAGTTAAAGATGAATTTCTTTTTGCATCCGTTGGTGAAAGAGGACAAGGAATGATAGCACAAGATCCAACTCAACATCCTGGAAGTATTATAAGAATTAAATTGGATGGAAGTGTTCCTAAAGATAATCCTAAATTTATAGACAAAAAAGATTGGTTGCCCGAAATATTTCAAATCGGTGTAAGAAACCCACAAGGTTTAACTGTATCTCCTTTTGATCAAAAAGTTTATGCAAGTAATCATGGTGCAAAAGGTGGTGATTGGTTTGGAGAAATTAAAAAAGGTGAAAATTATGGATGGAAAATATTAGGATGGGGTGGAACAAATTACAGTGGAACTAAGATAGGACCAAAATGGATGCCAGGTTACACAAAAGCTATTAAATATTGGGTTCCTTCAATTGCAACAAGTGCAATAACAATTTATAAAGGTAATGAATTTAAAGAATGGAATGGTCAAGCATTAGTAACATCTTTAAAAGATATGTCTTTAAGAAAGCTTGATTTTTCTGACACTAAAAATGTGCGAGAAGAAATTGTATTTCAAAATCAAATTGGAAGAATTAGAGATATTCAGGTTCATCCCGTCAATGGAAAGATTTATTTTCTTGGTCAGGACGGTCTATGGTTGATGGAAAAAAACTAAAAAAAATTGTTATCCAAATTTTAAAAAAAAGAGGATTGAGTCTTTCTCATGCAACAATAAGTGCTAATGCTTTAATTAATGCTGAGTATGTTGGTGCATATGGTCATGGAATTTCAAGGCTTAAGATGTATTGTGAAAGAATTAAAAAAAAAGTTATCAATCCAAAACCAAAAATTAAGATTAATAAAATATCAAACTCCATATCTTTTATTGATGCAAACAATTCAATTGGGTTTGTTGCAGCAGATACAGCTATTAAAACTTTAATAAAGAATACAAAAAAAACAGGTATTGGATTAGTCGGTGTAAAAAACTCAGGTCATTATGGTTTATCAGGTTACTACGTTGAACAAGCTGTTAAGAAAAATTTAATGGTTTGGTGTTTTACTAATGCACCACCTGCAATCGCACCTTTCGGGGCGAAAAAAACTTTGTTTGGTACCAACCCGATTTGTTTTGGAACGCCTTCAGGAGGAAAGGTTCCCTTTATTTTAGACTCATCTGTTTCGATGATTAACAGAGGTATCATTAGAGTTGCTGCTAGACTTGGTAAAAAAATTCCTGCTGGTGTCGCCTTAGATAAAAGTGGAAATCCCACCACAAATGCTAAAAAAGCTTTAAAAGGAGTTCAGCTTCCTATTGCAGGCTTTAGAGGATCGGGTCTTGCATGGATGGTTGATATTTTAAGTGGAGTGATTACAGGAGCTGCTCATGGCGGAAAAGTTAGAGACCCATTTGATGATTTTAGAGGACCTCAAAATGTTGGACATTTATTTTTAGCTATTAAACCTAATATCTTCATTGGAAAAAATTATATTAAAAGAATAAAAGAAAATATAAGGATTATAAAAAAACTTCCACGAGCTAAAGGTTTTGCATCAATTTCCTATCCTGGAGAAAATAAAGCAAAAAGATTTTCAAAAAACTCTAAAAAGAAAATTAATTTACCGAGAGAAATAGAAAAAGATTTAGAAAAATTAATTGGTACTTCTTCTTAATAAAAATACAAAAGCAAATCCAGTTATATACATTATAAGTGCATAAGCACCAGTTGGTATTGCATATAATATATCAGATCCAAATATTTGTGTAGAAACAAACAGTGCTAAAGTCCCATTTTGCAGACCACATTCTAAAGCAATACATTTAAGTTGCTTAACCCCAGATGCAAAAATTTTACCAAGATAATATGCAATGATCATCATGGAAACATTCAATATTAAGGCAATAAGACCTGCTTGTTTCAATAAATTTATTAAGTTTTCTCTTTCTTCATAAAATGCCGCAAAGAAAAAAACTGCAAACAAGACAATATTAAGTTTATTAAATATTTCTACTTTTGACGCTACAAAATTTTCAGCAAATTTTCTTATAATCATTCCTAATATAACTGGCACAGTAACAACTAAAAACATCTTAATTGCGATACCAATCATTGATATATTTTCTGCAATATTTGTAATTCCAAACAAATCAGCAGATGTAAAAATTATAAAAGGGACTGTAATAATACTTAATAAACTTATTATCGCTGTTAAGGAAATTGATAATGCTACATCTCCATCAGCAAATTTAGTCATTATATTTGAAGTAACTCCTCCTGGTGCTGCTGCAATAATCATTACTCCGATTGCGATTTCAGGAGGTGTTTTTAAAATCATAATTAATAAGTAAGCAAAGAGAGGAAGAATTATTAACTGTGAAACAAAACCAACAATAAAATCTTTAGGTGTTTTTAGTACTCTTGTAAAATCTTCAAGTTTTAAACCTAATCCTAAACCAAGCATTATTAATGCAAGGATTATCGGTGTTATTTTTGTTACGATTTCCACTCTTTATATTACCACAAATATGCTCAAATTCCTTTATACTCATTATAAAAACAAATATAAGATTTTAAATGATTTCAGATAAGCAAATAGTGTGTCCTAACAATCTTTTGGATGCAGCTAGCAAAAAGAAGGGTGTCAGCGCAGCAATTGTCAATGCTGGAAAACCTTTGCCAATGCTTTCAGTAATGGATGCGGTTAAAGAAAATTTAATTAAGCCAATTTTTATAGGAGATAAGCAAGAAATTCAAAAATGTGCTGAGGAAATCAAATTTGATATTTCTCAGTATGAAATTATTCATGAACCAGTTGAAAACAACACTGCAATCGTAGCTGCTAAATTAGCAAAAGCAGGAAAGATAAAAATTATAGTTAAAGGTCACATTCATACAGATATATTAATGAAAGAAGTTTTAAAAAGAGAATATCAGCTTTTGGGAAAAACTAGACTCAGTCATATATGGCATATGACATTAGATAAAGAGGATAAACCACTAATTATAACTGACGGTGCTTTAAATGTTTTACCAAATGTTAAAACCAAGATGCATATTCTAAAAAATGTAATTGGTTTTTCAAAAAGAATAGGAAACAACAGACCTAAAGTTGCGGTCTTATCAGCTACAGAAGAGGTTCTAGATAGCATACAAAGTTCAATGGAAGCAAAAGAAATTACTGAATTATCAAAAAAAGAAAAATTAGATGCTGATGTTTTCGGACCTTTGGCGTTTGATAATTGTATTTCTAAAAAATCAGCTAATATAAAAGGAATAAAAAATATTGTTGCAGGTGAAGCAGATGTTCTATTAGTGCCAAGTGTTGAAACTGGAAATGCTTTGGTTAAAATGATGATTTATTTCATGGGAGCGTGCGCAGCAGGAGTGGTGGTTGGTGGAAAAGTTCCTGTTGTTATAACAAGCAGATCAGATGAAGCAGTTGCAAGACTAGCTTCTATAGCTGCAGCAGTTGTTGCATTAGATTAAGAATGAAATATAAATTTATATAAATGACAATTAAATATTTAAAAAAAGCCACTAAAACAGCATCTACAGATGATACTAAAACTAAAGAGATAGTACAAAATCTTTTAAAAGAACTTGAAAAATCAAAAGAGGAAGGCTGTAAAGAGCTCACAAAAAAATTTGATAAATATGATGGTGAAATAATTGTCTCTAAAGAAAAAATTGAAGACATCAAAAAAAAATTAGATCAAAAAACTAAAGATGATGTCAAGTTTTCTTACGATAGAGTAAAAAAATTTGCTGAGGCTCAATTAAAAAACTATGGTCAAGACTTTGAAGTTGAGCTTTCAAAAGGATTATATGCTGGACAAAAACTAGTACCGGTAAATACTGCTGGATGCTATATACCCGGAGGAAGATACGCTCATATTGCTTCAGCTGTTATGAGTGTAACTACCGCAAAAGTAGCAGGTGTTAAAAATATTATTGCATGCAGTCCACCAAAAGAAAAAGTTGGTGCTCACCCTTCTATAATTTATACAGCGGACTTATGTGGTGCTGATGTAATTTTAAATTTAGGTGGGGTACCAGCAATAGCTGCAATGACCTATGGTTTATTTGGTAATGCGCCTGCTGATATTCTAGTTGGACCTGGAAATCAATTTGTGGCTGAAGCTAAAAGAATTCTCTTTGGTAAAGTTGGTATCGATTTATTTGCTGGTCCAACAGAAATTGGAATTATAGCTGATGAAACGGCAGATCCAGAAATTGTAGCTGTTGATTTAGTCGGTCAGGCAGAACATGGATATAATTCTCCATGTTGGTTGTATACAACAAGTAAAAAGATTGCAGATGAAGTAATAAAAAGAGTTCCGGAATTAATAGAAAAACTTCCAGAAGTTCCAAGGTTGAGCGCTGAGGCTGCCTGGAGAGATTATGGTGAAGTTATTTTGTGTGATACAGATGAGGAAATGGTAAAAGTAAGTGATGACTATGCCCCTGAGCACTTAGAGATTCAAACCAAAAACCTCGAATGGTTCCATAAAAGATTAAAAAATTATGGCTCACTATTTATTGGAGAAGAAACAACGGTTGCTTACGGAGATAAATGTTCTGGTACCAATCATATACTTCCAACCAAAGGTGCAGGTAAATATACAGGTGGGTTATTTGTTGGTAAATTTATTAAGACTTTAAGTTTTCAAAGAATGACGAAAGAGTCTACTAAAGAAGTAGGATCTGCTGCAGCAAGAATATCTAGATATGAAGGTATGGAAGCTCATGCTAGAACAGGCGATGTGAGACTAAAAAAATATGGATACTCACAAAAATAAATTTAAAGTTTCATGAAAAATATCGACTATTACAATACTTCAGTAGTAGATGGATATTATGATATCGTCTTTAGAAAAAAAAAAGGTATCCAAAGTGCATGGCACCATATAAAATTTAATTATATTAAAAATAAAATTACCAAAAGCTCTTTTCATTTAGATATAGGTTGTGGTCCAGGAACTTTTTTAGGAATTTTAAATAAAAAATCTATTGGAATTGATATTTCTCAAAATCAAATTAAATACGCCAAAAAAAACTACTCTAATAAAAAAATTAAGTTTATTTCTTACAAAAACAAATTACCTATTAAAACAAACTCAGTAGATAGTATTTCTTTAATCGAATTGATAGAGCATATTGATAATACTGACCTTAATTATTTATTAAAAGAGTGTAAAAGAGTACTTAAAAAGGAAGGCACTATATGTCTCTCGACTCCAAATTATTTTTCTTTGTGGCCAGTTTTAGAATTAATTTTAAACCAGATGTCTCCTGTTGACTATAAACATGAACACATTAATAAATTTACCAAAAGTAGAATAAAACAATCAATGAATAGAAATGGTTTTCAAATTGTGGAATTAAATTCCTTCATGTTAATTTCACCTTTTCTTGCTTTCATCTCCTTTAAATTTGCAAAATCTATGATTATTTTAGATAATTTTTTAACGAAATTTTTTCCTGGATTTCTGATATTCTGCAAATTAAAAAAAAATTAGTGACAGGCTATATTGAATTTTTTTAATCTCCAATAATTGTAAGGCCAAGGGGTTACAAAACCTACCATCAACATCAGCGGGACTACCCACCAAGTTAATATTGCGCCACCTGTTAAAAGATAATCTGTTAAATTCATTGCAACTTCCATACTGATCATAGATATAAAACTCATCCCTATTGCTGTATTAAATGCTTTTTTAAAATCAAACTTTTGTTTCATAAGTATAACTGTTTCTAAAATTATACTTGTGATTAATCCATTGATAATTGCTAAAGTCATTATTCCAAGAACTGGAAATGGAATTTTAGTTAATTGAAAAAATAAAATTGTTCCAAAATCACCAATGGAGCAACCAAGTAAACACCATGCAGTATTTTTTGCACTTCTTTTCCATGTGTGTTTACAAGACCAATTAAAAGATAAACTTTCTGAACTCACTAAAAATTATTTTAAGTCTACGTTAGCTACCATTCCAATTTGATAATGGCCAGGTACATTGCAAGCAATTTCAATATTCATTGCATTGTCAAACTTCCAAACTAAATCCCCTTTTTCATTTGGAGCTAATAGAACACTATTACTATGTGAGTGACCCATTGCTTTATCCATCTTTGCCATTTTTTTCATCTTCTCTCTATCAATCGAGTCAGCTAATAAAATTTCATTCTCAACCATTTTTTCCATTTCAGGCTGATGTTTTTTATGCATCATTGCATTTGCTATATTAAATTCATGAACAAGGTTACCTTCATTAACTACTTCGAACTTTATCGTTTCACCTTTTTTAATATTGAATGATTTTGGTTCATAATAATTGTCGTACATTTTTACTTTAATCGTTCTATCTACTTCAGAAAGTTTTCCTTTTGAACCAATCATCATATTTTTATCTGCAAATGAAGCCGACGTAAAAATAAAAAAAACAGATAGATATGTAAAAATTTTATTCATCATTAATTCTTTACTTCTAAATTTTCTTTTGTTCTTATTTCTTTTTGAGTTGTATTAATTTTTTCTTTAGTTTTTCTTTCGTCAATAACATCAGCAAAACTGTGATTTACATCTCTATGTCCTGCCTCATCATCTCTAATAACTTTTACAACATCTTTTAATGTTGCATGCAAAGGTAAGTTCCAATAATTTATTGCAACTTCTGGAGCAGGTTGATCTTTAATTTTGCCGGTTTCTAATTCATGTAAATATTCTGTGTAACTTCTGACAGCTTCTTCTTCAAAGTAACCAACAATTCTATGTGCAGTTCTTTGAGAAACTAAATAAATAATTGCATAAGTGATTATGAAAATAAACTGTGCAATCATTATTACAATTCTTTCTATAAAAGTTGGTTTTGCAACATGTATGAAAGTCATTAAGTGCATTCTTTCATTTTCAGCTTCATCTAAAAGAGTTTTGATCCATCCTTTGTCATCTTCCATCTTTCTAAGAGATTTTAAATGGATTAACATTCCAGCAACCATACCAGGAACCGCTGCTACAGTTTCTAAAACAACTGCTCTATGTCCGTACCTTTTTTTGAAAAAAGTATCTGCAAGAAACCTTAAAAATTTTGTGAAAGATAATGCTACCTTATCACTAAAGTTACTTGGTTTATAATGACTATCTAAATTGTTCATAAGGCTTATTTAATCATTATTTAAAAAAAACCAATGGGGCTAAATTGCATTCAAAAAACGTTATTTTTTCTTATTTATTACTAAAGACAATTTTCGAGGAAAACTACCTTCATCAAAATTCTCAATACTTATATTAGTAAATCCATCTAAAAGATTCTTTATTTTGTTTTCTGAAAAATAATGAACAATAAAACCATTCATTTCATACATATCCTCTCCTCTATGCTTTCCTTTCTTAAAATCACCATCCATATGATTTCTCACAGTATAGATATTTAAACCGTCTTTTTTTAAAACTCTCAAAATTTCTTGATTTAAATCTTTTAAATTTTGATTTGTAAGAGCCATACAAAATAACATATGTGAGTAACATGCTTGAAAATTTTCTTTATCACAATTAAGTTTTTTTCTAATATCGTAATTCTCAACTTTTATTAAAGCATCTAAATTGTTTTCTTTAGATCTTTTTTTAATAATATTTGTTGCTGACAAACTGTAATCAATTGCATGTACATAAATTCCATTTTGTGCAAAAAATATTGTATCCCTTCCAAGACCTGCGCCAAGTTCAATAATATTTGTAATGTTGTTTTTTTTAAATAAATCTAGAGCTTTCTTTGCTGAGTAGCTCGGTTCAAAACCAAACATCTCAGGCTTACTTGAGAAATTACTTTCCCAATGCTGAGATTGTAGGTTTAAAAGTTTTTTGTCCAATCTACTTAGATGGATCTGGAACTTTTCTTAAATAAGGTTTAATTGCATTCCAACCTTTGGGAAACAATTTTTTAGCTTCATCATCCTTAACAGCAGGTACAATGATAACTTCCTCACCTTTTTTCCAATCAGCTGGGGTTGCTACTTTATGTTTAGCTGTAAGCTGCATTGAGTCTATTGATCTCAATAATTCCATAAAGTTTCTTCCAGTCGCCATTGGGTAAGTTAAGAACAAACCAATTCTTTTATCAGGTCTTATAATGAAAACTGTTCTAACTGTTTGGTTGTCTACAGCGGTTCTACCCATTGAAGTAGTTCCTGCATCACCTTCTAACATATTATAAAGTTTTGCAATTTTAAGATCCTCATCAGCTATAATTGGATAGTCTGGTTTTTTTCCAGTTACATCTTTTATATCTTCTAACCACTTTACGTGGTCTGAAACCGGATCAACACTTAGACCAATAACTTTTACATTTCTTTTTTCAAATTCAGGTTTTAATTTTGCAAGAGAACCTAATTCTGTTGTGCAAACAGGTGTAAAGTCTTTTGGGTGTGAAAATAAGACACCCCAACTATCACCTAGCCATTCATGAAATGAAATATCACCAATTGTTGTTTTAGCTTTAAAGTCAGGCGCTAAACTATTTATTTTTAGAGTCATTTACATCTCCTTTTTAAAAACAAATTATACGCAAGATTGATTTGCTATGCAATTTTTTATATGATGATGATTAATATGATTTTTGAACAACTATTCGATACTAAGTCTTCAACTTACACGTACATACTGTCAAGCGGTGAAGGTCGTGAGGCTTTAATAATAGATCCGGTAATAGAGCACACTGAAGAATATATAAAACTTTTAGAAAAACTAAAATTAAAATTGGTAAAAGTAATTGATACACATATTCATGCTGATCATATTACAGGACTAAATGAGTTAAGTAAAAGAACAAGTTGTACAAAAATAATGGGTGAAAATTCTAAATCTGAAGTGGTTGATTTAAGAGTTAAAGAAAATGAAAAAATTAAATTAGATGGTATTGAATTAAAAGTTTTGTACACACCTGGACACACAGATTGTTCATATAGTTTTTTAATGAAAGATAGAGTTTTCACTGGAGATACTTTATTAATTAATGGGACTGGAAGAACTGATTTTCAAAATGGAAATGCTAAACAACAATACGATTCATTATTCAATAAATTGCTTAAACTTCCAGAAAGCACAATAGTTTTTCCTGCACATGATTATAATGGGAAAAAGAATTCTACAATTGGCAGTGAAATAAAAAATAATCCAAGATTACAAGTTAATTCAATAGATCAATATGTAGAGATCATGAATAATTTAAAATTAGCTAATCCAAAAATGATGGATGTAGCTGTACCTGCAAACGTAAAAGGCCTTACTTTAAATCAAATTTAAAGCGACAAAATTTGGGTTGATTATTAAGTTATTAGCTCTATATATCAATTATGGCTTGCGACAATTCAAAATGTATTTGCACAAACTGCACTAACGACACATGTGCTTGCGACGGGGATATGCAATGTAATTGCAAACCTGAAGGTGTTTGTTGTTGTTGCAATTAATAAGCTAATTTAATTTCACAAAATTATGAATGAATTTTTAGAGTCTATAATTAAGAGAGATCCTGCTGCCAAATCAAAGTTAAGTATCATTTTAACTTATCCTGGTGCTAAGGCTGTTTTTTTCCACAAGATTGCAAATTTTTTTGCAATTGCAAAGTTTCATTTAGTTGCAAGAATAATTTCTCAGTTTTCAAGATTTTTAACAGGAATAGAAATTCATCCAAAAGCAAACATTGGTAAAAATTTATTTATAGATCATGGAATGGGAGTTGTGATTGGTGAAACTTCAGAAATTGGAGATAACGTAACGATCTATCACATGGCAACACTAGGTGGTATATCACCAAGCGTAAACTCAAACGAACAAAGAAATATTAAAAGACATCCTACACTTAAAGATAATGTTGTAGTTGGATCTGGTGCACAAATACTTGGGCCAGTAACTATTGGCAAAAATGCAAAGATTGGTGCAAACGCAGTTGTCACAAAAGATGTTCCAGAAAATGCAGTGATGGTTGGAATACCAGCAAAAAATGTTGGGGAAACTTCTGGCTCAGATGAGAATTTTAAACCTTACGGTATAACTTCTGAAAGTGATAAAAGTTAATATGAAAAATGCTCAAAATAATTTTATTGAAGGGATCGGTAATACACCGTTAGTAAAATTAAGAGCTGCATCAGAAATTACTGGATGCAATATATATGGTAAAGCAGAATACTTAAATCCAGGTGGATCCGTAAAAGATAGAGCGGCTTTAGCATTGATTAAAGACGCTCAAGAAAAAAAATTAATTTCAAAAGGTGGGACGATTGTTGAAGGAACAGCAGGTAATACAGGTATTGGTCTTTGCCTAATTGGAAATTCTATTGGGTATAAAACAATTATTGTAATGAATGATAATCAAACTCAAGAAAAAAAAGACATGTTAAAGAACATGGGAGCTGATTTAAGACTAGTTCCACCTAAACCATACAAAGATGATGGCAATTATGTAAAAGTTGCTGGAAGACTCGCCGATGAATTAAAGAGTAGCAACAACCATGGAGTGGTTTGGGCTAATCAATTTGATAATACCGCTAACTCTAAAGGACATTATGAGACGACAGGGCCAGAAATATGGATGCAAACTGATGGAAAAGTTGACGGTTTTGTTTGTTCATCAGGTACTGGTGGAACTATTGCTGGTGTAAGTAGTTTTTTGAAAGAAAAAAATAAAAATATCAAAATTTATTTATCAGATCCCGCTGGATCTTCACTTTATAACTATGTTGAAAATGGAGAGTTAAAAGGTGAAGGTAATTCTATAACTGAAGGTATAGGATCAAGTAGAGTTACGGCTAATTTTGCTGAAGCAAAAATTGATGGTGCTTTCTCAATTGAAGATAAAGAGTCTCTACCAGTGTTATATGACCTAATTCAAAACGAAGGTTTAAGTTTAGGAACGAGTTGTGGTGTAAATATTGCTGGAGCTATTAGACTTGGTAAAAAATTAGGACCGGGTAAGACAATTGTTACTATTCTTTGCGACAGATCAGATAAATACAACTCCAAGCTGTTTAATAAGAAGTTTTTACAAGAAAAAGGTCTTCCAATTCCCGCTTGGATTTAATTTTTTTTCGCGCACTCTTTAATAAATCTTTTACATAATAAAAATATTGTAGTTAAATAATTTCATAATTAAGACTATGAACGAACTACTTAAAAAAAATTTCTTCTCACTTTTGTTAATCATCCTATTTAGTTTGTTTATTTTTTCGTTGGCTTTAGCTGATTTAACAAAAAATAAAAAGGAAAAAGCATGGGACTGTGTTGGAATTTACATGGCAAATTACTTTTTACCTTCTGGTGAAAAATTTGAGTATGGAATGAAAGAAAAATCGATGGCATCAGTTAAAGTTTGGAAAGAATATGCGATCGAAGTAGGTATAAAAGAGGCTGATTGGGATAAAGGTGTAAACAAAGCTGTCGATAAACACTATGGATCAAAATATAGTGAAAAAGCAACTAATCAGTGTCATAGTTTTTTAGAAGCTACTATCCCTAATGGCAAAGATAGAGTAAAGAAAGTTGCTCAAACTCTATATTAGTAAATGAGCGGCTATCTAATTGCTCAACTCAACATGACAGACAAAGAAAGTTTTAAGCTTTATGCTGAAACAGTGCCTGAGTCTGTAAAAAAATTTGGTGGCAAGTACTTAGTTAGAGCTGGAGAGTTTAAATCAATGCAAGGAAAGTGGGATTTCACAAGAAATGTAATTATTGAATTTCCAACTTACGAGAAAGCGTTAGAATGGTACAACTCCGACCTATATAAGCCATTAAAAGAATTGCGCCAAAAGGGATCTGAAGGTAATATAATAATTATCAAAGGGATATAAAAAGGAGATAGTATGATAGATAAGTTTGGAAATATTTTTTATTTAATAATTTACTTAGTTCATTTCATTATTGTTGGAAGCTACGCATTCCAATTAGTTTTCGGAACTCAGAAGTTTCTTGAAGGCAGAGGGGTAGATAAAACAGCAACTTTAATAACAAGATTTGCTGGTTCATTTATGATTGCAATGGTTTTAATGGCAATATATATCGCTTTCATAAGATCGGGTGGTTTAGATGCTACTTGGGCATTTTTTAATTTAGTTTTTATAATTAATGTCACAATATTATGTGCAAATTTTTATACTTTAAAAATTGATAAAACTGGTTTGACTGAGAAAACTAGAAATGATGGAATATATGCTCCATTAGTTCTAGTTATTATTAGCGCCGTTCTTTGTTACGGATTAGCAGATAAAATTTACGTTTAATTTTAATAAATTATCGAATGTTTCCAAAAAAATATTCTAATTTATTATTTATTTTAATCATGGGGTTTGGGATGAGCCTCATGATGACACTAATCATTACATACATAAACACAGGGATGGATAGTGAATACATAAATAGATTTTTAAAGGCTTGGGTTGTTAGTCTTCCTATTGCAATAATAGCTGCCTTGGTGGTTGGTCCAGTAACTAAAAATTTTGTGGATAAGATTACTAAATAAATTTAGTTTGTTTTGCCTAAAAAATTTACCAGTATCACGCCAATTATAATTAAAGATATACCTATAATTCCGTATATGTTTGGAACCTGATTATATTTCAATATTCCAAATATTGTTACGGCAGTTATAGTCAAACCCCCATATGTTGCATAGGTAAAGCCAACAGGTATTGTCATCATTGCTTTTGCTAGAAAAAATATACAAAGAACAATTGTTATTATACACATCGTAGCTGGTACAAGATTTGTAAATCCATTAGTAGTTTTTAAAAAGCCATTGGAGGTAATTCCTAATATTACAGCCAACAAAAGATATATATATCCAATTAAATTCGTCATTGCTTATTTATAAATTTTATCTACTTCAACTTGATACGCTTCAACAAGTTTATTGTTTTGATTTGCAATGCCAACTACATCAATCATCTCCTTAATCATCTCGTCAGATGCACCCTTTTTTTTAGCAGCAAAAGTATGTGATCTGGTACAGTAACTACAACTATTTGTTATTGATACAGCAACATAAATTAATTCTTTGGTAACTGAGTCTAGTGCACCATCTTTCATGATTTGTTTAAGATTATTCCAAGTTCTTTCTAAAAGTTGTGGGTTATGTGCTATAGATTTCCAAAAATTTGGAATTTTAGTAATTTTCCTGGTTTTCTTAATTTCATTAAAAATTCTTTTTACTTTTATATTAGCTTTTTTTTCGTTAATTGGTTTGAATATTTCCATATTCCTCCTCTTTTTTAATGCATTGTAATTTAGTTATTTATATAAATAAATATTTAAATTAATAAATAAAAAACTAATGAGCTCAAAAAAGATAGTAATCACAGGTGGCGCTGGTTTTGTAGGTACTAATTTAATTAGATTACTTTTAAAGAAGACAAATTACAAATTGATTTCAATTGATGATTACAGCTCTAGTACACGTAAAAATCATATTAAAAATTCTCGAGTAAAGTACATTGTGGCTCATACTAAGAATATCTCTACAATATTAAATCCAAAACAAGTACATTCAATTTTTCATTTTGGAGAATTTGCAAGAATTTATCAAAGTTTTTTACAAATGGATAAATGTATTGAATCTAACTCAATTGGAACAAATGCAGTTTTTAATTTCTGCCTTAAAAATAAAATTAAACTAATTTATAGCGCAACATCTGCATCACTTGGCAATAAAGGGAATGATAAAAACCTATCTCCATATGCATTTACAAAAGCAAAAAATTTGGAGTTATTAGAAAATTTAAAAAAATGGTTTAAGTTTAAATTTGAAGTGATTTATTTTTATAATGTATATGGCCCTAATCAAATAAGTAAGGGGAACATGGCTACTGTAATTGGAATATTCGAAGAATGTTACAAAAAAAATAAAGCTTTGCCAGTAGTGAAACCAGGATCTCAATCAAGAAGATTTACCCACATTGATGATACAGTTAATGTTTGTTATGTCGCTTGGAAAAAAAATCTATGTAGACATTATAGTATTTCACATAAGCAAAGTTTTACGATTTTAGAGGTTGCGAGGATGTTTAAGAGACGAATTAGGCTTTTATCAAAAAGACCTGGTGAAAGATATGCATCAGCACTTACTACAATGAATTTATCAAATAAAGTTTATAAGCATTTTGGTAAAATCAAACTCAGAGATTATATTAAATCTTTTATTTACAGTAATTAATTTAGAGGCCTAAGCATTCTCAGCATCTTAGAGTGTAAAATTTTATTTGGAGAAACTAAAACATTTCCACTTTTAAAGTTAAATTGATTTTTCCAATTTGTAACTATTCCACCTGAAGCTCTTATTATTGGTATCAATGGAAAAATATCCCAAATTTTATTTCCACATTGAAAAACAACATCAATTTTTCCTTCACAAAAATGAGAATAACTTAATGCATCCATACAAGGAAATTGCATCATTGGAAGAATTTTTTTTACTTTCTTGAGCTTATCTAAAGAAAAATGACCGTGAAAATTTCCAGAAAGTTTCATCTTTTTGAAATTTTTTTCTTTCGAAGATCTTAATTTTGTCTTTTTATTATCCCTAAATAAAAAAGCCTCTTTAGTGTTTTTGTTTATATAAAATTTATTTAGTTCAGGAAAATTTGCTAACCCAAAAATTGGTTGTCCTTTATAACAAACAGCTACAAGATTACTCCATGAAGGGTTACCAATTACAAAAGATCTTGTCCCATCAATTGGATCTATCACCCAAGTGTAATCACTTTTAGTTACTTTTTTACCAAATTCTTCACCGACGATAGAGTGAGATGGATATTTTTTATTTATCTTTGATCTTATAAATTTTTCAAATTTTTTATCGGCTATAGTTACTGGGTCATAGTTAGAGCCTTTGCCTTTGTTAAAAGCTTTAAAAGATTTGTTTAGATTCTTTTTGTAAAATCTATTTAAGTCTTTAGCTAAAGAGATTAAAAATCTATAAAATTCAATATTTTTCATTTGTTTTGATTTATTGTGCCGCCTTCTTACTATTTAATTTTACTTGATTAAAGCTATTTTTTATTGAAATGTTAACTATCAGTATGAAAATACAGTTAGAAAAAAATAACAAAATATTTGTTTTTCGAGGATCAGAAAAAAAGGAGTTACATCCTATTTGGTTAAGAGAAAGAGTGTCTGAAAAAGAACATCTAGATGCTAATACCGAACAAAGATTATTTGATCCATCTTTTCTAAAAAATATAACAATTAAAGATGTTAAAATTGATAATGATCTTTTAAATCTCGAGTTTAGTGATGGGGTAAAGTCTAAATTTGACATTAAAAAAATTGAAAAAGAGTTTTCTGCAGATGAGGAATTAGAAAGATTGATGCAGCCAACGCTTTGGAATTCTGACCTTAAGAATATAAAGAATTTTAAATATAATGATAATTTTTTAGAAAGTAGTGAGATGCTTGAACTTTTAAAATCATTCTATAAAAATGGTTTTATTATTATTTCAAATGTCCCAACTAAAGATAATTTCATTGTAAATTTTGCTAATTCAATTGGCAGTATTAGAAGGACAAATTTTGGCGAATATTTTAATGTGAAGTCAAAACCAAATCCAAATGATTTAGCTTATACACCTCTTCCACTATCACCACACACTGACAATCCTTACAGAAAACCTGTTCCCAACATTCAATTATTGCACTGTATTGAAAATGAAGTTAATGGTGGATTTTCTACTCTAGTCGATGGATTTGCGGTAGCAGAAAATTTAAAAAAAGAATTTCCTGAATTTTTCAAAATACTCTCAGAGATAAAAGTGAAATTTAGATTTGTAGATAAAAATGTTGTTTTAGAAAATTATGGAGAACTAATTGAATTAGATCAAAATAAAAGGATTAAACAAGTAAGATTTAGTACCAGACTAGATTTTGTCCCAGCTTTAGAAAAAGATAAGTTAGACTTGTATTATAAAGCAAGAAATAAAATTTCAGAGATTTACAACTCAGACAAATTCTTAATAAAATTCAAATTAAATCCAGGCGACTTACTGATGATGGATAATTATAGATTACTTCACGGTAGAACAGAATTTAATCCTAATGAGGGTAATAGATTTTTACAAGGTTGTTATATAGATTACGACTCTTCGGAAGGTAAACTTAGACATTTATTACGAAAATTTAATTAGTTAGATTTTTTTGAAAGCTAAGCTTTTCGAAAGATAAGCATTCTTAGAATAAAATAGTTCTAGTCCACTTTGTCTAGCAACACTTGCAAGATTTTCTCTAATGTATTTGGGATAATAGGGTTCATGTGTCGAATAAGGAAAAAATTCTAATAGTGGATTTAAAATAGGATTGTCATCCATTTGTAAAGAGTCTGTTAGAATAAAAATCCCCCCTTTTCTTAAAACTCTTGAGATTTCACTAAAAATTTTTTTTCTTATCGCAGAAGGAACTTCGTGAAAAACGTAGGTAGAAGTAACAATGTCATAAGATTTTTCATCAAATGGTAACTCTTCCCCTTTGCAATTTACATAGTTAATATCTGTGAATTTCTTTAATTTTTCTTTTGCTACATTTAAATATTCTTCTGATAAATCGGAACAAGTGATCTCTAAATTTTTAGTGTTTAATTTATACGTTGAAATTATATCTCCTGTACCAGTGCCAATGTCCAACAACTTTGTTCTCGGTAAATTTTCATCTTTAATAAATTTAATTAGCGGTATCATTGAAAATCTTCGCATTGTTGCAGCGCACCCAGAAAATAAGGTCTCAACTTGAAACTCATACAATCTTGCAGATTTTTCACTTAAATATCCATCAGTTTGATAATGGAAATTTCTTAAGAAATATTTTGGTAGATCTTTATTCGTTTTGACTTCAGAAAATTTACCTGATGTTCTTCTTTTATCAATTTTCGGTAAATCAAGAAAAAAGTCAAAGCTTCCTTTGGCTGTATTTATTAAATCTTTTAATTCTGTCTTTGGTATCTTATAGAATTTTGAATTTATTAGCTTTCTTTCCTCATTTAAAAGCTTCATCATTTCAAAAAATAGTTTTTTACCCGATGGCATCTTCCCATAAAATGGAGGTGGATTAGACTTATCTATTTTTATAGGTGTCGCATACTTAAACGAAATAATGTAGTGCGCAGAATACCAAATAAACTTACTTGATTGATTTATTAAATAACTTAGTGACATATTTTTATTATACCAAAAAAAGATGATTTTTTTAACCTAGATTTTGCAAAAAAGGCAATGATTTCAACAAATAAAAACCCACTGCCTGAAGTTGGTTTGTAAGTATTAAAATACCTGTTCCCAATAAAATAAATCCACCAGTTTTTGAAATAATATTGATATTTCTTTTTAGGTTTTTTGAAACAAGCATGAATTTTTGTATCAAGAAACCAGATAAAATAAATGGGATCGCCAACCCTAAAGAATAAAATAATAACAGTAATACTGCTTTTAATAATGTTTGCTCTACAGCTGCAAGAGCTAGTATAGAACCTAGTATAGGTCCAATACATGGAGTCCAACCAAAACCGAAAGCCATCCCAACTAAAACAGAACTAAAAATATTTGCACTTTTTTGTGTTTGAAATCTTTTTTCAAAGTTAAGAAAATTTAAATTTATTATTCCAATTATTTGAAGAGAAAAAAAGATAATTACTAAGCCAGAAAGTATTCTTAACTCTATTGAGTTATTTAACAAAATTTTTCCAATTAAAGAACTAGTTGCACCAAACGCAATAAAAATTAAAGAGAAGCCAACTGTAAAGAGAACTATTGGTATTATATTAACTTTTTTTTCCTCAAGTAGTTCATTTAAAGATTTTCCCGATACATAAGATATATACCCAGGTATTAAGGGTAAAACACAAGGAGATAAAAAACTTAGAAGGCCTGCACCTAACGCCAAAATTAATTCTGTCATCTAAATTAACCTTTTAAACCAAGGTGAGTGTACTTAACATTAAGATAATCTTTTATTGCCATAGAACCACCTTCCCTTCCGTATCCTGCTTGTTTGATGCCTCCAAAGGGTGCTTCTGCTAAAGCTACTAAAGGTGTATTGACTGCTACTGTTCCGGTTTCCATCAACTCTGAAGCTCTATGTGCTTTTTCCATAGAGTTGGTACAAATATAACTTGATAAACCTAATTCATGGTTGTTAGCTCTTTCGATTACTTCATCAAAACTTTTAAAGGATAACATAGGAACCAAAGGTCCAAATGGTTCCACTTTCATTATTGTGTAATCATCTTTAACATTATCAAAAACTGTAGGTTCATAGAAATAACCTTTGTTAAAACCTGAAGGCCTTTTCCCGCCTAATAAAACTTTTGCGCCCTCTTTTTTTGTTGTTTCAACTAATTCTTCAATTTCGTTTAATCTTTTTTTAGTTGTTAAAGGTCCAAGTTGAACTGAGAGATCCATGCCATCACCAATTTTTAATTTTTTAGTTTTTTCTACAAACAAGTTAACAAATTCATCTTTTTTATTTTCTTGGATGTAAAATCTATTGGGTGATATGCAAACTTGACCATTGTTTCTAAATTTTGCAGCGATTGCCATGTCAGTCGCTTTTTTAATATCTGCGTCATCAAAAACTATAAATGGAGAGTGACCACTTAATTCCATTGTAACTCTTTGAACTTTGTCTGCTGCCTGTTTTAAAATTAATTTTCCAACTCTTGAAGATCCAGTAATTGAAATCTTTTTTACTATATCAGAGGCAATTAATTGCTGGGCGATACTTGGGGGGTCCCCTGATAATAAATTTACAACACCCGGGGGAACTCCACATTCTCTACAAATCTCAACTTGTTCCATAACAACGCCAGGAGTTATTACATCTGGTTTTACAATTACTGAACAGCCGGCTGCTAATGCTGTAGAAATTTTTCTAGCAGATAAAACTAAAGGAAAATTCCATGGAACTAATGCTGCTACTACTCCAACAGGTTGGTAATATACGTGCACACGTGTATCTTCAAATCTACTTTCTACTGTTTGACCATAAATTCTTTTTGTCTCCTCTGCATTCCATTCATAAATATCTGCAGCACCGTTAACTTCACCTTTTGCTTCTGCAAATGGTTTTCCAACTTCAAGCGTCATCCATTTAGCAAGTACGTCTTGCTTTTCTCTCATCTTGTCAGCAATTTTTCGTAAAATATAAGCACGTTGCCATGGCGGTGTTTTTTTCCAAACCTCTAATCCTTTTTGTGCTGATAATAATGCTTTATTAACATCTTCGGGTGAAGCTTTAGAGGCTTGACCTATTATTTCTTCGTTAGCTGGATTAATAACTTCATACGTTTCGCCTGTAGAGGATTTGTGCCACTTGCCATCAATGAATTGACCATATTTTTCGTACATATTTTAATCTAGCATGACCTTTTAAAGTGTCTAGTGTGCAAATAAATCATATCAACAAAACCAATAAACTCGATACATTAGGATTTAAAAGAAGGAGTATAATATGAAAGCGTATATAATGGGAAACTACACAGAAAAAGCTTTTCAAGGATTTTTGAAAGATCCTGGAACTGACAGAAAAGCAGTTGTAGAACAATTAACAAAAGCTATGGGTGGAACAATGCATAGTATGGACATTGTTAGAGGATCTTATGATTTTGTTGTTGTTGTAGATCTTACATCATTTGATGACTTTGCTGCAATTAAACTTGTTGTAGAAGGATCAGGTGCTGTTAAAAATTTAACAATACTTGAGGCGATTGATTTTTCAAAAGCCACAGCTAAAGCGGGCAAAATTGGTTACAAAGCCCCAGGACAATAATAATTTGTAATTATCTTAATAATCCTCTGTGTGTGGACAGGGGATTAAAGATTATTTTTTTTTCTTTTTTCTTTCTGAGAGTATTGTTCCAATATACTCGTGCGCATAATCAGAGTATTGATTACCAAAATTTAATTCTCTATCAAGTTTATCATATATTTTTTTATCTTTTTCGGAGAGATCATATTCACTAGTAATAGATTTATCTTTTTTCTTTTTTTCATTCAAAAATTTATCTCTTTTACCTGTTGTGTTCTTTTTGATAGTTTCTAGGTCTTCAGTTGAAAATTTTTCGTTATCGATATTTATTTTTTTTAGTTTTTTTGTTTTTGAGATACTTATAGGATTTAATATCTCGTAGCCCATATCATCACTGTTATGAAATTTAAAATGTTCTAAATTATTTAGTTTGGAAATTTGTTTTAGATCTAATCTAAATGGCCTAGGTCCAACTTTATCATATCCCCATTTTTCTCCTGTTTTTCTAAAATAGGTTATATTTGTTTTTTGTCTACTTTCAAATTTTTCATTTCTTGAAATAGCTAAAGCTAATTTTTTAAGTTTTTTAAAATTTTTACAAATATAATTAATTGTATTATTACCTTCAGTAATGTTTTCATCTAGATATGAAATATCTAGATCTAAATCTTCTAAACTTTTTTCAACAAATGAAAGTAATTTTGGACCTTTAACTGATGAATGATATTGGGGTAATCTTAAGTTTATTTTTAATTTTTTAAGTTTTTGCAGAGCTTTTAAAAATTCAAAACTTTCATCTGTTATATTCTCATCTACATTTCCATCATCACTATACATGTCAGCTGTTATAAGTTTTAAAGAAATATCAATTTCCTCTAAATTTTTTAAAGTTTTTAAAGGTGGTAAATAAATTGGATTTATACCGCCTAAATTTAAATAATTCAGTTTCGATAATTTATATATATCTGTAAAATCAAATTCGGTTGTCATCCATCTACCATTATTATTGCTCGTATTATATAAACTTAATAATTGTAAATTTTTGAGATTAGGTAGGTTTGAAAAATTTGTAAAACTTTTAGATTTTTCTACATAACTATCTCTGATAACTAAACTTTCTAAATTTGGCAAAAAAGGAATTTCTCTTTTTTTACCCAGACAATCCAACAAAATAATTTGTTTTAAATTTGAAGTTGAAATGTTTTTTAAAATAGACTTAATGTTTACTTCCCTTCCTCCAAATATATTTAAAGTTTCTAATTGGTCAAATTTTACTGATTTCGGAAATTGAAATTTTTCTTCAAGTTTCCAAAATTTATTATAAATTAAATTATCATAATCATCAAAATTGTAGGTTGGTTTACAAAAATAGTAATAATGTCTAATATTTTTGAATATTATCTTTTTTGAATTGTCTAAAAATTTTTTTTTAACAAATATAATGGGTTCATAATAATCAGCATTATTATAGAAATGGTTATATCTAGAACTGAAATCAAAAAAAGTCCCATCTTCATACATTTCATTGAGAAATTCACATTCCTTAGGATAATTTTTATCTGGTGTATAACTTACTGTAATTCCAGTTTTTCCGAGGTTAATTGTAAAAGGATCTGGGTTCTCAAAAACATATTTATCAATTAATTCAATATCTCTAACAACTTTTGATTCATTCCATCCAAAGTTATCATCTATAACAACTATGGAATTAACTTTTTCAAGGAAATAGTTTTCAACAATTTTATCTACCTCTTTTCTATCAAGATTTTCAATAAAAAATCTTTTTTTCATATCATTGCTATCGTCTAAAACTCTAAACATCTCAAAAATTTGAATATACCTTTCAAGGTCAATTGTTTTATTTAAGTCAAGCTTTTCGGATGGATCATTTTTTAACTTTGTATGTCTAAAAAATATTTTAAGATTTTTGTTTTTTTTTAAAATATCTAAAACAAACCTATTTAGTTGTTGGCTTTCCTCATGTCCAAATCTACCCTCCATATCTCCATGGCCGTCTAACGAAACACCATCTTCCTCCAATATCAGTTTTTTTAGATGGTTGTTTTTTTCAATAAATTTTACAACAAGATCAAATGTATCAAAGTATATGGCTTCACTTCTAAAGAATTGATAAGCAGGTTTGATAATTAAATCTTCAATTGGTTTACTAAAAGCGTCATCAATTAAGGTTCTATTTTCTTTATCATCAATGATAGAAAAATAATTAAGTGTAAGAGTTTTATCTTTGTTAGAAATTAATTTATTTTCATGAAGTTCTTCAATTTTATTTGATAAGATAATTTTATTTATTTTTTCTTTTGATGTAGATAGCGGTTTTTTTAATATTTTATTTAAAGATGTTTGATTTAATCCGTTTATTTTTGCTTTACTATTTGACGTGAGTTTTATTGCAGTATCCAAAAACCTTGTGTTAGCTAATTCATTTAAATTTTTAAATTTGTAACCATGAATGAAAATTTCTTTTACTTTTGAATTTTTACATACTTTGTTAATTTTAGGAATATCATCTTTAAAAAAGTTATCCTCAAAGTTAAATAACTGCCCCTCTCTTTGGTCCTCTGTAAAATAGTTATAAAGATTAATTTTTTCTAATGATTTAAATTTTTCAAAATTGGGAAATTGATAGATATTTGGTAGATGGTTTGTTAAAAACCATAATCCTTCACCTCCATAACCCTGATAGTCTTTATAATTCTCGTGCTCAGATTTCATCCAATCTTTTCTAAAAATAATTTCATAAGATTTTAATTTTTTAGGATATAGATTTTTTGGAAATTTAGATAAACCTGGGACAGCTATATTGCTTGAGTCGTCTATAACGAAACTTTCAAGATTTGGAAGAGAATAAAGATTTTTAAAAAAATTGACTCTAGATTTAAAAGACAGATCACATGAGATTAATTTCAATTTTTTAAGTTTTTTTAGTTTTGATAAATCATTCCAGTTTTCATAGTTTTGTAAACCATGCAGTTCTAAATCTTCGACAAAACAAATCTTTTTAAAAATGTTGAGGTTATCTGTTTTCCTTAAATCAATTTTGTCTAATGAAATTGCTTTTGATTTTTTATTTATTTGATCTTCAAGAGAGAAGTTTTTTTTAAAGGAATTATCGAAAAAGATTTTTCCCTTTTTATTTCTATTTAAATAACAACCCTCTATGCCTTCAACAACTATATATGTATCAGCATATTCATAATCATCATAATAATCTTTACGAATATATGAATGAACATAACAGGGATATTTACCATTCTTCACTGGAATAGTGGCTGAGCCAGACAATAAAGGTTCAGATTTTAATTTATAGCCCTCATAAAATGTGTCTTGAATTTCATGTAAACCAGGTTTTTCTAAAGTAAGAAAGTTATTAGATTGATTAAAATTTGGAGATGTTAAATCTCTAATTATTGAATTGATAAAATTTTCAAATTGTCTTTTTCTGATTTCATGAACCTCATTAAAATTTTTTTTAAATAATATTTTATTTTGTTTTTTAAGTATTTCTAGAGCTTTTGGAAGTCTATCTTTTAAGTACTTTACTGATATTTTTTCTGCATCTTTAATTTTAAGGTCTTTTATATCATCTCGATAACTGTCTTCCTCTATTAAGTATTTTTCAAAAATGTACTTTGTGGGATAACAATCCTCATCAAGCAATCTGCTTAAAAATTCTGTATACTCTGTTTTCTTAAACTCATTAATATTAACGATCTTTTTGTTATGAATTTTTGAAGATTTGAAAGAAGATGGGGACGGAGTATTTTGTGGTCCATAATGAAATAAATATAATCCGATTGGATAATTATTTTTATAAACTCCATTCTCCTTAAAATATTTTGTATCTACAGATTTTAATACATGCTCATCATGCTCATAACGAAAATTTCCACCATAATCAGCAATTGAAATTGCTCCTGAATTTATTTCCATGTCAAAAATTTTTTTTCTAATAGTTTTTTTATCTTTAGAATAAAAAAATTGATCGTTTAAATCTCTCTTCATAAAGCTCCAAGAAACTAGATTTCTTCTCTTCTCTTTGTCAAAAATAGAGAATCCCCCAAAATGTCCTCCATTGACACTGGCAAATATTTTTTTGACTTTGTTGAATTTGTCAACTCCCACCCAAACAGGATAACATCCGTCAGCGCCGTTGGATACAGATATAGAGTTGAATTTTTTTGAATCAATTTTTTTAAGATCATCAAATATTGACCCCTCGTAAGTATCTATTGAATTTGATAAATTTTCACAAAGATCAGTTACCACAACACATGCGGCATCTACTAAAGTATCAGTCACATGATAAACGTCTGTAATTGGATAAGGATCTTTATTTTTTTTGTTCACTTATAGTTTTCTTTATTATCTTAATACTTTCCTCGTTTGGTGGAAAAGATTTATTTAAATTCCCAAGTTTTTTGCTTGTTTTAAATCTTAAAGTTTTGCTACCTCGCTGAGTATTTTCAATATATAAATAAATTCCTGGTTTTCTAATTTCATTTAATTTCTTTTGAAAATAATTTGTTATCTTAACGTCATAATCAGCAGTTTTTGATACCTGATTATCAAGTGTCTGACCTTTGAGATTTTTTGTGTTAAAATTAATGTCATTCAGACGGTTATAAATAATCGTTGTTCCAATTTGATTTTTTTTTGAAAGATTTCTGTTGATGAATTTTACAGCGCCCTCGACGCTAATTAAACTATTTTTTGGTTGTGCCTCAAAATACTTTTTAATTTCCTTATTTTTAGTCTTTAATGATATTCCAAAATTAAACTCTTTCTCATATTCTTTTAGAACTCTGTTTGAATAACCATTCACCACTTCACCTGCTGATCTAATAAGTGCACTTTTACTTTCCCAATCAATGTTATTGTTTTTTATTTGATCTTTAATAAAATTTTTCAAACCCATCTTAGTTAATTTCTCAAGCTTTCCCTATATTTTTTATCTCTAATTCTTTTTGTCTTTTTTTGTTCCTCGGTAAGATATTTATAAATTTTTTTATCATGAGCCTTTTTTTCACTTTCTGTCATAAGATCCCTTATGCGTTTCGTTGATGATCTGTTTCTAAGTGTATACAAATCAATTTTACCACTTTTAAATTCAGTAATACTTCTTAATGTTGAATGTTTCAGAATTTTTGTCATATTTGATCTTTTACCAGTTGTATGAAACTTAAGGGTGGATCTTTCAGTTTCTTTCCTTGTAAGAAGAGCATTCTTTTTATTTGGATTTAACTTTCCTTCACCTCTAAAATCTTTTTTTGTCCAAGTTGGATGTTTATCAATAATTTCTTGAATTTCCTCATTACTTCTCAATACCCATTGATTATGACCTTCTGGATTTCTATTAAAGTTTTTATTTTTCACTGTCCTTAGTATCTTTAATTTTGCTGTTTTCTTCTTTAGTTTTTTTCATTTCTTTGTATAGCTTTATAAAATCTTGACGTGATCCTTTCTTTTTTCCTAATGCTCTAAATTTATTTGTCCATTTATTTCTATCTTTTGTTTCCATTTAATTTTTTCTCCACTTATCTAAAAATGCAGTAATTCCAATTTTTTCTATTTCCTTAAAAAACTCCTCTAAACTATCTTCCATTTGCTCATCTAAATCAATTGCATCATTTAAGTTTTGAAGAGTTAATTTCATTTTTTTTCTTTTTTTCTCAGAAATATTAATTTTTTGCATAATAAGATTTTTAACTATTGGAGAGTCCAAAAATTCTATCGCGGAAATTGCATTTTCTTTTTTGTCACCTCTTTGTTTGTCGATCAAAACATGAGCCCATCTTTGTGTGGTGGCAAGATTTTTTAAAGTTGGAAAATCATATTTGCAAATAAAAATATTTCCTTCGTGATGCCATGACGCATCTTTAGGGAAATCTTTAGGTGTAGCTCTAGTAAATATGATACCAATATCTGATTTTGAGTCCTTCATGTCAGATTGTAATTTTTTTTTCCAGTCGTTACTCCAATTCTTCGTATTTTTTCTCTCATACAAAATTTTACAAACTGTTCGATCATTTTCTATTACCTCATGAAGCCAGTCTCCTCCAGGTACACCCTTTGCATATTCTTTTATTTTATCCTTTTTATCTTTAAAAGTTTTTTTTAAATAATCCCCTAATGAAATTTCTGCACCAGATCCTTGATCTACAGTGGTTCCTTGGTTCACAGTTTGATTTAAAGTCTGTATTTGTTTATTTAATCTATTCTTTTCTAAATTCCATTTATTTTTTTCTTCACTATATTTATTAGATAGATCCTCTCGAACTTTGTTAATATCATTTTCCCTCAGACTTTCATAATGTGCTTTATTTGAGGCTCTGTCCGCCTCAAGAGCCTTTTGAATTTCAGCTTTTCTATTTGCATCATTTTTTTTACTTTTTTCTTCTAATTCTTGGATTTTTTTGAGATTGGCTTTATTCTTTTCAGCTTCCTCTTCTCTAAATTCTTTTTTAAATTTATCAAGATCTCTCTTGTTTTTTTCCTTTTCTTCATCTCCAATTTTTTTTTTATGTTTTTCAAGATTCTGCTTTATAGCATCCTCCATGGGAAACTCTGCTTTACATATTGGACATGTAATTTTTTCACTCATTTATAACTCCTTTTTTTTTGAATTATGGTTTAATTCCTCGTAGAATGTGAATAATTCTTTTGTAAGAACTTTGATTTCCACTTCATTTTTTTTATATTCATGACACATTCTTAGGTACTTTAACAATCTTATCAAATTTATTGGTATAAAGTATATATCCAAAATTACCTTAAGTAACGGTCTAGATTTATAAAACTCAGCGTCCGTTTTTTTTAGTACTTCTTTATTAGCTAGATAGATATCCACTGAACTTTTCCAATCTATACAATACTTTAATCTATTTTTTATTTTATTTTTTAAATAATTGTTCATTTAACATACCTCGCAATTTGTTTATAACATACTGGTCTAACTGAAGATTTTCCTATAATTTTGATTTCTTCATTTTTATAATAGTAAATCCAATAGTAATGTTGATCATTTATCTCGTCGAAAACTTCTTCTATTCGAATTTCTGTAATTTTGTCCATTAGTGTAAAACCCTTCCTTCATGAATTTTGTGTTCATGATGAATTTTGGATAAAATTAATCTTATATGTCTTGAAAGTTTTACCCATTTTTTACTACTCTTTTTGTGCGAATTAAGCCAAGGTAAGTAAGATTGATCTATTTTTAAAAACTTTATGATCAAATCATCCACTTCTCTCAAAAAATTTTGTCTTTCTAGAGGTGAATATTCACTAAGCAAATATATTAGCTTTTGATGATCATTTTTCTCAGATTTAACTATTTTATTCCCTTTTTTCATATTTTTCCTTTCAAATTAAAGCTCTGCCTTGGAAAAATACAAATTTATCTATTATCCAAAAGCAAAACCCGTGTTTTGTTTGGTTAATATGATAAAACTGTCTGAAATAATTTAACGAACTGGTTAGTTAAATAATTGTCTAAACAAGTAAATCAATTAACTAATTTCAATATATCAATTAACAAATTAATTTCAAGATAAAAATATTATTTTTTATTCTTTATTTTAAATCCATTTTTTTCAAGAATTTTAATAAGGTTTTTAAGTCTCTCATCTCTTGAAGTGTTTTGATCTCCAATTTTCTCAAAAAATATAGGTCTTAAACCTTTTTTTTCTTTCGATTTAAGATAATTGAATATGGATTGTATTTTAAGCTTCATGTTTCTCCTTTAGCGTTATATTTAATGTCTTAGCAAGTAGAGTTAAGTACTAAATCAAGACAATCTGATCATATCATATGACTCATAAGATTCAAATTGAGTTTAATTATGGTATAAATCTAATATTGATTCTTTATGAACTATAAAAACATTCAAGCAATTAGCCTTTTTTCTGGTGCTGGAGGGTTAGATATTGGGTGCAAGCAAAACAAAATTGACGTTAAAGTTGCAATAGACAATGATCACGACTCAGTGAAGACTCTAAAACTAAATTCCCACTTTAATGATACAACAGTTATCGAAGAGGATATTAAAAACTTTAAGATTAAGAATATTGAAAAATATTTAAATGGGAAAAAAACAATAATTATTGGTGGCCCCCCTTGCCAACCTTTTTCTAAAAATGGTTATTGGATTACCAATGAAAAAAGGAAATCTAATAAAGATCCAAGAAATTGTTTAGATGATTTCTTCAATTTTGTTGAAAAAATTAATCCAGAAGGTTTTTTAATTGAAAATGTTGAGAGTATTTTACATCCAACAAATAAAAATGCCGTAAACTCAATATTTAGGAAAACAAAAAAATTAAAATATAACCTTAAAATGGTTAGAGCTAATGCATTAGACTATGGTGTACCGCAGAAAAGAAAAAGGGTGTTTTTTCTTGGTTCAAAAAAAGAATTTGATAATGAAGAGCCAAAGAAAACTCACTATGACCCAAACAAGCCTGACTTATTTAATACTAATTTAAAGCCATATGAAACTGTTGGCGAGCACATTAAAGAGTTTGACAAAGATATTTATGAAGAAGAGCATGAAAAAACAAATTTAGGAACTTTTTACAAGGAATTAAAAAAAGTTAAACCAGGAGAAAATTATCTTGCCTTGTGTGATGGAAAAAAATCAAACTTTAAAAAAAATACTAGATTTTGGAATTTTTTATTAAAATTGAAGGAAGATTTACCATCATGGACAATAGCAGCGCAACCAGGTCCATGGGTTGGTCCTTTTCACTGGACTAACAGAAGACTAAGAGTTCCTGAGATAGCGGCTATACAAACTTTTCCGAAAAATTATAAATTCTTTGGAACCAGAAGATCTATTCAAAAACAGATCGGTAATGCAGTACCTCCATTAATGGGTAAGGCAATGGTGAAGTATTTGATAGATAATTTATAAAAGCCACTTTATAGCAGGTCTTGTATCAGACCATTTATCTTTTTTAAAAGTTACAATTTTATTATTTTGCATCCAACAAAGAGTAATGTTTTGATCCTTTAAAAATCTGATTTGAAAACTTTTAATTATTTCTTCTGGATTATTATTAAGCAATAGAAACAAATCAGTATTTTTTAAAATTTCCTCATTATACATTGCATATCTAAAATAATATTCTTTTAATTGAATTATCCCGTGTCTAATTTGTTGATCTAAATTTGACTCATCAAAAGTTTTAACTTCAAAAAGCTTTCCTCTGTTTTGATATTCAGTATATAGGTCAATATGAATTGATTTCCATGTTCGCAACCCTTTTGATTCACACTTTTTTGCTAATTTAATTAAAACTTCTTCATGAAGCCTAGTGGCTCTGTTCAATGCATTATGTTTTTCTATTGGATCGCTTATATTATCAAGATTAAGAGTTTTATCTGTGTAAGAGTGATTTAAATCAAATTCTAAAAGTATGTTAGGCTCATCTTGATGTTGTATTTCATTTTTTGTTTTGTCTTTTGAAACTTTAATAAGATTAGTATTTCCAACAAAAAAATTGACATCATTTGAAATAATTTTTTCTTTAATTAACTTAGCATCTTTTGAAAGTTTAATTTTATCAAGAATCTTAGATTTAATAATATAATTTTTTTTTAAAATTATAATTGCGCGTTTATCTGGAACAACTCCTTTTTTAATCGTATCTTTTTTAATTGCAAGATGTTTTGTTGAGGGATCATCTCTTAAACCAGAGTCGATATTTTCGAGTTTTCTGCTTATACCATTAAAATTTCTAAAATTTTTTGCTATGTCTTCATGATAAAATTTTTTTCTAGGTAAAAAGCCTTTCAAATCAGAATTGCGAATACAAAAATTTGAAATTTCTAATATTTCAGGTGAATTTCTACTTATTGGATATTTTTTAAAATATAAATCCAGACAAAGAATTAATTCGTCTTTTGTATAGGGTTTATTCCAACTTCTAATTTTTTCATTTAATATTTCTAATATATTTCTATTAAAAATTTGGTTATAATTTTTTAATACCAATGGAAATAAAAAGGCGTTTACTGATAGAGCTTGATTTCTCTCATTAACTATACCTCTATAAAATGCTTGTCGCCTTTTAAAAAAATAAATATCACATCCCTCATTTTGAGCCTTTTTTAAGTTTTGGCTCCGTGTATAAAATGACTGCATTGTATTTGTTTCGATATAGATATCAAATTTCCAAAAGGTAAATGTATTTGTATCTTTATCGTAACCGAGTAACAAAGGCTTATAGTCATCTGCTTCATTTTCAATTAGAAGTCTTTTGATTCTAGGAGAAATTTGAATTCTTTTTTCAAAGGGATTTTTTCTACCCTTTCCAGAACTTTTAATTTCATTAATACAAATAATAAATTTATTCCCTTCCTGATTGATTTTAATTAATTTTTGATCAACTATTTTTACATCAAAATCTATTACTGGTTGATCTAAAGAATAATTTATTAAATCTAAAATCATGATAATAAGTTTCAGTAAAACATAAATTTAAACCAAAAAAAATGAAAATTTTAAGTTTGTATTCAGGGGGAGGTGGTATTGACATAGGTTTTAGCAAAAATAAGTTTAAAACTGTTTTATCAATAGAAAATTGGGACAAGGCATGTTTCACTCTTAAAAAAAACAATATTTCCAAAAACGTTATCTGTGAAGACATCAGAAAAGTAAATTTTAATACCATAAAAAGTCAATTTAATTTCGACTGTATTGTTGGTGGACCACCGTGTCCACCATTTTCAAAGTCTAGATTTTATCTTAAAAATAAAAAAAGAGCTCTTGAGGATGATGATTCTCATACACTTGCAAATTACTTTTTGGCTGTTGAAAAATTTAAACCCAAAGTATTTTTTTTTGAAAATGTACATGGTTTTATTTTTAAACCTCATGAAGCAGCCCTTAGGTACTTTGAAAAACAATCTGAAAAACTTGGATATTCAATTACTCATAAAGTTATAAATTGTGCCGATTATGGAGTTCCACAGATTAGACAAAGATTTATATGTGTTGGATTTAAGAAAAATTTAGGAAAATTTATTTTTCCAAATGAAACACACTCTAACCAAGACAATGACAATAATCTATTCTGTCTTCCTTGGGTAAATTGCAAAGATGCTATTGGAGATTTAGATTATCCCCTTAAAGAGGATAAATATAAAATGGCAGGTTCAAAGCATAAACATTTGCTAAAGAAAATTCCTCCAGGTGATAACTATTTATTTTTCACAAAAGAGAGAGGACACAAGAAACCATTATTTAAATGGAGATCTAGATACTGGTCATTTTTATTAAAACTGTCTCCAAACAAACCCTCATGGACGATTCAAGCAAGTTTTTCTAATAATATGGGACCGTTTCACTGGAAAAATAGATTTTTAAGAATTAATGAAATAAAAAGATTGCAAACATTTCCAGATAATTATAATTTTTTTGGAAATTTTAGTGATCAATGGAGACAAATAGGCAATGCAGTTCCACCTCTATTAGCTGATGTAATTTCTAAAGAAATAAAAAAACAATTAGGCTAATGCCCTTTTGCTATAAATCTTGTGCCTAAAACTTTAGGACAATAAAGTCTAAAATAAGGAATATTTTTTTTAAATGGCTTATCTTTGTTATCCCCATCATCAATATTAAACCTAAACAACTGCAAAGTTGCTATATTCTCAGCTCTACGAGCCTCTTTTCCTTCAGCAGGTATAAAAGATTCTGTTGCTGACTTGATCCATCTTTGTTCAGGAAGTGTCAAAAATTCATAATGTAAAAATCTGTGGTGCGGCCTTGTTTTTCCACCCCCAGAACATATAGATATCCCACTTTCACCATTAATGAAGTCATCTTTATCAACTTTTCTTCTCCTGTCATCAGAAGAATTCATAATTATAATTGCTAATTTTAAATCATCAAGATTTTGGTTATTGTTATATTCGATCAATTCATCAAATAAATTGAAATCGTCTCTGGCATCCTCATCAAATTTGAAAATATGTTTTAGGTATTTCTCATTGGTCTCTTTTAAACTTAGATCTTCAATAACATGCACGTCTCTTAATGCCTTTGCGTAACTATGTTGACATACTTCTAATATTTTTTTTTTGTTCTTTAAATTAATTAATTCATCATAAATTTTTTTATTAACATCTTGTTCGATGTCATTTAAGTGATGTGCCATCACATCTTCTGATATAAATCCTTTTGGTCTTGTTTTTAAGTCATGCTCAACAATTGATCTTCTTACGGGACCATTTTTGCTAGAAAAAGGAAAAATTCTTTTTAAATCTGTTCTTAAATCACCACCCTCTTTCACAGCATCTTTAATTTTATTTCTTACAATAATTTCATTATCATATTGCTCTTGAAAAAACTCGATTAGATCATTAGGAAGATAAAATCTTATAAAATCTACATAATCTTTATGATATCCAAAAAACCTAGCTCTTTGGTAAACTGTATCATCAGTTCCACTTTTTCTAACTATAAAAGAGACAGTGAGCCCTTCAATAGTATATCCTCTTTCTAACCCAACTCCTCCTACAAGTATCCTCGAATAAATTCCATCTTCACCCCATTTAATAAATGGTATATTTGATTTACCTGCTGCATTAAATAACGTTGTAGTTGTCAATTTTAAACTCTTAAGAACATTTTTAATAAAATCGTCATCCCAAGTAGGTATTTTGCCACCATCTTTTTTTAAATCTTGGATCGCTTCTAAATAATCGTTTTCTAAGTCCTTATAAGAAATATCCAGTACTGAACTCGAATTTTTGATGTTTTCCCATTTTGACTCGAAAATTTTTTTGTCGTCACGAATAATGCCATCAACCCATCCTTTCCACTTTTCATGGTCTGGTCTTCCAACCGATGGGTGAACTAACATTGATCTAGATTTTCCTGCAGTGTGATCTTGTCCTTTTAATCCAACAGCTACTCCTATTATAAAAAGTCTTATAGCTTTTCTCAAAGAGTTTGGCATTATTGAAGGGTCAGCAGTTTCACTTTCTTCAACTATTCTCGTATGTTTGTTCTGTTGCTTTGCTCCTTTTCCAAAAAAATATTGTGCTCCGGTATAATGTTTACCTGGAGTGAGAACAGTTCCGCTTTTTGGTGATAAATGATTAACTGTTGATATTAAAAATTGCGCCATAGGAGTCGCTGTATATGCCAGAAACGTATGCTTATTTAAAGATTGTCTTAGTCTTTTAATCCGTCTATGAGTTGTACTTTCTGCTCTCTCTATACATAAACTACTTCCGACCATTTTTTCAAGCGAGTCATTTTCTTCTAAGCTATTTAAGTATCTTAAAGTATCCTCGCTTACACAATATTTTTCAGCTATTGAATCAATTGTTTCACCTTTCTCAACTTTATGCATTTTTGGAGCTATATTTTCTGGAAAATTTCTTTTTCGAGTTCTTACTAAACTATCTTGTGAGTAATGATCAGCCTCATCATCAATAATCAAAGTGGGTAATTTAGATGTATCAATACCATTTTCCCTAGCTTTATCGAATATTTGGATAATCTTATCAATTCTTTTATGATGTTTCATAGTAACAATCAAAACTGCTTGTTTTTCCTGATCATCAAAAAGATCATCTTCTTGAGACGATACAATATCTTTCAAAGCTGTATTGATATCATCGTAATTAAGTTTAGCCCCTCCACCAGGCACTTCAATTCTCTTCCAACCAAACATGTTTAAAGCCTCGTACACTCTATCTTGAGTTTGTTCTGCTAAATTTGTTACATGCCCTGACAATAAAATTATGAGTTTAAAACCATTATCTCTAGCCATGCATGATACAGCTTCCATAGAAGTAGTCTTTCCACTTTGAATATAACCTAAGACAAGATTTGTAGATGATAGTCGATTTGAACTATCTGTTTGAGATGGATTAATACATTTTGAAATTACATCTGCAGTATCATTTTTTAAGTTCTCTAAATCTTCTTTTTCTAAGTTTTTCTTAGATAGATTATTTATATACTTTGAAAAAAAAATACCATTTGTTTTGGGTTTCCACTGCATTTTAAGTTAATCTCTTCTTGGTGGTATTGTTAAAAAAATATCATTTAATCTTCTTCTTAATATTGAGACTTTAGGATTTCCTTCATGTTTAACTATTATAGCTTCACTGATACAAAAGAAAGACAATAGTATTGTTAAACCCTCAATATCTTGTGAACTATCTCCAAAAAATCTTTGAATAAAAGGATGTTTCATATTTATAAAAATAGTAATTTCCTCATTATTTTTTTCAGCTAGTGAAAATTTAAAAAGATCAAGTTCATTATCGTCATATTCATGAATAGTTTTTACTTTCCAATTTTTTCCCTCGAATGGCACAATTTCATTTCTTTCGTCACTTTCTTTAGGTATATCTATTTTTTTTGGTATTGCCTCAGGTTTATATTTTTTGGAAGAAGTTTCTTCTAAACCTTTAGCAATAAATTTCATTGCATTTTCGAGACCTTTTTTTGATGTTGATCTAATATCACTTCTTTCAAGACTAAAGTAAAAATTTTTAGCTTGTCTAATTATAGATTTTTCCTCTTTATCATCTATAAATTCTATTTCCTTTTTTAAAAGATTTATAAATTTATCTTTCTCTGTATCTGACCAGATAAAATCATTTTTTGAAAATGCTACATCTACATGATCTAAATTTATTTCACCAAATAAACATTGTTGTCTTCTGTCGTTACCAGCTCCAAAAATTTTTTCCGGTTTCCATGGACTTTCTGGTGTTCCACAAATCAATCTTTTTTTTCTAAATATTGCAAAACCAGGTTGTTTAACTCTCCCTTTTTCTAAAATTGCAACTTTTCCTGTTACAATCCCATTATTATATTCAAATTTAAAATTTTTTTTCCAAGTGATTTTTTTTGGAGATTTTATTATGCCCTCTTCAATATCTTTAAAGTATGCACTTTTTAATAATTTTGGTTCGCTATAGGATAATCTCTTATTATCTATCCAAATTTCAATTTCATCACTATCAATGTAATGCCTATACATTGATGCCAAATGTTCTTTAATTTTTGGAATTGTTTGACCTTTTGGTTTATGGTTAAGCTTTGCTAATGTTATCTGTGTGTAGTGTTTGTTAGTATTCAGCTTTGTTTCTAAAACAGAAATATCCTCTTGTTGTTTTTCACTGACTTTTTTCATATCAAATTCTACTAATCTCCAGACAGGTTCTTTAAAACTTTTAGTGTGAACCCTCCATTTATCCGAAAACCAGCAAGCTGCAACTTTCATTCCAACACCAAATTCAGAAAGTTTTGAAGTATCAGGGGGTGGTTTACCCGTTTCAAAAGCATCTCTAAATCTTTCAGAACTTATTCCACCAGCATTATCTTTGATTGTTATTTCTGAACCTAAAAATTCAATACGAACTTTTAATTTAAAATTTTTATCTATTTGAAGAAGTTTTGGTTTGTTCTGTAAATAGCTTGTTATGGAATTATCAACAAATTCAGCTAATGCGTACCATTCAGTATATCTAAAATATTTTAGTAAAGTTAATAAATTTACAGTTGGTCTAATATTTAATGATGTTATTTTTTCCATTTAAAATAACTTATAACGGTTTTTTTAAAAAATAAATCTTTTTGAAAACACATTTCAGTCTAAATAAGAGCCAATAAATATATTATAAGAAATAGTGCGTTTTTTATTATTTTTTACTATTTTTCCTTCAATAGTGCTTGCCGATCAAGGTGTTGAGATTTCATGTGTAAATATGAAAAATTTACTTGATAAAGAGTATAAAGTTCAAAAGTTTAAATTTGATGTTATGACTTTTCAATATTTTGATGAGAAAAAAAATCAATTTATAGAGATAGCTAATAAAGATTTAATTATTAAAAAAGACTTTTTTGCTGCAAGGTTCCCAGAATATGAATTGGGTTTTCAGATAAATAAGACTAATGAAAGTAAAAATCCAATTATGTCTATGTCAAAATATGATTATAAAAATAAAGAATTTATTGACCATTATTTATGTGACGTTAAAACAGCTTATATTGAGAGTTATTAATTCTTTTTTTCGTTGTCGACAACTAGGCAGATTTCTGATTTAGTAAGAAATCTTCGACCTGTTCCGTTATCTAATGAAAACATCCCACCAATACCATTTACAGCATCAATAGTTAAATCAGTGTGTTTCCACTTCTCATATTGATCATCATTCATATAAAAAGGAACTCCGCCTATCTCACCAAGTTTAACATCACTGTTTCCTACCATGTATTCGTTCCTTGGATAGCACATTGGTGCACTTCCATCGCAACATCCGCCTGATTGATGAAATAAAAGTTCCTCACCGTGTTGAGCTTTAATATCTTCAATTAGTTTTAGCGCTGACTCTGTTGCTTTTACTTTCATAATAATATGGCCCGTGATTCCTCACGGGCCATTATATATTAATTATCTTTTAAAAGAAGCCTAATTTCTTTTCACTGTAAGACACGTGTAAGTTCTTTACTTGTCTATAGTGGTTAAGCATCATTTTATGAGTTTCTCTTCCGATACCAGATTGTTTATATCCGCCGAAAGCAGCGTGAGCAGGATAAGCGTGATAACAATTTGTCCAAACTCTACCAGCTTGTATTTCTCTACCCATTCTGTATGCAAGATTTCCATTTCTAGTCCATACTCCTGCACCTAAACCATAAAGAGTATCATTAGCAATTTCTAATGCTTCTTTCTCATCTTTAAATTTAGTGACAGAAACAACTGGTCCAAAAATTTCTTCTTGGAATATTCTCATATTGTTTTTACCTTCGAAAATAGTTGGTTCAATGTAGTTTCCTTTTTCTAAACCACTATTGATTTTCGCAACGTTTCCTCCACATAGAACTTTGGCACCTTCTTTCTTACCTAAATCTAGATAAGATTTGATTTTTTCCATTTGTTCTAATGAAGCTTGCGCACCAATCATTGTTTCCATTTTTAAAGGGTTGTCTTGTTTTACAGCTTTAGTTCTAGCAATAGCTTTTTCCATGAATTTGTCATAGATAGACTCTTGAACTAGTACTCTACTTGGACAAGTACAAACTTCACCTTGGTTTAATGTAAACATTGCAAAACCTTCTAAACACTTATCGAAGAAGTCATCGTTTTTATCCATGACGTCTTCAAAGAAAATGTTAGGAGATTTACCACCTAATTCCAAAGTTATTGGTATTAAGTTTTGTGATGCATATTGCATAATCAATCTACCAGTTGTTGTTTCACCAGTGAAAGCAATTTTCTTAATTCTCTTAGAAGATGCTAAAGGTTTACCAGCTTCTAATCCGAAACCACTTACAATGTTAACAACACCTTTTGGTAAAAGATCGCCAATCATTTCCATCATTACCATGATAGACGCTGGAGTTTGCTCTGCAGGTTTTAATACTACACAGTTACCAGCAGCTAATGCTGGAGCAAGTTTCCAAGTTGCCATTAGTAATGGGAAGTTCCAAGGTATAATTTGTCCAACTACACCTAGTGGCTCAGGTATATGATAAGAATATTCATTATTGCTTATTTCAGCAACTGAACCTTCTTCTGCTCTTATTACTCCTGCAAAATATCTCCAGTGATCTATTACAAGAGGTAAGTCAGCAGCCATACATTCTCTGATTGGCTTACCGTTATCTAAACATTCTGCCACTGCTAATGTATTTAGATTTTTTTCTAATACATCTGCAATCTTTATCAAAATGTTAGATCTTTCAGTGATTGATGTCTTTCCCCAAGTTGGAAAAGCTGCGTGAGCTGCATCTAATGCTGCATCCACGTCTTTTTCGTTAGATCGCGCAACTGAACAGATAACTTCATTTGAGATCGGAGAAGTATTATCAAAATACTTTCCAGATTTAGGTTCTACAAATTTTCCATTTATGTAGTTTCCGTATTTTGCTTTGAACGGAAATTTAACCTTCAAATGAGAGGTATCTAGAACAGAAGACACTTTCATCTCTGCACTCATTTTTCCTCCATTTGTTTTACGTATTGTTTTTGACTTTGACTTTATCTTTTTTAGCTTTTTTTTAGATTTAGAAAGTTTCTTTGTCGTTCCGCTTTTAAGTTTTCTTCTTTTTTTAATCGACTTTTTTGTTTTCTTTCCTCTTTTCTTAACAGCTTTTATTTTCTTAGTCTTAGCCATTTATATAAACCTAATTAAAGACCTTTTTAAACATGATGTAAATGCGCAAAATATAATTCAATTTTAAGTTGAAATGTTTTTTTTCAGTAAATAGAATGGTTTAAGGTTTTCTTGTTGCGATAAATACGCCAAGTGAAGCAACAATGAAGCCAAATATATCAATTAAAGATAATTGTTCATTAAGAAATATCCAAGCAATAATTGCCGACGTTGCTGGTATTAAAAAAAATACTGTAACTGTTTTGCTTGCTGAATTATTTTTGATTAAAAACATTAATATCGTAAAAGCCCCAAAAGATACAAGAAAGATTTGATGACCCATTGCTATTAAAAAACTTGGATTAAATTCAATGAAGGGATCGACAAAAAACAAAATGACTACTAAGTGAAAGAAACAACCTCCAGCAGCTTGGTAGGTGTTGCTCACTGGTAAAGGTATATTACCACTGAATTTTTTTTGAAAAAGTGTTGCAGATGTGATCGATAATAAAGCAATAAATGAAGCTATTATTCCAATTGTTGGAAGAGTGTTTCCAATATCTACTCCCAGAACTAGAGCTGAGCCCATAAATCCCAAAGCAACTCCTAACCATTGTTTCCAACCCACATGTTCCCTAAGAAAAGGTCCAGCCAAAGCATTTGTTAAGATTGGCTGCATTGTAACAATAAGTGCAGTTATACCTGTTGGAATACCTTTTGAGATGGAAAAAAATACACCTCCTAAATAAATTCCATGAAACAGAACGCCACTTGAAAAAGACTGGATAAAGTCTCTGCTATTTAATTTCAACGATAAGTTTTTGTAAACACAATAAATAAAAAAACCTAGAGCAACTATAAAAAATCGAAAAGCTAAAGCTGCAAAAGGATCACTATTATCCACTATTGGTTTTGTTGTGACAAATGCGGAGGACCATAGTAAAACAAAGATTAGAGGTAAAAATTTATTCATTTGTTTTGTGAAACTATAGTATTTTCACGTGAAACCACAGAAAAACCTAAAGTTGAAAATATTATTGATTTATCAATCTATAACAACATTTGGTATGTTTTACGTAAATTCTTCTATCTATAATTGAAATTCAAATTTTGAATTGATTTAAAATTTTCTTTGAGTGAGTAGACCTTTTTACAAAATAAATTCCGATTACTATTGCTAATAAAGCAATTATTACTTTGAATGTAATAATTTCATTTAAAAATACATAACCTAATATAACTCCAAAAATAGGTATTAAATAAGCCACTTGCGACTGAAAAACTAAACCGTTATCTTTTAGAACTTTAAATCTTAAAACCCAAGCTAAGCCTGTAGCTATAATTCCTAAATAAGTAATTGAAATTACTGATGTCAATGATGGATTGTAATTCCAGGGTTTCTCGAAATAAAAACAAATTGGTAACAAAATTATTGTTGCCCATATCAATATTGATGCAGTAACATTTTCATTTTTTTTATTACTAATCTTGAGTGTTAAGATCCCTCCGATAACATATCCTAAAGAACCAACTAAAATACATAAAGCTGAAAACAAATTATTTTCATTAATTAAAAAGTTATCAGAAAATAAATAAACTATTCCAGCAAAGCCAATAGAAACTCCGATAACTTTAAGCAAATTTATTTTTTCATTTTTGATAAAAAAGTGCGCAAGTAAGGTTGATGTTAAGGGGGAAGTAGACATTAATATCGCTGCTAGATTACTTTGAACGTTTTTAACCCCATATGCAATTAAGAAAAATGGAAAAACTAAGTTTACAAAACCTATTGCCGCAAACCATGGCCAGTCTTTTGAGAAAACCTCAATTTTAATACTCTTATATAAACATAAGATTATTAAAGGCAAAGATCCTAACAATACTCTTATAAATGCAATAGTTATAGGACCAAACGAGTCTGTTGCTAATTTAATATTAAAAAAAGCAGAAGCCCAGATTATCCCTAGAAAAACTAATAATGAATAATCTGTTATGTTGGGCTGTCTCATTCAACAATATCCTCAACTCTTCCTTTTGTTAGATCTTTTAATCTTAAAAAATTTATCTCGAATATACTGTTTGGATGTCCTGCTGCAGCATATACAACTTGAAATCTCTCAAGCGTCTTATCTATAATAATATTTAAGTCATTTATATGACCTGCAGGTGAAACACCACCAATTGTAAAGCCAGTTTGTGTTTTAACGTCATTCGCACTTGCCATTGAAACATCTTTTTTTGAAATAACCTTTTTGAGTTTATTTAAGGAACATCTTTTATCGCCAGATACCAAGCAAATTAAAAATTCTGTCTCTGCTTTAAAAACTAAACTTTTAACAATAGCACCCTCCTCACAATTTAAGGCGTTTGCTGCATCTTTAGCCGTTCTAGCAGTCTCTTTAAGAACCTGAATTTGCAAATTTTTATCAAATTTATTTAGCGCTTTAATCACTCTTTGAACAGGTTCCTTATTATTTATGATTTCATTCATATTCAACCTTTAATTGATTGCAAAAATCTTATATTTCATGTTTAATCCTATGCTTAAATTGCATAGGAGATATTAATTATAAACGAGATCAAAATATATTTTTTTTTGGTAGTAATCCAGAAAATTAAAGGAGCATTATGAGTTCAAACAATGTATTAAAAACTATTAAAGATAAAGAAATTGAATACGTTGATTTAAGATTTACAGACCCTAGAGGTAAACTTCAACATGTAACTATGGATGCAAAAATCGTCGATGACGATATGTTGAATGAAGGTATATTTTTTGATGGTTCTTCAATTGCCGGTTGGAAAGCAATTAATGAGTCAGATATGATATTAAAACCAGACTTAAGCAGAACTGTCGTAGATCCTTTTACCTCACATAATACACTTAATATATTTTGTGATATTTTAGATGCTATTAAAAAAGATCCCTATGAACGAGATCCAAGAGGAACAGCTAAAAAGGCTGAAGCGTATTTAAAACAATCAGGTATTGGAGATAAAGCGTTCTTCGGACCTGAAGCAGAATTCTTTGTGTTTGACGATGTTAAATACAAAAATGATATGAATGAAACGGGATTTAAAATTGATAGTACAGAAGGTCCCTATAATACGGGCAAAGATTATCCAAATGGAAATATGGGGCATAGACCAGGAATTAAAGGTGGATATTTCCCAGTTCCCCCCGTTGATAGTGCTCAAGACATGAGAGGCGAATATTTAAAAGCTATGAGAGATATGGGTATTAAAGTTGAAAAACATCACCACGAGGTAGCACCTAGCCAACATGAATTAGGAATGTACTTTGGTACATTGGTAGACCAAGCAGATAACTTACAACTTTATAAATATGCAGTTCACATGGTTTCTCACTCTTTTGGAAAAACAGCAACATTTATGCCTAAACCAGTTAAAGGTGATAACGGTTCTGGTATGCACGTACACCAATCTATTTGGAAAGGTGATAAAGCATTATTCTCTGGTGATAAATACGCTGGTCTTTCAGACTTAGCTTTAAATTATATTGGTGGAATATTAAAACACGCAAAAGCTATTAATGCATTTTCTAATGCAACTACTAACAGTTACAAAAGATTAATTCCGGGTTTTGAAGCTCCTGTTTTATTAGCTTACTCAGCAAGAAATAGATCTGCTTCGTGCAGAATACCAATTACGTTAAGCAAAAAAGCAGCTAGATGTGAAGTAAGATTTGGTGATGCTGCTGGTAATCCTTATTTAACTTTTGCAGCAATGTTAATGGCTGGACTTGATGGAATTAAAAATAAAATTGATCCAGGTAAATCTTTCGATAAAGATCTTTACGCATTATCAGAGTCTGAAGTTAAAAAAATACCAACAGTTTGTGGATCTTTAAGAGAAGCAATGGAGAGTTTAGATAAGGATAGAGATTTCTTAAAACAAGGAAACGTATTTACTGATGATCAAATTGATGCTTACATTGCATTAAAATTTGAAGAGATACACAATTTCGAACACACACCACACCCTATAGAGTTCGATATGTATTACAGTTGCTAATTACTGATCAGTAGATGCAATTTTGTCTTTGTTGGGACCTTTCTTTACGACATAATCTTGTGTCCCATTTGCACCTGCTTCAACAGATTTAATCAGATTTCTAAAAAAAGACTTTCTCTTTTCTTTTTTGTCCTCTGAATTAAGCAAGTTTTTAAATTCAAAAAGATTCATTAATAGGAAAATATCAAAGATATGCATTTTATGCAATGCAGATATGCTCAAAATGGGACTTATACTTTAAAGGACTCTCCACATCCACAACGCTCAGTTTCATTAGGATTATTGAACACAAAAGAAGAAGAAAACTCCTCCTCTTTAAAGTCCATTGTTGTACCTAACAAATACATAACAGCACCAGGATCTATAAATACCTTTACACCTTTTTCCTCAATCAATTCATCATTTGGGTTTTGAGATTTTGCATACTCCATTACATATGACATCCCAGCACATCCCCCACTCTTTACTCCAATTCTTACTCCTAAAGAAGTTTTATCGTTCGATAAAATTGACTTTATTCTGTCTGCTGCTTTATCACTAAGTTTAATGATCTGACTCATAAATTTAATTCCAATTTTGCTGCCTCTGACATCATTGATTTATCCCATGGCGGTTCCCAAACTAATTCTAATTTTGCATCCTTAACTTCCTTAATACCTTTAACGCTGTCTTCTACTTCTTTTGGTAAACTTTCAGCAACTGGACAATTTGGAGTAGTAAGTGTCATTTTAATTTCCACAATATTTTCTTTATCAACTTTAACATCGTATATTAAACCCAAATCATAAATATTTACCGGTATTTCAGGATCATAGATTTTCTTTATTTCTGCTATAACTTTATCTTTTAATTCCATCTAATCTTCCTTCTCAGTATTTACTTCTCCAGGTTTATTTGTCATTGCTGAAATTAAAGTATGCCATGGTAATGTAGCACACTTAACTCTCATTGGATATTTTTTTACACCTGAAAGAGACATAAGTTTAGTCTTATCATCTTCGCTTATCAAATTTGACTCGAGATCGGGATTATCTTTGATCATTTTTAAAAAGTCTTCTATTAATTCATTTACTTCTTTTTGATCTTTACCTTTCATTAATTCTGTCATTATTGAAGCTGAAGCCATCGATATTGCACATCCATGACCTTCAAATTTAATATCAGAAATTTTTTTATTTTCATCAACTTTAAGGTAAACATGAACTTTATCTCCACACAAAGGATTATGTCCTTTAGCGTCTTTATTAAAATTTTCAAACTTTCCCAAGTTCCTAGGATTTTTTCCATGATCTAGAATTATCTCTTGATATAAATCTTTTAAGTCCATTATGAATTAAATATTTTTATACATTTGTTAATTGAGCTGTTTAATTGATCGAGATCATCTTTGGTATTGTAAACACCTAAAGATGCTCTAGCTGTAGCTGCTAATCCTAATTTTTCATGAAGGATTTGACAACAATGGTGTCCAGCTCTTATTGCAACACCATCTTCATCAAGTATAGTTGCTATATCGTGTGGATGAACTCCATCTAATGTAAATGATAAAACTGACCCTTTGTTTTTTGGACTACCAATAAGTTTAACTGAATTATTTTTTCTTAAAATTTCTTCGCCGTATTTTGTCAATTCTCTCTCATGTTCTTCAATTTTTTCTATACCAAGTTTGTTTATGAAATTAATTGACTCACCGAAAGCAATCACTTGTGCAGTTGCCATTGTACCTGCTTCATATTTATTAGGAAGATCTCCAAAAGTAATTCCTTCTTTTTTTACTTCACCAATCATTCCTCCACCGCCTTGGTAAGGTGGTAACTCTTCTAGCCATTTTTTTTTAGCATACAAAACACCAAGACCAGTAGGTCCATACATTTTATGGCAGGATATTGCGTAAAAATCACAATCAAGATCTTGCATATCTAATTTTAAATGTGGTGCTCCCTGACAACCATCAACAAGAACGGGGATATTTTTTGAGTGAGCTAATTGAATAATTTCTTTGATAGGAAGAATTGCGCCTGTAACATTAGATAGATGAGTGATAGCCAAAATTTTTGTCTTAGGGGTAATTTTTTTTTCAATACTTTCAATACTAATATCACCGTTCTCATCTACATCTGCAAAATTAATCTTAACACCTTTTGATTTTCTTAGATAATGCCAAGGAACATAGTTTGAATGGTGTTCTAATTCTGTAATTAAAATTTCATCACCTTCTTTTAAATATTTTTGACCGAAAGTATTTGCTACTAAATTTATTGCCTCAGTTGCACCTTTTGTGAAAACTATCTCGTTTGGATCTTTTGCATTTATATATTTTTGAACTAAAACCCTTGTATTCTCATATAAATTCGTTGCTGCAACAGCTAAGTAATGAACGCTACGACCCACATTTGAAAATTCTTTAGTATAAAAATCATAAATTCTATCTACAACAACTTTAGGTTTTTGAGATGAATTAGCACTATCTAAATAAACTAGATCATTATTATGAACTTTATTATCGAATATTGGAAATTCTTTTTTGATATCTTTAATATTCATTTTTTAATCCATATAAATTTTTAATAAGTTTTTTAATTGGTTCATCAGTTATTTGATTAATTACTTCCACAAGAAAACCATTTATTAATAATTCTCTTGCCTCTTTGTAACTAAGGCCTCTAGACATCAAATAAAATATTGAATTTTCGTCTAAACTTCCTGAAGCAGATCCATGTGAACATTTTACATCATCTGCATAAATCTCTAACTCAGGCTTTGCGTTGAATTCAGTTGTCTCATCAACTAGTATTGCTTTACTTAATTGATAGCCATCTGTTTTTTGTGCCTTTGAATCTACATATATTTTTCCTTGATACACTGATACAGATTTATTTTCTAAAACACTTTTCACTAACTGATAGCTTTTTGTATTTTCAACCAAATGATTGATTTTTGCTTTAATCTCATGGTGTTTATCTTTATCTAATGAAAAAATACCATTTACGAAAGCTGAAGAATATTCTCCTTTTAAATCACACGTGATTTCATTTTTTGAGAAAGTTGACCCTTTAGATAAGTAGAACGTCTCTGAAACACTATTAGAAGATTGTTTAATGTTATTAAACATATATCTAATATTATTATTTTCAAACTGATCAATTTTATAGTTTTTTAAAACTGAATTTTTTTCTAAAGAAAAATTATAAAAGATATTTATAAAATTTTTATTTGCTTTATCTTTCACGAGGTCAATCATTTTTAAAGAACTATTTTCTTCTAACTCAAAGTTAATTTTCAAATTTATGTTTTGTGATGTAACTTTATTGTTGGATATGTGGTAAATTATAAGAGGGTGTTTAATTTGGTAATTTTTCTTAATTAATAATTTATAACTTTTGTTTGCTAGAGCATTATTTAAATTTATCAAAGAATTTTCTACTGATCGTTGCTCTATATCATTTTGATTGTCTAAAAACTCAATTTTACTTTTTTCCTCAGATCTAAAATCAGTCTGTACTAGTTGGCCATTTATAAAAATCAATTTGTTATGTTTGATTTCACTAACCAAGACATCTTCATCTACATCAGTCTCATTTGATTGAGCATTGTAAAAACTTAATTCTCCAATTTCTTTTTTAATAATTTGATTGATATCTGAAAATTTCCAATCCTCAATCTTCCTATTTGGAAAACCTTGTTTTGAGAATTCCATTGCATTAAGATTTTTGAAAGCAATTTCTTTTTCAGATAAATTGCTTTCTTTTAATGTTTTTTCAAAGTCTGTTTTAAAATTTTCCATTAGTTTATGTTTTCATAACCTTTCTTTTCTAGCTCTAACGCCAACTCTGGTCCTCCTGATTTGACCACTTTACCATTCATTAAAACATGAACAAAATCTGGTTTTATATAATTAAGTAATCTTTGATAGTGGGTTATAATTAAAAAAGAATTATCTTTTTTTCTTAATGAGTTGACACCATCTGCAACAATTTTTAATGCATCAATATCGAGTCCTGAATCTGTTTCATCTAAAATTGATAATTTTGGTTCTAAGATAGACATTTGTAAAATTTCATTCTTCTTCTTTTCTCCACCAGAAAAACCAACATTAAGTTGTCTGCTAAGTTTATCTTCATCAAACTTAAGATTTTTGGCTTTTTCTTTCACTAATTTGAGAAACTCTAATGCGTCTAATTCTTTTTCGCCACGGGCCTTTTTAATAGCGTTTAAAGAAGTTTTTAAAAAGATGTTTGTATTTACTCCAGGAATTTCTAGAGGATATTGAAAAGCTAAAAATATTCCTTTGTGTGCTCTTTCCTCTGTTTCAAGATCAAAAAGATTTTTATTTTCAAATAAAATATCCCCAGTTACATCATACCCTTTTTTTCCAGATAAAATATTAGACAGCGTGCTTTTTCCTGATCCATTTGGGCCCATGATTGCATGAACTTCTCCGGGTTTGATCTCAAGAGAGAAGCCATTTAAAATTGATTTATCCTCAATTTTTGCATTAAGGTTATTGATCTTTAACATTAACCAACACTCCCCTCTAAACTAATACCAACAAGTTTTTGAGCTTCTACTGCAAATTCCATTGGCAATTGTTGAAGAACTTCTTTACAAAAACCATTTACAATCAAACTTACTGCTTCTTCAGAATTAAGTCCTCTTTGTTGGCAATAATGTAATTGTTCATCACTTATTTTTGATGTCGTCGCTTCATGGGCAATATTAGAATTAGAGTTTTTATTTTTTATATAAGGAATTGTATGTGCACCACATTTATTTCCCATAAGCAATGAATCACACTGAGTATAATTGCTAGAGTTCTCTGATTTTGGCGAAATATCAACTAGCCCTCTGTAAGTCATGTCAGAAAAACCTGCACTAATACCTTTTGATATAATCTTACTTTTTGTATTTTTTCCTAAATGAATCATCTTAGTTCCTGTGTCAGCTTTTTGATGATTGTTTGTAATTGCTATTGAATAAAATTCTCCAACTGAGTTATCGCCTTGCAATATACAGCTTGGATACTTCCAAGTGATAGCTGATCCAGTTTCAACTTGTGTCCAAGAAATTTTAGAATTTTTACCTTTGCATAACCCTCTTTTGGTTACAAAATTATAAATTCCACCTTTTCCATCTTTATCTCCTGGATACCAGTTTTGAACAGTTGAATATTTTATTTCTGCATCATCTAACGCAATCAATTCAACATTTGCTGCGTGTAACTGATTTTCATCTCTCATCGGCGCAGTACATCCTTCTAAATAACTTACGTAACTTCCTTTATCCGCAATTATAAGCGTTCTCTCGAACTGACCTGTGTCAGAAGCATTAATTCTAAAATATGTTGAAAGCTCCATCGGGCATCTCACACCTGGTGGGATATAAACAAATGACCCATCAGTGAAAACTGCTGAGTTTAATGTTGCAAAGTAATGATCTGTAATGGGTATTACTGAACCTAAATATTTTTTTACTAAATCAGGATGTTTCTGAATTGCTTCAGAGATAGAACAAAAAATAATTCCTTTCTCAGTTAATGTATCCTTAAAAGTCGTAGCTACAGAAACGGAGTCAAACACTGCATCAACAGCTATACCGTTTAATCTTTTCTGTTCATTTAACGGAATACCAAGCTTATTATAAGTCTCAATAAGTTTTGGATCCAACTCATCTAAACTTTTTGGTTTTTCTTTAAAACTTTTGGGCGCAGAATAATAATATAAGTCCTGATAATCAATTTTAGGATATTTTGGTTTCTGCCAGTTTGGCTCTTTTAAAACTTTAACTCTGTTGTAAGCTTTTAATCTCCAATCTAACAGCCACTTAGGTTCTTTTTTAATATTAGATATAAATTTAATTACATCTTCATTTAAACCTTTAGGAGCTTTAAAGTTTTCAATATCAGTTGAAAATCCGTATTTATAATCTTTTAATTTTTCGAGTTCTTTTTCTCTCATTAATTTCTGCTTTCTTTTCTCTTTACTAAATCACCCAATTTTTTATTCTCAAAAAATGAGTTAATATGTAAGTCAAGTTCATCCCACAAGTTGTGAGTTAGGCATTTTGAAGATTTTCCATTACAACCTTTTTTTGATTCTTTCTTACATCCAACTGTTTTGACTTTTTCATCCAAAGCATAAAAAATATCTGAAATTTTCAGGTCATTAATATTTTTAGATATAATATAACCACCATTTGTGCCTCTCACACTTTTAACAATATTATTTTTTTTTAATCTTAAAAAAATTTGTTCTAAATAAAGTAAAGATATACTTTGTCTAAGAGATATATCTCTTAAACTAACTGGGTTTTTCCCATCAAACCTTGCCATGTCAGCAAGTGCCATTACAGCATATCGTGATTTAGTATTTAGCTTCATAATCCGCAATATATGGGACTTATATATATACCCGACTAAAATAGTCAAGATTACACTAAAGAAAAAGACTCGCAAATTGACACTGCAATATGATAAATAAAGTTTTTTAGTGAGAATAATAATCATTAACAAACATGGAAAATAAAATTTTAGAAATCTTCATACCTGGACCTGCAGGAAGATTAGAAGCAAAATATTTTAAAAGTCAGAAAATTACATCTCCAATAGCTTTAGTTCTTCAACCTCATCCGCAATACGGTGGCACGATGAATAATAAAGTTGTTGTAGATACTTTTCATGCTTTTATGGATAACGGTTTTTCAGTTTGTAGAGTAAATTTTAGAGGAGTGGGCAAAAGTGATGGGGAGTTTGATAATGGTCAAGGTGAACTAGCTGATGCTGCAGCTGCACTTGATTGGTTAGAAAGAGAAAATTTTGACAATTCTCAATGTTGGGTTGCTGGTTTTTCTTTTGGATCTTTGATCTCCATGCAGTTGCTTATGAGACGTCCTGAAATCAACAGATTTATATCTATATCTCCACAACCTAATGTTTATGATTTTTCTTTTTTATCTCCGTGTCCTACCTCGGGGCTAATGGTTTATGGAAAAAAAGATGAGCTGGTGCCTAAAGAATATATTAATGAACTTGATAAAAGACTGGCGTCTCAAAAAGGAATTAAAGTTGAATTTGAGTCTGTGCCTGATGCAAATCACTTTTTTACAAAATCTGAGGAAAATTTAAAAAAGGTTTTGGATAAATATATTAAAAAAGAGTCTGCCTTATATTAAAAATTTTTTACAACTTCGCCACCTGTAGTAGGACTTTTACATCCTGTAGTATCAGGAAAGGAAATTGGCAAATCTAAAAAACTTCTAATCGCTAAAAATGCAAAGGCTTGAGACTCTACATAGTCTCCATCAATTCCAAAATCATCTATTGGTACAATTAACTGGTTTTTTGATATTCTAGACTTTATATTTTGAATTAAAGATTTATTCTTTCTTCCTCCTCCTGAAACCAAAACCTTACATGACTTTTTTATTTTTTCACTTAACATAGAAATTAAACCACCTCCGATTATTGTCCCAGATAATTCTGTTAAAGTTGCAGCACCATCTTCAAAACTTACACCTCTTAAAAAGTTTATGTCAAAATCTTTAGTATCAAAGGAAAGTCTATTCTTATCAGGTCTATTATCAAAATTATCTAGAGCTTGATTTAACATCAAATCATTTGTTTTACCCATTGCTGCATGAGCGCCATTTTCATCAAAATTTCCTTTATTGTTTTTTCTAACCCATGCATCAATTAAACAATTTCCTGGTCCTAAATCTCTGCTTTTGAGATTATTTTGGTCATAATCCTCAATTATTGTAACATTAGAAATTCCGCCAATGTTCAATATACATACAGGTAATTCAATTTTATTTTGTTTTACTAATACATTATGAAAAATAGGGGCTAGTGGTGCTCCTTCACCACCATTTTGAATATCTTTTTGTCTAAAATCATAAACAACAGTAGTCCTTGTTAGATGTGATAAAAGTTTACCATCTCCTATCTGTCTAGAGATTTTCTTAGATGGATCGTGAAATATTGTTTGGCCATGAAAACCTATAAAATCAATTTTTATCTTTGTATTTTTAAATATGTCCATTACTACTTTTGAGTGAAAAATAGTCAATTCTCTCTCCAAAGCTTTTAGCTCACTCGAATATGTTTCAAGATCGGTGACAGTATTAATTTTATCTTTGAGTGAGTGTATTTTTTGACTAAAGTTATTTTCATATTCAAAATACTTGTTAATTTCTACTTTATAATTTGAACTCCCGTCAGAATTTATCAAAGATGCATCTACTCCATCTCCAGATGTACCACTCATTAATCCAAGGCTATAGTAATTTTTAGACATAATATTTATTTTTTAATTAAGTTAATATAGGTATATTGAAACTGACTTATTTTATAAAAAAATGAAAAATTCATTCCTTAAAGAGTTTAATGAAAGAGAATATTTTAATCAATGTACTAATTTAGAGTCCCTTAATGGGTTAATGGATAAGAAAAAAATAAGAGCTTATATTGGTTTTGACTGTACTGCTCAAAGTTTACACGTTGGAAGCTTGCTCCAAATTATGTGCTTAAGGTTGTTGCAAAAACATGGGCATCAACCAATTATATTGCTGGGAGGAGGTACTACAAGAATAGGTGATCCCTCAGGAAAAGAAGAAACAAGAAAAATTCTTACAGAAAAAGAAATCGAAAAAAACATTAAAAATATTAAGAAAGTTTTTTCAATATTTTTAGATAATAACAATTCTAAAACACGTCCTATTTACGTAAACAACTATAAGTGGCTAGGTAAACTAAATTATATTAAATTTTTAAGAGATATTGGAAAACATTTCACAATTAATAAAATGCTAAGTTTTGATAGTGTGAAACTTAGATTGGAGAGAGAGCAGTCCTTAAGCTATATGGAATTTAACTATATGATACTACAAGCATATGATTTCTTAGAACTTAACAAAACAAAAAATTGTTTAATGCAAATCGGTGGCTCTGATCAATGGGGTAATATAGTGAATGGTGTTGAATTAGTAAAAAGATATTCAAGTAAGCAAGTTTACGGTTTAACAACACCATTAATAACTTTAGCATCTGGTGCTAAAATGGGAAAAACAGAAAAAGGAGCTGTTTGGTTAGATAAAAAACTTTTGTCATCTTATGACTATTGGCAATTTTGGAGGAACACAGATGATAGAGATGTTATAAAATTTTTGAAGATGTTTACTGATAAGGATGTTTCTGAAATTGAAAATATAAAAGATAAAAATATAAATGATTTAAAAACTCTTCTGGCAAATGAGGCAACCACTCTTTTACATGGTAAAGCAGCTGCAATAAAAGCTTCAGATACTGCAAAAAAAACATTTGCAGGTGGTTCAGGGGATGAACTACCAGTTATACAAATCAAAAAAGATCAAGTTAATAACGGACTAAATATAATTGAACTTTCTATTAAAACTAAATTGTTTAGTTCAAAAAGTGAAATAAGAAGAACAATAAAAAATTCTGGTTTAAAAATAAATAACTCTACAGTCACAGATGAAAGCTTAATAATTAATGTATCTCACTTTGAAAATGAAGTTTTAAAACTTTCTCATGGCAAGAAAAAACACGTTTTAATAAAAATTATTGGCTAGGTTTTTTTATTTTCTCTAATGTTCTCGTTATAAATCTTGGAGTTAAAGTTTTTATAGGATTAACTGTTGTTTTTAAATCATTTGGATAGCCTTTGATCTTAAAACTAACTCCAAAAACACCCTCACCTGCTTTTTTGCCAACAAGCAAATCCCCAATTACTGGAATTGAGCCTATGACCTTATTTACAGTTGTTGCAGGTACAAGAGTACCCCTTAGACTTACCAAATCATCTTTTTGAATATATCCATCCATCATTATAGAAATCGAAGGCCCTAAAGAATAGATTTCATCAATCGTCATAAGACCATCTTTATTATTAAAAATCATTTCGAATTCATTAAATCTTATACCTTCCCCGGTCAGTAGATCTGCGATACCTTGCAAAGAAGCAAGAGTAAGTAATTTTGTTAATGCTGGTACTTCTTTTAATTTAAAATCAAAAATTTTCAAATTTGAATTTGAGACTTTATTTTTTTCAATAGAGTCAAACTTTAAATAACCACCCTCAAAACCTTTTATGAAATCATATTTTTTTACCAAAGGTTTTGCATTACCAGCAAATAAGTCTGTTATCTTTTCATTGTTTGAATTAGTTTTTATTGAAAGTTTTAAATCTTCTTTAGTTGTAAATTGTGAGGATAGAATTAAATCTTTAATTTGATTATTATTAACGATCATATCTGCTTTGAAATTAGTTAAATAATCTTCATTTGTAATATAAATTGTGTCAAAGTTTATTGAAATTTTAGAGTTTAATTTTTCAAAGACATCAAAAAAATTTCCGTCACTCTTTGAAAATAATATTCTATCAAGGGTTTTTGTTCCATCAAATATTTTGCTATTAATTGAATAATTACTTTTTTTTCTTTTAATATTCAATTGACTAATTTGATCATTGTTGTTTACGAGATCAATGTCAATTTGATCAATCCTTTTTAATTTTTTTTTTGAATTTAAATTGATATTTTTAATTTGAATTAAATTTTTAGATTCAACGAAGTTTATTTTATTTAAAAAAACTGAATTATTCTTATTTACAATTCCTTCTACAATAAGATTACTTTTAACATCTTTTTTTTTTGTATAGTTCAAAAGTTCAAGGTTTAATGCATTACTTTTAACCTCAAAGTCTGTTTTAAAAAAAATTTTATCTTTTTTCTTCTCAATTGAATAACTAAGGCTATCTATATCTTCATTAATATTTAATTTACTATCTCCTGATATTTTATAATTTCCATTTTGATAATCTAAATTTACAACATTGTTTTCAAGTTTTACTCCATCTTTGTAACCTGGAAAAAATTCCTTAATGCTAGAGTTCGGGTATTCCAAGCTTTCTATATTAAATTTTGAATTTGCTTTTATATTTGAAAATTTAAACTTTTTACTTAATTCGAAAGAAAACTTATTATTTGAAGAAAATATAATTTTATCATTTTCAATACTCCCTAAATCAAGTTGGAATATTTTTGATATCGTTTTAAGATTAAGATCATTTTTTGATGTAGAAATATTACCGTTAAACAAAAAGGTGCTGTCTTTTTCTTTTATTCTAATTTCGTCTGATTTAAATTTTATATCCTGATAAAAGGATGAGGCATTGTAAATAACATAATCATTATTTTTTAAGATGAAACCAAATTTAATATTCTCAATAATATCTTTATTTAGTAACCTTAAATTAACATTTTCAAGATCACCATCTATTACATAATCTTTTAAGATGCTGCCGTCTTCAGAAAAATTTATCTTAGCTTCTATAGAAATATCTCCAGATTTCACCATCTTTTTCAAAATGAATAATTGAGGAGTATTTTGAAAGCCTCTGCCAAACTCAATTAAATCTTTAACCTTATTTTTTTTGGTAATAAATTTTAGATTTTCTATTTTTACATCTTGAGTAAAAATAGATAACAAAGGTAAAGCTGTGCTTATACTTTGTAACTCTATTTTGTTTTTTTTATAGAATATGATTGGATTTTTTGTTTTAGCCTCTAATTTAAAACTTCCTATATCTAGAAAAATTTTAATCTTATTTAATTTAATATCGAAATCACTATCTCTCTGTGAGATTTTCTCATTGATAATTCCATTAAGCTTATTGGTATTTATTCCGTAAATGCTTAGATAAATACAAAACGAAATTATTAAGAAAATTATAATAAGTAATATTTGAGAAAGTTTTTTAAGCATCTAATTTAAATAGTGAGTTTTCTAAAAAGCTATCTATATCTCCGTCTAATATCTTTTGTGGATCACTTGATTCATGACTAGTCCTATTGTCTTTAACTAATCGATATGGGTGCAAAACATATGATCTTATTTGATGACCCCACCCTATGTCTTTTTTAGAGTCCTGTTTATTTTCGTTTTCTTTTTCTCTCTTTTCAAGTTCAAAATTATATAATCGTGCTTTTAACATTTGCATACAAGTTTCTTTATTTTTATGCTGAGATCTCTCATTTTGACACTGTACAACTATTTTGGTTGGAAGATGCGTAATTCTTACAGCGCTGTCAGTAGTATTTACGTGCTGTCCACCAGCTCCACTGGATCTGTATGTATCAATTCTTAGGTCTTTTTCTAAAATTTCAACATCTATATTCTCATCAACTACAGGGTAAACCCAAACACTTGCAAAACTTGTGTGCCGTCTGGCACCAGAGTCAAAAGGAGAAATTCTTACCAATCTATGAATTCCAGACTCTGTTTTGAGCCATCCAAAAACATAATCACCAGATATTTTTATAGTTGATGATTTTAGACCTGCTTCATCACCTCTATGTTCACTAATTATATGGTTTTTAAATTCTTTTGACTGAGCCCATTTCATATACATTCTTCTAAGCATCTCTGCCCAGTCTTGACTTTCTGTCCCACCAGCACCAGCATGAATTTCTAAAAAACAATCATTACTATCAGTTTCTTTTGAGAGAAAACATTTAATTTCATTTTTCTTAACAGTATTTTTAAGATTTTTAACATTTTCTAAGGTTTCTTGAATCAAGTTTTTATTATTTTCCTCCAAGGCTAAATTATAAAATTCTTCTAACTCTTTTAGATATTTCGTAGTTTCCGTGTAAGAATTAATTAAAGTTTCATGAAATTTTTTTTCTTTAAGGATTTTTTGAGCTTCAGATTTATTTTTCCAGAAATTTTCTGATAAAATTAGTTTATTATACTTATCTAATTTTTTTTCAAAGTCGTGCTTTTCAAAGATACTCCTTAATTCTTTGATTAACTTTATTGACTTCAGTTACGTTTTGAAAAAATTCTTCACTCATTAGTAGAATCTTAATATATTATTATTGTTAAATCTATTATTAATTTTTTTTGAAATATTTGTTTTTTCAAGATCTTTGTCAGTTTTAAAGGACTCTATTAAAGTTTTCTTAGAGGCAAAGCTTACTTTTTTTCCAGTTTTAGAATCAACAACCATCATGGTAATGTTTTCAGGTACTTTAAATGGTCTCGTATTTTCTTTTTTTAAAGCTGATTTAATAAAACTTTTAAATATTGGCATTGCTGTTTTAGCCCCAGTTTCGAATTTTCCAAGTGATTTTGGTTCATCGTATCCAACATAAACACCTATTACTAAATCTGACGTAAAACCTATAAACCAGGTGTCTGTATTTTTGTTTGTTGTTCCAGTTTTTCCAGCAAGATCCATTTTTAAATCTCTTAACTTTTTTGCTGTACCGGTTTTAGTTGCTCCCTCTAAAATTGAGGTAATTTGATAGGCAGTCTGAGGTGAGAAGATTTGCTTGGAGTCATCTTTAATTTCAGGCACATCATTGCTCTGTATAGATACATCTTCACAATTTTTACATTTTCTCATCTCAGTTTTATATATTGTGTTTCCTTCACTATCTTGAATTCTATCTATAAGTTTTGGTTCTATTAATTTCCCACCATTTACAAATGAGCAATATGCACTTGTTAATTTCAGTAAAGTAGTCTCGGCAGATCCTAAGGAAATTGAAAGCAATTCATCTGGATTTTCATATATTCCAAGTTCTCTAGAAATTTTAGTTATTTTTTTTAAACCTAAGTCCTGAGAAATTCTTACGGTCATAAGATTTCTTGATTTTTCAAGACCCATCCTCAATGTTGATGGTCCATAGAATTTTTTACCATAATTTTCAGGTTTCCACATTTTTAAATCTGTACCTTGAGCTAAAACTAAAGGTGCATCCAAAACTAATGTTGAGGGAGAATAGCCATTTTCTAAGGCAGCAGCATAAACAAAAGGTTTGAACGCAGATCCTGGTTGTCTTTTCGCTTGTGTTGCTCTATTAAATTCACTTTGATTAAAACTAAAGCCGCCACTCAGAGCTAAAACTCTTCCATTGTAAGGGTCCATTACCACGATTGCTCCATTTGCATTAGGAAGTTGTTTTAAAATGTACTCATTAGACCCGTCTTTTTTTTTTACATAAATAATATCCCCTTCTTTAAAAGAGGTATTTTTTTTTCTTGTCCATTTAATATTTTCGTTAGTAATATAACCAATATCTTCATCTGAAGTTACTATTTCAAAGTTTGAAATACCAATTTTTGTAACTCTTGCAATCTTCCAATTAAGAGATTTTTCAAGTTTTTTTAATTTTATCTTGCTGGGCCAATCTTTTATACTAAGGTTTATATTTTGAAGTGGTCCCCTCCATCCTGTTCTTCTATCATATTTTTCTATCCCCTCACGTAATGAAGATGTTGCTAATTTTTGAAGTTCTAGATTAAGAGGTGTTTTGATATTTAATCCTTCTTTATAAACCTTGTCATAGCCTAATTGTTTAATTGTATTTTTTCGAATTTCCTCAACATAATATCTAGAGTCCTCTAAAAAAACCTTCTCTCTTTTCTTTAATTTAATCTCAGAACTTTTTAATTCTTCATACTTTTTTTTATTTATATAATCATTCTCAAGCAAATTTTTTAAAACTAAATCTCTTCTAAATTTTGCAAGCTTTTTATCTTTGTAAGGATTATATCTGCTTGGTGCTTTTGGTAAAGCAGCTAATAAAGCTGCCTCTACATATTGAAGTTCATCCACTGACTTATCAAAATACTCTAGGCTTGCAGATGCAACACCATAAGTTCCTTGACCTAAATAAATTTGATTTAGATAAAGTTCAAGAATTCTTTCTTTGCTTAAACTTCTTTCTATTCTAAATGCCAATATGGCTTCTTTAAGTTTTCTGTTTAAACTAACTTCATTAGTTAATAAAAAATTTTTTGCTAATTGTTGGGTAATTGTCGAGGCGCCCTCTAGTCTTCTGGAGTTTATAATATTTGAGAAATTTTTAATCACCGCTCTAAGAACGCCCTTTGCGTCAACACCAGGATGATCAAAGAAATTTTTATCCTCCGCTGAAAGAAATGCATTTATAACTTTAGGCGGAATTGAATTATAAGGAATAAAAATTCTTTTTTCTGATGAAAAATCTTGAATGAGATCACCATCACCTGAATAAACTTTGCTAGAGACTGGTGCTTTATAATTTTTTAAAAACTTATAATCAGGTAAATCATTAGAAAAACCCCATAATATTGAAATGGTTGCAATCAACAATAGTAAAATTGAAGACAAAAAAATTATCAATATTTTTTTAAAATACTTACTCATTTTAGTTTCATTTAATTCATGAATTTGTTAAAGATAAGGCATCTGAATTTAAAATAAAATGAAAAACTTAACCCTAATATTATGGAAAAAAATTTATACATTGATGCTTCGCATCCAGATGAAACACGTGTTGTTCTTAAAGAAAACGGAAATATTGAAGACTACGAATATGAAGGTATAAAAAATACTCTCATAAAAAACAATATTTATTTAGGAAAAGTAAGTAGGATAGAACCATCTCTTCAAGCTGCGTTTGTTGATTTTGGAAGAGAAAGACATGGATTTTTATCTTTTAACGACATTCAGTCTGATTATTACCAGATACCTACAAATGATTTAGAAAAAATAAAAGAGGAAGAAAAAAAAGTAAGAGAAGAATTAGCCAAACAAAGTGAAGAAGATGAAATTGATAATGAAAAAAGTGATAATGATGCTGTTGAAAAAAAACCAGAGGAAGAAAATCAAAATGAGGGAAATATAAAATTAAGTAGAGCTCCTTCCAAAAGATATAAAATTCAAGAAGTTATAAAACCAAATCAAGTTATATTAGTTCAAGTATTGAAAGATGAGAGGGGTTTAAAAGGTGCAGCACTTTCAACTTTTATATCTATCGCAGGCAAATATATAGTTTTAATGCCAAACACTCCAAAAGGTGGAGGTATTTCAAGGAAAATTTTTAACTCCGGTGAAAGGAAAAAAATAAGGTTAATTCTTAATGAAATAACTATTCCAAAAGAAATGGGATTGATCGTAAGAACTGCTGGATCAAACAAAAGTAAGAATGATATCAATTATGATCTTCAAAGTTTAATAAAGTCATGGGAAACAATTAAAGAAAACGCAATGAACTCTATCGCACCGAAATTAATCCACCAAGAAAGTGATATTATTAAGAGAACTTTAAGAGATATATACGATGATGAAACTCAAAATATAATTGTAGATGGTAACGAAGGGTATCAAAAAGCAAAAAATTTTATGAAAATTTTAATGCCCAGTCATGTAAAAAAAATTAAAAAATATAGAGACAAAGTCCCATTATTTATAAAGGAAAACATTGAGAACAAATTAAATGATATTTACGACACACAAGTTAAATTGTCTTCTGGAGGATATTTAGTTATCAATCCCACAGAAGCCCTAGTTTCAATAGATGTCAACTCTGGAAGATCAATTAAACAAAAAAATGTCGAAAGCACAGCTCTTGATACAAATCTTGAGGCAGCAGAAGAAATTGCAAGACAAATAAAAATAAGAGACCTATCTGGACTTATCATTATTGACTTTATAGACATGATGAGCTTTGGTAATCGAAGACAAGTTGAAAGAAGATTAAAGGAAAGGTGCAGAAAAGATAGAGCAAGAATTCAAATTGGAAGAATTAGTAGCTTTGGGTTGCTAGAAATGTCACGTCAAAGATTAAGAGAAAGTAGTGTTCAGTGGAATATATCATTAACAAACGAGTCATTTGCTCAAAAAGTTATGAAAACTGTTGAGATTAATGCTATTAAGAATAAATCAAAATTAGTTCAAATCACAGTGCCTGAAAAAATTAAAAATTTTCTCAAAGACAATTTTAAAGAAGATATACTCTATATTGAGAAAAAAAATAAAATTAAGTTAACTTTTGTGGGGGATTTATCCCTTTTAGTTCCTGAGTATAAAATCGAATTTTTTAACAAAAGCAAAAAAGTTTTAGAGAAGCTTGAAAATACAGTAGAGCTTAAAAAAATTACAGTTGAAAATAAAATTGAAAAGAATTTAAAAAGCAAGCCAAAATTTAAATCGAAAGGCTATAAAAAGAAAAAATTTTACAGAAAAAATAAAAGTAAAAGGCCTAGATAATACCTTTATTAGTTGTTGAAGGAGATCCATGTAATGTTTTTGAAATTCTTCCAGATACAAATGACTTTCTTCCAGCAATAACTGCAAACTTCATGGCTTCAGCCATTTCAAATGGTTTCTTTGCTTTAGCAATAGCTGTATTTATCAAAACCCCATCACAACCTAATTCCATTGCAATAGTAGCATCGGAGGCTTGACCAATACCAGCATCAATAATAACAGGTAGTTTAGTCTGATTTCTTATTATTTTTATATTTGTGTAATTTTGAATTCCTAATCCGGATCCTATAGGTGCTGCTAATGGCATAATCGCAACTGCACCTGAATCTTCTAAACGTTTTGCCATCAGTGGATCATCACTACAGTAAACCATAACTTTAAATCCTTCTTTTGATAAAGTTTCTGTTGATCTCAAAGTTTCAATCATATCTGGAAATAAATTTTTTTTATCACCTAAAACTTCAAGTTTTACTAATTTCCAGCCCCCTATTTCTCTTGCTAATCGCAAGGTCCTTAGTGCATCTTCTGATGTAAAACATCCAGCTGTGTTTGGAAGATAAGTTATCTTTTTGGGATCAATATAATCCATCAATAAAGGTTTATTTTTATCAACTATATTTACTCTTCTAACTGCTACAGTAACTATTTCGGCACCTGAATATTTAATTGCTTTTGCGCATTCTGAAAAATTTTTATATTTTCCAGTACCAACAATTAATCTAGACTTAAATTTTTTACTAGCAATTTTTAAAAAATCTTTCACTACCCCCCTCCAATAAAATGCACTATTTCAATCTTATCTTTATTCTTTAAATATAAATTTTTTATTGTTTTCTTATTTATTATTTCTTTATTCAATTCAATGGCGACTTTATCTGTTGATAATTTTAAAGACCTCATTAAATCATAAACTGATGTTGTCTTTTGTAAAGATCTCGACTTTCCGTTCAAAATAATTTTGATTTTTTTGGTTTTTTTCATTATGTATAACTTATGAGTTTAAATATACTTTTTCTAAATGGTCCAAATCTTAATCTATTAGGTCAAAGAGAACAATCACAATATGGTTCTATAACTTATGAAGAATTAAAAAAAAAATGCGAAGAAAAATGTAAAGAACTTAATCTTAAAGTTGAATTTATTCAATCGAATGTCGAAGGTGAAATGGTATCTATAATACAATCAGCAAATGAAAAATTTGAGGGGATAATCATAAATGCTGCCGCATTTACTCATACATCTGTAGCTATCAGAGATGCATTAGAAATTTATAAAAAAAAGAAAATAGAGGTCCATATTTCAAATATTTACAAAAGGGAGGAATTTAGACAAAAATCACTAATAAGTGATGTAGTAAATGGTGGGATTTTTGGTCTTGGAAGTGAAGGATATATTTTAGCCATAATAGCAATGCATAAACTCTTAAAAAATGAAAATTAATAAAAAATTGATTAAAGAGCTAGTTGATAACTTAGAGGAATTTAAGCTTACTGAACTTGAATACTCTGAAAAAGATATAAAGATAAAAGTTTCTAGGAAGACCAAAATAAGTCAAAACATATTGCCAGAAGTTACAATAGAAAAAAATAATAAAAAAATAGAGACTATAATTGGAACTGAGATAAAATCTCCAATTATAGGAACAGCTTATTTAGCGCCTGAACCAGGAGCAAAAAAATTTGTAGAAACTGGAAAAAAAATTAAAAAAGGCGATACTGTCATGATAGTTGAAGCTATGAAAACGATGAACCATGTCCCTTCCCCTAAAGATGGTGTTGTTAAGAGCGTAAATGTTGAAGACGGTCAACCTGTCGAATATGGTCAGACTCTAGTGATAATCGATTGAAAAGATGTTCAAAAAAATTTTAATAGCTAATAGAGGTGAAATAGCTGTTAGAATTATCAGAGCATGTAAAGAGTGGGGAATACAAACAGTTGCTATACATTCAGATGTAGATAAAGAAAGTATGCATGTTAAATTAGCTGATGAAAGTGTTTGTGTTGGTTCACATCAACCTGCAAACAGTTATTTAAACATTCCAGCAATATTATCTGCAATAGAAATAACTAATTCCGAAGCAGTTCATCCAGGTTATGGATTTTTATCAGAAAATTTTAATTTTGCTAGTATGCTTGAAGAAAACAACATAAAATTTATTGGGCCTTCTTCAAAACTTATTAAAATGATGGGCGATAAAATCGAAGCAAAGAAAATTGCAAAAAAATATGGTTTACCTGTTATTGAGGGTTCTGAAGGTGGTATTTCAGATTTAGAAAGTGGTAAAAAATTAGCCAAAGAAATTGGTTTTCCAATCCTAATAAAAGCTGCTGGTGGAGGTGGCGGTAAAGGAATGAAGATTGTTAGGTCTGAAAAAGAATTTGATAACTTATTTTTGACAGCTAAATCAGAAGCAAAAAAGTTTTTTGCAAATGACGAAGTGTATATTGAAAAATTTTTTCAAAATCCACGTCACATTGAAGTTCAAGTGCTCTCAGGAAAAAATCATACAGTTCATTTGCATGAAAGAGATTGCTCTGTTCAAAGACGACATCAAAAATTAATTGAGGAAACACCAAGTCCTGTTTTAACTGATGAAATTCGTAAAGACCTCTTTGATAGGACTGTTAATATGGTATCTAAAATTGGTTACGAAGGAGCTGGAACGGTAGAGTTTATTTATGAAGATGGTAAATTTTATTTTTTGGAAATGAATACGCGGGTTCAAGTTGAGCATCCTGTGACTGAAATGGTCACTGGAATAGATATTATTAAAGAACAAATATGGATTGCATATACAGGAAATACTGCCTTAGAACAGTCTGACATCAACCCGAGAGGTCATGCTATTGAGTGTAGAATAAACGCAGAAGACCCGAGTAGAAATTTTCAGCCTTCACCCGGATTAATTGGAATGTGTCATCAACCATCTGGGTTTAGAACAAGAGTAGATAGTTCAATTTACCAAGGTTTTAAAGTAACACCCTATTATGATAGTATGGTATGTAAGCTGATATGCCATGGAAGAAACAGAACAGAGGCAATACAGCGAACCTTAAGATCCTTAGATGAATTTGTCATAGAGGGAATTACAACAACAATAAAATTACACAAAAAACTTTTAAATCACGAAAAATTTATTCAGTCAAAATTTAATGTAACTTGGCTGGACAACGAAAAAATTGTTTAATAACATTTTAAAATCCACAAATCGTAAACTGGATGATCAAAAACTTGGATCGAAGGACTAGATGAAAAAGTCCATCCATTAAAAACAAAAACTTCATCATTATTAGAATTTTTACTGTCTTTCACTTGAAGATAAGTAGTTATTTCTGGATTATCATCAAATTTAGAATTTTTACATTTCAAAACTTTAATTTCTAAATTCTTATATATTAAACTTTCACCGATATTTAATTTTAACAATTTACTTTTTGAACTAAGTTTATCTAAAATTCTGATATCGATTTTTTTTCCAAAATAATCGAGATCATCAGCTTGTACAAGAATTATTGTTAAAAGAAAAAAGAAAATTGAGATTATTGATATTTTACTCTTTCCAGGATCTATATTTTTTATTTTCATTTTCACTTTTTTTGGGGTGATAGGCTTTATCTGTTCCGGTAAGATTAGGTTTATGAGACTTTTGCCAAGAAAATTTTTTTTGATCTTGGACTTTTTCTATTTTGTTTTTTGTAAAATGTATCCAAGAAAACCATTCATTAGGTATTTTTGTTGAATCCACTTCACCATTATATATGACCCATCTTCTGCCATTTTTACTCTCATAATATTTGTTACCGTATTCATCTTTACCAATGAATTTTCCTTTAAAAAAAGTGTGAAGTCTTGTGCCTAGAGTTTGATGATTCCACCAAGTAAAAATTTGTTTAAATAGAGTCAACATAAAAAATTAATTTTTTTTCAATTTTAAATTGTAAAAAATAAATTAGACTAAAAATTAATTTTGTATATACAATAGAATCTTTAATACTCAAAACAAATAAGGAAATTATTATGGCAAAATATCTCGTTGAAACCTTTTATACCTGCACTTTTAAAGTCAGTCACTACCTTGATAAAATAGATGAAAAAGAATTAGAAAATCTTGAAAAAAAAGAGGATGGAAAATTTGAAATATTGGATATGAAAATTGATAATCGAAAAACAAAAAATTTAGAAAAGAGTCTCAAAACAGTAAATAATCTAAGTGATAAAGAAAAACAAGTCCAGAAAGTAAGCAAAATTGATGATAACAAAAATATGAATAATACTTTTGTTAAAAATTTAAATGAATCAGTAAATAAAAGATTTGGTATGCCCGACAGAAGAAAAGGTTATATTCAAAAAGCTACCATAGGAGATCATAAGGTTTATTTACATACTGGTGAATATGAGGACGGGAAGATTGGGGAAATTTTTATAGATACTAGTAAAGAAGGCGAGCTAGTTAAAGCTTTGATGAATAATTTTGCAATAGCTATATCTTTGGGTTTGCAGTATGGCGTCCCATTAGATGAATTTGTAAATGCTTATGTAGATACAAAATTTGAACCTTCGGGAAAAGTTTATGGTAATGATAGAATTCTTTCTGCTTCATCTATTTTAGATTATATATTTAGAGAACTTGCTATTTCCTACTTAAATAGAGAGGATCTTGCTCACACACCTTCAATTGGTAGATCGGACAAAATGGATGAAAAAAATACAGTTGCTATGAGTGATGAAAATAACGAATTAATTAAAATAGTCAAAGATATCACCAGCAAGGGTTTTGTAAGAAATGATTATAAAAGAAAACTTATTGACTTATCTGATATAAGAATAAATCTTAAGGGTAAAAAATAATTACTTTTTTTTTGTAATTGAAAGCTGAAGTTCTTTTAATTGTTCCGCGTTAACTTCAGATGGTGCCATCATCATTAGATCTTGAGCGTTCTGGTTCATTGGGAACATTGTTACCTCTCTAATATTAGCTTCATTTGCAAGAAGCATTACTATTCTATCAATTCCTGGAGCTATTCCACCATGAGGAGGTGCACCATAACTTAGTGCATTTATCATTCCACTAAATTTACTATCTACATCTTTTTTTTTGTATCCGGCTATTTCAAAAAGTTTATACATTAATTCTGGAATATGATTTCTAATCGCGCCAGAAGATAATTCTATTCCATTGCAAACAATATCATATTGATATGCCTTCATTTCTAATGGTTTGGAAAAATCAATATCTTTAATATCCCCTTGGGGCATTGAAAAGGGATTGTGACTAAATTTTAATTTTTTTGTCTTTTCATCTATCTCGTACATAGGATAATCAATTATCCAACAAAACGAAAATATATCATTGGATATTAAGTTCAAATCCTCAGCAATTTTATTCCTTGCAAAAGAAAGAATTTTTTCAACATCTTTTTTTTGTCCACATGACATGAAAATACTGTCGCCAATTTCAGAATTAGTTAATTCTAAAATTTTTTCACAAGCTTCTGAAGAAAAAAATTTTCCAACAGGACCTTTACCTACAATTTTACTATTTTCCTCAATAAAGGAGAAATATGCTAAACCGCCTGAACCTTCTTTCTTAGCCCAATTATCAATATTGTCAAAAAAGCTTCTTGGTTTATCTTTCGTATTCTTTGTAATGATTGCTTTTACAACTTTTCCTTTTGAAACCTCTTTTTTAAAAATATCAAAATTAACGTCATCTCTGCTAAAAATTTCTGTAATATTCGAAATAATCAGAGGATTTCTGAGATCAGGTTTATCTGTTCCATATTTCTCAATTGCTTCTGAATATTTTATTCTAGGAAACTTTTTACTTGCTAGTTTTTTATTCGAAAATTCCTTAAATAACTTTAGAAACAGATTTTCAATTACTAAAAAAACATCTTCTTGTTCAACAAATGACATTTCTATATCCAGTTGATAAAATTCCCCAGGACTTCTGTCTGCTCTTGCATCCTCGTCTCTGAAGCAAGGCGCAATTTGAAAATATTTATCAAATCCTGAAATCATTATTAGTTGTTTAAATTGTTGCGGTGCTTGAGGCAAAGCATAAAATTTTCCAGGATTTAATCTACTTGGAACAAGAAAGTCTCTTGCTCCTTCAGGACTTGATGAAGTTAATATGGGTGTTTGAAACTCTAAAAAATCCATCTTTTCCATTTCTTTTCTAATAAAAGAAATTACTTTTGATCTTAATATAATATTATTATGAATTTGTTTTCTTCTTAAATCTAGAAATCTATACTTAAGTCTTATCTCCTCAGAATATTCTTGATCACTAAAAACAGGTAGAGGTAACTCTTTTGTTTTTCCAATAATTTCGAATTTTTTAATAGCAACTTCAATCTCCCCTGTTAAAAGATCTTTATTAATTGTTTCTTTTGTTCTTTCTATAACTTTTCCATTAATTTTAATAACTGTTTCAAGTTGAAGCTTTTCCAATTCTTTAAAAAATTTGTTTTCTTTATCAATTACACATTGTGTTATCCCATAATGATCTCTAAGATCAATGAAAAGAAGATTTCCATGATCTCTTTTTTTATTTATCCAGCCAGATAATACTACATCTTTTTTAGTAAATTTTTTTGTGAGTTCGCCACAAGTATGTGTTCTAAACTTATTCAATTTGATACTCCTAAAATTTCTTTAATTATTTTTAAATTAATAGGTTTTTTTTTTTTTAAACTAATTTCGTCAATTGTACATATAAATTCCGAAATTTTTTCATAGGATCTAGCTATTCTTTTACAAATAAAATTTATGAGTTTCTTATCTAAAATTATTTGACTATCTGAAAAATTCTTCACAATAAGTGCGTAAATAAGTTCATCATCTGGTTTATTAATTTTGGCACTAAGAATATTTTTAAACCTTGAATTTAAGTCCTCAAGTTTTGTCTCCATCTCATTAATAGCTTTCACTGATGTTATTAATAAGTATTTGTTTTCTTTTTCAACCGTATCTATTAAAGAGTAAGTTGTTTCCTCATCGCATCTTTCATTGAAATCTTCAATTACAATATTTTGATATCCTTTAATTTTATCGAATATTTTTTCATTCAACTCTTTAAATTTTAATTTGATACTATTTTCGTTTTTTAAAAAAATTTCCGATAAATGAGACTTGCCTGATTTTCGTTCACCATAAACATTTAATATTTTTTTTTCCCAATTAGGCCAACTTTTGATTAAATTAAATGCAAAATAATTACATTCACTTACAAAAAAATCATTTTTATTAAAATTTGATAATTGCTCAAACTTAAATATTTCTTGCCTTAGGTCTCTTATCTTACTTTCCATAGTTCTTGATTAGTATCGATGTCGATATCTTTCTCTTTCATTAAGGTTAAAAATTGATTTGGATTACCATTAAAAATTATTTTATAAATTGTATTATTATTATTAAAACTTGTAACGTAAAAGTTTGAAACTAAATCAAGCTGGGCTAAATAATTTTCAATTAATTGAATTTGTTTAACTTTTTTTGAATTAACAGAAATATTTATTGGGAGTTTGATTGAGGTATTAATTTGGTTATTTTGTTTCCAAATATCTTCAAAAAAAATCTTAGTTTTGTCAATAATATTTAATAGTTGTAAATTATCTGAAATATCAACTTTTTTATAACTTTGATTTGAAATCTTTACTTTGCCTTCATAAAACATTTTTGAGAGTACTCTTAAATTATTCTTGTTTTTAAAATATATTGCAACTATATAATCCTCCGTATCGTATTTTTTTACAATCTGATCAAATTTAAAATTTTCAATTGTATCTTTGTTTTCGTTAATTAACTTTAGATCGAGAATGTCTTCTTCATGCAATACATAATTTATTTGAGAAAAATTTTTTTTATCATCATTCCATTTTGTGTAGAACGGATTTCTGTCAAATAAAAGAGCGCTGTCTTCGTCATTATCTATAAGAATAAGTAAAGTCAGAAACTCTTTTTTTTTATACATTGATGGAAATATATTTTTCTTTTCAAAAAAATTTAAAATTTTAGGCTTATCAAAATTTACCTCGAAATTTGCTTGATAATTTTTATTTAGAAACTGTTCATTTGTAATAGTGAAAGAATCAATAAGATATTTAATATCTTTTAATTGTGTATTTTTAATTTTGTTTTTATCATTAGAGGTTATTAAGCTATTTAAAAGAATATCAAAGGCTTCATCAAATGCTTTGTTGATAACTTTTTCCTTATTAAAATTAGAATTAAAAGGTTCTTCAATTTCTATGTCTTGAATTTTGAAAATTTTGCCAAAAGTATTAGTGTGAATAAAACTAATAAAAATTATTACAAATATAGTAAAAACTATATAAGATGAAGACTTCAAAAAATTTTTTTTTAAAAACATTTTAAATTATGAAAAAATATAAATTTACATATCAAAAAAGCGGAGTAAACATAAATGCATCTAATCAATTCATTAAATATATATCTAAATTAACCAAAAAAGGAAATTCTAAAAATAAATTTAAAAATATAGGTAGTTTTGGTTCAATAAACGAAATTCCAAAAAAATTTAATAATCCTCTACTGGTAAGTAGCACTGATGGTGTAGGAACTAAACTTGAAATAGCAAATATTTTAAATAAGTTTAATACAATTGGAATAGATTTGGTTGCAATGTGTGTAAATGATATTCTGGTACTTGGAGCAAAACCACTTTTTTTCTTAGATTACATTTCAATTGATAAAATAAATTTAACAAAATTAAAAAAAATTATTAAAGGTATACATGAAGGTTGCAAAATGAGCGACTGCCAATTAGTGGGCGGAGAAACAGCTGAAATGCCAGGTACCTACTCTAAAAATAAATTTGATTTGGCTGGATTTTCTGTAGGACTTGTTAACAAGAATGATGTATTAAATAAGGAAAAGATAAAAGAAAATGATTTGATTTTAGCAATACCTTCTAGTGGTCTGCATTCAAATGGATATTCCTTATTAAGAGAAGTTTTAAAAAAAAAGAAAATCAATATAAAAAAAAATAAATTTTTACGGAATGAAATATTAAAACCTACCAAAATATATGTTAGAGAAATTATGAATTTGCTTGATAGAAAATTGATTAATGGATGTGCAAATATAACAGGTGGAGGTATTGGTGACAACATTGAAAGAGTATTACCAAAAAAACTTTGTGCAAGAATAGATTTAGAAAAAATAAAAACTTATAAGATTTTTAGTTGGATCAACAAAAATGGTGTTTCTCAAAAAGAAATGCTCAAAACTTTTAATTGTGGCGTAGGTTTTTGTTTGATCGTTAAAAAAAATAATTTTCATAAAATTTTAAAGTTTTTTTCCAAACAATACCGCCCCTACATAATTGGAGAGATAATTAAAAATAAGAGTAAAGTAAAATATACTAACAATATACGTTGGTAATGTGATCAAGAAAAAGGCTAATATTGCTGTGTTTATCTCAGGAAGGGGAACAAATCTTAAAGCTATAATTTTAAGGTCAAAGAAAAAAAAATGTAATTATAAAGTTGCATATGTAATAAGCAATAAAAAGAATGCTGCCGGACTTAAAATTGCAAGAAAAAATAAGATTTTAACTAAAATTCTTTCTCGATCGTTTTTAAAAACTGAACAAAAAAAATTAGCAAAAATTCTCATTAATAAAAATATAAAGTTTATTTGTTTAGCAGGGTTTATGAAAATTTTAAGTCCATATTTTCTTAATTTTTTTAAAAATAAAATAATTAATATTCATCCATCTTTATTGCCAAAGTACAAAGGTCTCAACACACACCAAAGAGCTTTAAAGGCTAAAGAAAAATTTTCAGGATGCACAATACATTACGTCAGTAAAAAATTAGACTCTGGTAAGATCATTGCAAAAAAAAAGGTAAAAATTTTCAAAAAAGATACTTTAAAAAAATTGGAAAAAAAGGTACTTAAAGAAGAGAATAAACTTTATCCTCTAGTTTTAGAAAAACTAGTTAGGTCTTAAAAAAAAAATTAATTTCTTTATTTGCGTTTTCAATACTGTCTGAACCATGAACTGAATTTTTATCAATGGATAATCCATATTTTTTTCGTATTGTTCCTTCGTCTGCTTTATTAGGATCAGTTGCTCCCATAACTTTTCGATTTTCAGAAACTGCATCAACCTTTTCAAGTATCATTGCAACAATAGGCCCAGACGAAAGATATTCGCAAAGATCATTATAAAAAGGTTTTGTTTCATGTACTTTATAAAAAATTTCAGCATCTTTTTTTTCTAATTTTACTTTTTTTTGTTTAGAAATTTTAAAACCAGATTTAATAAAAAATTGTTTTATCTCTTCTTCTAAATTTCTTTCAACTGCATCAGGTTTAATCAATGAAAGAGTTTGTTCAACTTTATTCATAATTATCCTCAATAAACTTATTTAACAATCTTACCCCATAACCTGTTGCTCCACTTGAATTAAGAGCTCCGGCATATTTTGAAAAAGCCATCCCTGCAATATCCAAATGAGCCCAAGGAGTTTTATTTAAAATAAATCTTTGCAAAAACTGAGCCGCGGTAGTCGACCCTGCTCCACCAACATAATTTATATTCTGCATATCTGCATTTTTAGAATTCATAAGTTTATCGTAATTAGAATGTAACGGAAGTCTCCAAGCTTTTTCCTCAACTTTTTCACCCGCTTCATGAATTTGCTTTGATAAATTATCGTTATTTGAAAATAATCCAGCATACTCAGATCCCAAAGCAACCACTATCGCACCAGTAAGAGTTGCTAAGTCAATAATCAAATTAGGTTTAAATTTTTTTTCTGTAAAAGTTATTGCGTCCGCTAAAACTAATCTTCCCTCTGCATCAGTATTTAATACCTCAATTGTTTTTCCACTATACGATTTTACAATATCTCCAGGTCTTTGCGCATTTCCTCCTGGCATATTTTCAACTAATCCAACAACACCAACAGCATTAACTTTTGATTTTCTGAGAGCCAAATTTTTCATAAGACCCACAACTACAGCTGAACCAGCCATATCGTAAGTCATATCTTCCATAAACCTAGCGGGCTTTAAAGATATACCCCCAGTATCAAAACAAACCCCTTTGCCTACAAAAGCTAATGGTTTTGAATTTGAATTTTTTCCTCGCCATTCAAGTGTTACTAGATATGAGCCTCTAATGCTTCCTTGACCAACACCAACTAGCGCGTTGCAACCCATTTTCTTCAATTGCTTTTCATTATAAACAGAAACTTTAAGGCCAATTTTTTTTAGTTGAGTAAGCCTCTTTGCGTACTCATCTGGGTGCAAAATATTCCCAGGCTCTGACACTAGATCTTTTGTATAGTTTACTCCTAGCTCTATTGCTTTAAATTTGTCATAAATTTTTTTATTAAATTTTTTTAACGATATTATATTCACTTTTAATGTTTTTGAGTCCTTTTTTGATTTATATCTGTCAAAGGAATATGACTTTAATCTCATTCCATGTAAAAATTCATAAATAGCATCTGACTTCAAGTTTATAGAAATTGTATCTGAAACAATATGAACTGCTCCTGTCCCCTCGCTATTTAAAAAATCTGTGAGTTTAGCTCCACTTTTTTCTGTTTCATTTGGTTTCTGATTTTTCTTTAATGAAATCAAAATTATTTTTTGATTTGGATTTAAGTCAAAAGACAATAAACCTTTTTTTTTATTTTTATTTTTTAAGAGCACATTTAAATTTTTATGTTCTGGGGAGTTAAGGTACTTTTTTAAATGAGTTATTTCTGACTTTTCGTTAGTAAAAAAGGCAATACATCCAGAAAGCTTTGAGATATTTGTAAATTTTGAAAAAGTGTCTTTTATAATCATAATTTTTTATTCATTTTTCTACCAAAACGTGTATATGTTTATTTTATAGAATTTCAATGAAAAAAATTATTTTTAAAAACTTTTTACGTGAAACAACAATATTTTTTTTACTTTCTTGTAGTTCTGTCGCACTTATTGTTTGGGTTATTCAAGCTGTTAATTACTTGGGTTTTGTGACTGAAGATGGTCACGGTTTTAAAGTTTATTTCCTTTACACGTTATTGAGTCTTCCGAAAATTTTTAATGAAATTTTACCGTTCATGTTTTTCTTTGCTGTTTTTTTTACCCTTGTGAAATATGAGGATCAAAACCAAATTCTCATTTTTTGGACTAACGGCGTAAAAAAAAGTGAGTTTCTAAATATAATTATAAAATACTCTCTGATTTTTTTAATTTTACAATCTATAATGAATATTTTTTTGGTTCCTTATACTCAAGATAAGGCAAGATCTTACATTAGACAATCAAATATCGATTTTTTACCATCTCTTGTCAAACCCAAAAAATTTATGGATACTGTAGAAAAACTTACGATATATGTTGATAAAAAAAATGAATTAAATGAATTCGAAAATATAGTTATAAAAGATACATATAATAGAAATGACTCTAGAATTATATATGCAAAAAGGGGTTTCTTCTCTAAATATGATGATCAAAATTTTTTAGTTTTAAATGAAGGAAAAATTTTAAATATTAATAAAGGCAAAACAACTGTAATTGATTTTAATAAAACTCAATTAAATTTAGCTGATTACAGTTCAAAAACTACAAAATATCCAAAATTACAAGAAATAAATATTTTCAGTTTGGCAAAATGTCTGTTCCAGCCCAAAGATCAAAGAACTCAAATAATGCTTGGAGATAAAAATGAATTTATCTTTCAATGTTCTCATGAAGCAAAACAGTTGAATGGAATTTCTCAAGAATTTTTCAGCAGGATATTTAAACCCTTATACATCCCATTATTAGCAATAGTATCCGCTTTGCTTTTGATTAAGTCAAAAAATTCTATTGGGTACTCTAGATACAAAATTATGATTTTTATTACTGGAGTTATTTTAATCTCTTTTTCAGAAATTTTAACAAAATATTTTTCTTACGACTTTAATAATAGTTTTATGATAATGTTTTTTCCAATTATAATATCAATAATATTTTACTTTTTATTCTATAAACAATCTTTAACTTCACCGAAATGATATTAAAAGTTTATCAAAATTATATAAGTAAACAATTTTTATTAACATTTATAAAAACCGTTTTTATTTTTGTTACCTTAGCTTTTATTTTAAATATTTTTGAAGAAATAAATTTTTTCAAAGATTTAGATGTATCGATGGGAGTACCAATATTTTTAACTTTTCTAAATATCCCATCAATAATATTTGAAATATTTCCATTTATATTTTTAATTACAACTCAATTTTTTTTCATAAAATTAATCGAACAAAATGAAAATATCTCATTTAAAAATTTTGGGTTAAGCAATTCTAAAATTATTAAGTTACTAGCTTTATTAAGTTTTCTAATTGGCATGATACTAGTAACAATATTTTATAATTTATCTTCAAATTTAAAACATTCCTACTTAAACATAAAAAACTCATACGCTAAAGATAACAAATATCTAGCTGTCATTACTGAAAATGGAATTTGGATTAAAGATGCCAAGGAAGGAATAACAAGTATTATTAATGCTGAAGACTTAAAAGGAAATTTTTTAAATAATGTAGATATAGTTCAATTTGATGAAGATTTTAATTTTATTCAAAATGTTTCAGCTGAAAAAATCAATATTAAGAATAAATCTTGGAAGTCAGAAAGTGTTCTCATAAATAATGAACAAGAGTCAAATAAAAGGATAAAAAATTATGAATTAAACTCAAATATAGACTTTCGAGATATCAATTCATTGTTTTCTAATTTAAATTCATTATCAATTTTTGAATTAAACGACTTAAAAAATAAGTATAAGGATATAAACTACTCTTCTATTGAAGTGGACTCCGCAATACAAAAGATTATTTCATTTCCATTTTACTTAATGTTGATGACTATACTATCCTTAACAATAATGATGAATATCAAGCAAAATAAAACAAAGGTATTCCATCTTATTTTTGGGATTCTTATTTCTGTCATAATCTATTATTTAAGCTTCTTTTTTGAGGAACTTGGCAAAAATGAACAGGTTCCTGTAGCGGTGTCTATTTGGATACCGCTTTTAATGATAAGTATAATTTCAATGATTAATTTAGTAAGGATAAATGAAAAATAATTTTATTATAAAATTAGTATTCTTTTTTATTTTTTTTATAAATTTTTTAAGTGTTTATTCTGAAGAATTGAGGTTTGAAGCAACATCAATCGAGATAATAGACAAAGACAAAATAGTCATAGCAAAAGACGGTGTAAAAATTTTATCAGGTAACGAATTAGTTATCGATGCTGATCAAATGAGATACGATAAAGAAAAAAAATTTCTTGAGGCCAACGGAAATATAGTCATCACAAATCAGATCAAAAATATCAAAATTTATAGTGATAATATTTCTTATGACAAAAATGCAGAAAAAATTGTCTCTTCAGGAAATGTTGAGGTAAAATTTGAAAATGATTATTTTTTAAATACAAAAGAAATAATCTATCTTAAGGACTCTGGTGAAATCACAATTAATCATGCCTCAAAAGTGAAAGATAGTTTAGGAAATAAAATAGAATTTGAAAAATTAAACTACAATATAAATAATAAATTAATAAAAGGTAAAATGGTAAAATTAATTGATCTTGAGAAAAATTTCTATAATTTTGAAAGTGCGATAATAGATTTCTCAAAAAATAGAATTATAGCTGATAACGTGGGTATTGATTTTAATAAAGGAATCTTTGGAAATCCATTGAATGACCCAAGACTTAAGGGGAATTATTTTTTTAGTGATGGAAAAAGCTCAACGATAAAAAAAGGTATTTTTACAACTTGTAAAAAAAATGATGATTGTCCACCTTGGCAAATTAAAGCAAAAGAAATTAATCATGATAAAAAAAAAAAGATTATAAACTATAAACATGCCTGGCTTGAAATATATGATAAACCAATTATTTATTTTCCAAAATTTTTTCACCCCGATCCAACTGTAAAAAGACAGTCAGGTTTTTTAATGCCACAAATTATAGATTCAACAAGTTTGGGCTTATCCTTTAAATTACCTTATTACAAAGTAATAAGTGACAATAAAGACTTAACATTTACGTCAAGAATATTTTCTGAAAATGAAGCGTTATTTCAAAACGAATATAGACAAGTAAATAAAAATTCAAAACACATTGCAGATTTTAGCTTAAAGGAAAAAAATTCCTCATCAAAAACTCATTTTTTTTCAAATTCTATAACTAAACTTAACATGGACACATTTGATATAAGCGAAATTGAGTTAAATCTAGAAACAACTTCAAACAACGACTACTTAAAAACTCACAATATAAAATCTGCAATTAATAATAATCAATCTTTATTAAAATCTTTTTTAATTTTTAGAGGTAGCAGTAGAGAAATGAACCTAGAAACAAAAATTGAAGCATATGAGAATTTAACTATAGATAATTCAAGTGATAAATATGAATATATTTTTCCAAGTTATGAATTTTCAAAAAGATTAGCTTCAAATTTTAATGGGAATTACGAAATAAAATCTAGAGGTAATTATAAGAATTATAATACAAATATATTTGAAAAAGTTCTGATTAATGACCTGCAATTTACATCGAATCCAAAAATAACACCATTAGGGTTTGTTAATAAATATAATTTGCTATTAAAAAATATTACTTCTGAAGGTGAAAATTCAACAAACTATAAAAATAAATTTAGTTCAGAAAATTATGGATCTTTTTTTTATGAAATTTCATATCCATTAAAAAAAGAAGGAAGATTTTTTGATAATTTTTTTACTTCAAAAGGTTCTTTGATGTACAGCCCGAACGCAAATAAGGACTTGAAAAATCTAGATAGAAAAATTGATATAAATAATATTTTCACACAAAATCGGTTAAGTTTAGATGACTCAGTAGAAGGAGGTGAGTCTTTAACTTTCGGAGGAGAATATACCCTCAAGGAAAAAGAAAGTGGAAACAATTTAATTAAAGCAGGTTTGGCAACAGTCTTAAGAGATGATGAGGAGATAAATCTACCAACCAAATCAACAATAAATAATAAAGGATCTGACTTTATTGGTTCTTTAATATTCGAACCGAATAAAAGCTTTAAATTCGACTATAACTTTTCAATAGATAGCGACTTTGAGTCTTCCAATTACAATTTATTAAAAACAGATATTACAGTAAATAAATTTGTGACATCTTTTGAGTTTTTGCAGGAAGATGATGAAGTTGGAAGCGAAAGTTATTTATCTAATGAAACAGCTTATAATTTTAATGATGCTTATTCCTTAAGATATAGAACTCGAAGAAATGAAAAAACTGACTTTACTGAGTTTTACAACTTAATATATGAATATAAAAATGATTGTTTGACAGCTTCAATTCAATATAACAAGGATTATTACTCAGATAACGAATTGAAACCTACTGAAGAAATATTCTTTTCTATTTCCATAGTACCCTTAGCAACTTTAAACACTCCAAGTGTTAGATAAAAATGAGAATAATCTTATTAAAATTTTATCTTTTTTTGATTTTGATTGTAATTCCTTATAAAGGAGTAAATAGTGAAGTTTTCATAGTTGCTAAAGTAAATCAAGAGATAATAACTAACATTGATCTCAATTTTGAGAAAAGATATTTGGTATCGTTAAATCCAAACTTAAAAAAACTAGATCAGAAAAAAATAACTGAATATGCCAAAAATTCTTTAATTAATGAAAAAATAAAAAAAATTGAGATAGAAAAAAGATTCAAAATCATTCCTAATGAAACAATATTAGCAAAAGTAATTGGGGATATATATTCTAGCATTGGGATTTCAAGTTTAACAGAGTTTGAAAATTATTTAATGCAGAATAAAGTAGACATTAAAAGAGTTAAAGAAAAAATTTCTATTGAAATTGCTTGGAATGACTTAATAGTGAAAACTTTTTCAAATGAAATAGAAATTGACCAAAATGCTATTAGTAAGGAGCTTGAAAAATTTGATGAAAAAGAAGTTAATAATCTTTTACTTTCAGAAATAATTTTTACAATCAATGACAAAAATGAATTAGAATCAAAGTATGAAGCTATCAAAAAAAGTATAAACGAAATAGGATTTGAAGAAACTGCAAGAATTTACAGTTTATCAGATAGTAAAAAAAGTGGGGGAAGCTTAGGCTGGATTTATAAAAATCAATTATCTAAAGAGATAAAAGATGAGTTAAGCAACATAAAAATTGGAGAATTTACAAAACCCATTATTACAAGTGGGGGTTTTTTAATATTAAAATTAAATAATATAAAAACTGAAAACGTTAAAATTGATAAGGATACTCAATTAAAAAAGATGATGGAGTTCGAAAAAGAAAGACAATTCACGAGATTTTCAACTTTGTATTACAAAAGAATTTATAATGATGCTGAAATTGATGAAAGATAGGCCTATAATTATAGTCTGTGGTGATCCTAAAAGCACTTTTAACGAAATCTTAATCAAAACTTTAGATAATAAAATTTTGAAGAATTCAAAGTTTCCTATTGTTATAATTGGTTCAAAAAAATTACTAGAAGACGAACTTAAAAAAATAAAAAAAAGAATATCTTTTCAAGAATTTGATAAACAAATAAATCTTAATAAAAATAAAATACATATAATCGATATTCCTCTTGACTTTAAAAAATTAACAACAATAAAAATAAATTCATATATTAAAAAATCATTTGAGATAGGACTAAAATTGGTTAATGAAGTTAATTCATTAGCTTTGATTAATGGACCAATTTCTAAAACAACTTTTCTTAAGGGAAAATATAATGGTATAACTGAGTATATTGCTTTTAAGACTAGATCGATTAATGAGGTAATGTTAATTTTTAATAAACATTTAAGTGTAAGCCCAATAACTACGCACATACCAATCAATAAGGTTTCAAAAAAAATAAAAAAAAAAATGATTATTAGTAAAATCATCAGGATTAACGATTTTTACAAAAAATTTTTGGGTTTCAAACCAAATATAGCCGTTACTGGCCTTAATCCTCATTGTGAAACTTTTGCAGGTAAAAATATTGAAAAATCAGAAATTTTACCTGCGATTAACTATTTAAAAAAAAAAAAAATAAATATTTCAGGCCCCTTTTCAGCTGATACAATTTTTTTAAAAGATAATAGAAAAAAATTCAATGTTATTGTGGGAATGTATCATGATCAAGTGTTAACGCCTATGAAAACAATATTTGGATTCGACGCTATAAATATTACTATTGGCTTACCCTTTGTAAGAATAACGCCAGATCATGGACCTAATTACAAAATGTATGGTTTGAATAAATCAAAACCGGATAGTTTAATTCAAGCTTTTAGTTTTTTGAGTAGATATGCCGCTAAAGCCTAAGAAAAGTTTAGGACAAAATTTTTTAATAGATAAAAATATAATAAATAAAATCATTGAAGTCTCAGAGATTAGCTCTAGTGATGAAATTTTAGAGGTAGGACCTGGAACAGGCAACTTAACAAAATCAATTGTTTCTAAAAATCCAAAAAAAATATATTTAATCGAAAAAGATGAGAATCTTGCAAATGATCTAGAAAGACAGTATTTAGATAGAGTTAATATTATTAAAAAAGATGTTCTTAAAATTCCATATAAGTTTTACTCTGAAAAGAAATTTTTAATTTTAGGCAATCTTCCGTACAATATTTCAACTCAAATTTTATCTGGTTGGTGTCTTAATGATAAACTTAATGTTTCAAAGATGATTTTAATGTTTCAAAAAGAAGTTGCTGAAAGAATTTTAGCAGACGTTAATTCAAAGGAATACAGTAGAATTACAATTTTATCTAAATGGAAGTTTGATATTACGAAAGTTGCTGATGTTAAAGCAAACAGTTTTTTTCCAAAGCCAAAGGTACAAAGTACAGTTTTAAAATTTATACCAAAAAAAAAATTTCATGAAATTAAAGACCCAAAAAATTTAGAAAAAATAACAAAGGTTTTTTTTAATCAAAGAAGAAAAATGATAAAAAAACCTATTAATATTCTGTTCAAAAATTTTCAGTTTAATTATAAAAAGTTTAATATAAAACCATCTGATAGACCTCAAAATATAAATGTTGATAAGTATTTGCAGATTGTTAATGAATACGAGTCACTAGGAAATTAATTTTTTTATATGATTTTTTATAAGATTTACATCGTAAGTGCTATCTTTTTGATTAATTTCGCAATCTATATAGTCTGATATTTGTTTATAGCAAACTTCAAGATCATTATTTATGATGACATAATTGTAGTCTTTCCAATGCAAAACATCTTTATCAAACATTTTCATTCTCTCATCAGCTATGAGCTTGTCTTTCATGTCTCTGTTTGAAAGTCTTTTGAATAGTTCTTTTCTACTTGGTGGTAAAATAAAAAAAGTAATCAATTTATTTTTTAATTTTTGAGATATAATTTGATTTGTCCCCTGCCAGTCAATATCAAAAATTACATTATTTCCTTTATCTAATTCTTTAAATATATTTAATTTTGTTGTTCCGTAAAAATTTTTAAAAACTTTTGCATACTCTAAAAATTCATTATTTTTGATCATTTTTTCAAATTTTTTGTTGTTAACAAAATAATAATCTTCTCCATCTACCTCGTTTGACCTTGGTGTTCTTGTTGTATGTGAAATTGATGTTACAAAACCTTTTCTTTCTGACAAAAGTTTAACCAAAGTAGTTTTTCCTGCTCCTGATGGGGATGAAAGAACTATCATTATCCCTTCACTCATTAAGGGCATTAAAAATTAATTACTTTTGTTTTCAATAAATTTAATTGCATCACCGACTGTAAGAATTTTTTCAGCTTCGCTGTCTGAAATTTCTGAACCAAATTCTTCCTCGAAAGCCATCACTAACTCAACAGTGTCTAAGCTATCTGCTCCTAAATCATCAATGAAACTAGCTTCGTCAGTAACCTTTGCTTCATCTATGCCAAGATGGTCTGCAACAATTTTTTTTACTTTACTTGATATATCTTCTGCCATTTTGATCCTTTGTTTGATTTTTTCTTAATAAATAAAAAAGAACTTTTGTCAACACAAATACATGCCTCCATTAACATGAATCGTTTCCCCAGTGATATAATTTGACATTTCTGATGATAAAAAAGCAGCAACATTAGCTACATCTGATGGTTCTCCCAATCTATTGGATGGTATTTTTGCAAGTATCAATTCCTTAAATTTTGGGTCTATTTTTTCAGTCATGTTTGTTTTGATAAATCCCGGGGAGATACAGTTTATATTAATATTCTTTTTAGCATATTCCAGGGCTAAACTTTTACTCATACCAATAATTCCAGATTTAGAAGCGGCATAATTTGCCTGACCTACATTTCCAGTATGACCAACAACTGAAGTAATGTTTATTATCTTACCAAATTTATTTTTGATCATCTTTTTTAGAAAAAACTTACATAATAAAAATGTAGATGTGAGGTTTATATCTATTACTTGTTGCCATTCAGTTTTTGACATTCTTAAAGATAAATTGTCTTTTGTTATACCTGCGTTATTAATTAGTATATCTGGACAGCCCTTAAGTTCATCGCAAACAGTTTCTACAAACTTTTCAATTTCATCATGTTTTGATATATCAAATTTTTTTAATATCATTCCATTAAAATCACTCTTAAGTTTGTTTAATTTTTCTTCGTTCGTACCTGACCCCAAAACAGTTACACCCTCCGAATAAAACTTTTCTAAAATTGAGTATCCAATACCACCTGTGGCACCTGTGATGACAGCTTTTTTGTTTTTTAAATTAATCATTTATTAATAACTTAATGTCCTCATCATTATTTATTGAATTAACATTTACATTTTTATTAATTCTTCTTATTAAACCAGATAGCACTTTTCCTGGACCAATTTCTACAAAATTTTTAACTCCATTATTTATCATGTATTCTACGCTCTCTAACCAACGAACCTTTTTTTCAATTTGCGATATTAATAGTGATTTAATTTCTCTTGATGAGCTAGTCTCATTTGCTGTAACGTTTGATATTATCGGCTTTTCTAAATCGTTCATATTTAAATCATTAATGTAGCTAGTCATTTTTTCAGATGCTGTTTTCATATATTTGCAATGAAAGGGAGCACTTACATTTAATTTCAAGTTCTTAATTTTTTTATTGTTCAAATCATCTGACAATAAATTAATGTCTTTTTTAAGACCACTAACAACCACTTGAAACTTGGAATTATCATTTGCAATAAAGCATTCATATTTTTTGTTGTTCATCTCTAAAATTTTATCTAATTCTTTTGAGGCCATTCCCAAAACAGCCAACATCGCTCCTTCCCCGCTAGGAACAGCCTCTTGCATGAACTTACCTCTTTTTTGAAGGATTTTGAGAGTATCTTCAAAATTAATAGAACCTACACAAGCTAAAGCAGAATACTCGCCAAGAGAGTGACCTGCAAAATATTTACATTTTTTAAAATTATATCCAAATTCTTTTTTGATAATTTCAAAAATGCAATAACTAGCTAGGAATATAGCTGGCTGAGTATTTTCAGTTAAGTTTAATTCATCTTCTGGACCCTCAAATATTATTTTTGTAATTGGGACATTCAAAATTTCATCCGCATCTTTAAATAATCTTTTCACAAGATCGTATTTCTCATAAAATTCCTTAACCATCCCAATTTTTTGTGATCCTTGACCTGGAAAAACTATAGAAAACATCTTTAATTAACTCTTTTTTTTTGTCTTGTAATAAAAGTATTATAATAGTATATCAATTTTTTTTATATAAAATTAATAATGAATCTATACGAACATACTATCATAGCAAGGCAGGATATAAGTCCTAGTCAAATTAAAAGTCTAAAAGAAAAATATTCTAAACTAATTGAGGAAAACAAA
>CACKFV010000003.1 GCA_902599605.1 uncultured Pelagibacteraceae bacterium
CAAATTTATATTTGTTTATTTTTATTAATATTAAGTATTGCAAATCAATCATTAAAAATTTTTAAAAAAGAAATAAATAAACCTCAATTTGTTGAAATATTAAAAGAAATTAAAAATCAATCTAAAAGTAACGTTTATATTACTAGTTTTATGGATCATAAAAATGAATTATATAACAGATTGGTCGATAACTATGTTTCTCAAATAGTAAGATATAATAGTTTAGGACTTAAAGATAAAATACCAGGTGATAACAAATTTTGGGTTATTTGTTATGACCCATCTAATACTTATCAATATTGTATTGAAAAAAATGCATTAAGTATCAATACCTCAAATGAAATAAGATTTTATCAGACGATTGCGTTTTTAAAGTATGATAACTAAATTAGTTTGAATAGAGTAATTTCTGAGTCACTAACAGTCTCTAATAGTCTAAATCCCTTATAGTCCTATAACTTTAGAAATTGATAGATTTTTTTTATTGGAAAATATGAATAATAAATTCCTTTAAACTAGTAGCAAACTGGTAGCCAAAGATACAAAATAAAAAAAATTTACTTATTCATCTTGTTCAATTATAAATATTAGCATAAACACTCATGAAAATAACTCATGCCCTCGTGGTGAAATTGGTAGACACAAAGGACTTAAAATCCTTGCCCTTTTGGGAGTGCCAGTTCGAGTCTGGCCGAGGGCACCACTAAATGAATAAGTTTCAGATAATTTCTGATAAAAATAAAAAATCCTTAAAGATTAAAAATTTATTAGTTAAAAAGATTAATCAAAATCAATTTAAAAAAAAAAATCTTATAATTGTGATAGGTGGAGATGGTTTTATGCTTCAAACATTAAAAAAAAATAAGAATTCAAATAAACAATTTTATGGAATAAATTCAGGTAATTATGGTTTTTTAATGAATAAATTTTCTTCTAAAAATATTATTAAAAACTTGTCTAAAGCAAACATGGTTTCTATTTCTCCACTAGAAATGACTGTCAAAAATAAAAAAAATCAATTTAGAAAGTCTATCGCAATAAATGAAGTGTCAGTGTTAAGACAAAGTAGGCAGGCAGCTTCACTATCTATTAAACAAGGATCAAGACAGATAATTAAAAATTTAGTTTCAGATGGAGTGTTAGTTTCTACACCAGCTGGTAGTACTGCATATAATTTATCAGTACATGGTCCTATTCTTAGTTTACACTCGAATAAATTGTCTATATCACCAATCAGTGCTTTTAGACCAAGAAGATGGAAAGGTAAAATCGTAAAAGATAAATCAAAAATAATTATAACAAATCTAAACCCATCAAAAAGACCAATAAGTGCTGTAGCTGACAATTTAGAGGTGAGAAATGCAAAGTCAATTTGGATTAAGATAAATAATAAAATCAAATTTAATCTTCTTTATGATAAAAATAGAAGTTTGCAACAAAAATTAAAAATTGAACAATTAAGGAAAGAAATTAAATAAATTTCTTATAATGAAAAAAAAAATTTTTTTTTGGTCACCGATGTTAAGTCACATCGGTACGTATCAAGCTGTATTAGCTATGGCAGAAGCATTAACTGAATATAACGATTACAAGGTTTATCTAATTAATGTTTTTGGTGAATTTGATGATTATAAAAATCCAAGTATTGAAAAAATAAATTTATTAAAAGCTAAATATTACATACCTAACAAAGGGTTATTATCTAAATTTTTATATTACCTATTAACCTTTTTATTGATTCCAGTTATGTTTTATGTAGTCAGGAAATATAGACCAGATGTTATAATATCAAATTTAGTAGGTTATGTACCAAATCTAATTAAAATATTTGTAAAAATAAAAGTAGTTAACAGCATTCAAGGATTGCCAAGATTTAATTATTTTAGAAAAATTATTTGGAAATTATTTTACTCAAATTCAAATCATATTTTTACTATGACCGATTTAACAAAAAAAATGATAATTTCAAATTTTGAACTTAATTTAAGAAGTATAATCAAAGTAGATAATCCAATAATATCTAGAAAAATCATTAATCTATCAAACGAAGAAATTGAGAATGAATTAAAACCAATCTTTCAAAATGATGTTTTTTGCTCAATAGGAAGATTAACAAGGCAAAAAAATTATTATGAATTAATTAATGGCTTTAATTCTTTTATTAAAAAAACAAAAAAAAATATCAATTTGTTAATTATTGGTGAAGGAGAGCTTAAAGAGGATATTTTAAAATATTTAAAAAAAAAAAATATTACAAATTGTTATCTCATAGGATTTAAAGCAAACCCTTTTAAATATTTAAAAAAATCTAAACTTTTTATTTCCAGTTCACTATGGGAAGATCCAGGTCACACTCTAATTGAAGCGGGCTATTTAAATGTTCCAGTTTTATCAAGTTGTTGTCCAAATGGTCCAAAAGAAATTATTAAGAACAATTATAATGGTTTTTGTTATAAATTAAACGATTCAAATGACTTATCAAAAAGATTGGAAGAAATTTATAATTTAAAAGATAAGGATATTTATAAGATTAAACTAAATTTCAAAAAATTTGTTATCAGAAATTATACTAAGTATCAATTTGCTAAAACTTTTAATAAAATCATTTAAATATTCTTCGCAAATAAACATTTATAGTTTAAATTGAAAGATGGTGCCCCCGCACGGACTCGAACCGCGGACCTATTGATTACAAATCAATTGCTCTACCAGCTGAGCTACAAGGGCGTAGGCTTTATTTATAAGAATTTTATTACTAATCAAGATTTTTTTTTGCCTTGTTTACATGAAAAAAAACAACTGATGCACTATTTGCAATGTTTAAACTTTCAATTTTTTCATTTATTTTTATTTTAACAGGATAATCAATGTATTTTGACGTTTTTTCTTTTAACCCATATCCCTCAGATCCAAATAAAAGAACATTATTACCTTTCCATTCATAATTTGTAAAATCTTCATCGCCATCTGATGAAAAACCATAAACCCAAAAATTTTTTTCTCTAAGGAACTTTAAAGTACTATTTATATTGGCAACTTTAAAAATATTAAGGTGCTCAATAGAACCAGAACTAGCTTTATACATTGATTTACTGCTCTCGGGGAATAGTCTTTCTTTCACAATTATTCCATCAATATTAAATGATGTAGCACTTCTAATTACTGAACCAATATTTCTCGGATCTGTTACACCATCTAAGCAAGCTAAAGTTATATTATTTTTGGTTTTAATAAATTCCTTTAAATTTTTTTCTTCTAATTTTTCAATTTCCGCCACATATCCTTGATGTAAAATTTGCTCATTTTTACAATATTTATCTAATTCTTTTTTTGTTTTAAAAAAAACTTTAACGTCCTTTAGTAGGTTTTTTTTTGGACTTATTCTGTGGATGTTCTTTTTACTTTCTTCAGTCAAAAATAGCCTCAATACTTTTCTTTGAGGATTTTTAAGAGCTTCTAAAACCGGATGCTTTCCAACAATAAAAAAGTTTGCATTTGTCATATTTTCTGCATTTTTACTTAATTTTTTTAGTATTTTCTTATTATTTCACATATTGCAATTGTTTAATAAAAATATATAAAACCCCTGTTGTTTAAAGGTTTTTTGAACAAGGGGACGCTTTCCCCTATATTTTAGGAGGGGTACCAAAGCGGTCAAATGGGGCGGGCTGTAAACCCGTTGACTTCGGTCTTCGAAGGTTCGAATCCTTCCCCCTCCACCATTTAAAAAAACTTTGACAATTGGAGTGTTAACTTGGTTTTGCGGGTGTAGTTCAATGGTAGAACGCTAGCCTTCCAAGCTGGATGTAAGGGTTCGATTCCCTTTACCCGCTCCAAATTATTAATATAAAAAGAAAAGTAAGGATAAAAGAATGTCGAAAGAAAAATTTAATAGGAGTAAACCACATTGTAACATAGGTACAATTGGACACGTGGACCACGGTAAAACAACTTTAACTGCGGCTATAACAAAAGTATTATCGGAAAAAGGTGGTGCACAGTTCACAGCATACGATCAAATTGATAAAGCCCCTGAGGAAAAAGAAAGAGGTATTACAATTTCAACTGCTCACGTTGAATATGAAACTGAAAAAAGACACTACGCACACGTGGACTGCCCAGGTCACGCTGACTACGTAAAAAATATGATTACTGGTGCAGCACAAATGGATGGAGCAATTTTAGTTGTCAACGCAGCTGATGGTCCAATGCCACAAACAAAAGAACACATTCTTTTAGCAAGACAAGTTGGTGTTCCAGCAATTGTGGTTTTCCTAAATAAAGTCGATCAAGTTGATGATAAAGAAATGATAGACTTGGTTGAAGAAGAAATTAAAGAATTATTAACATCATATAAATTTCCTGGAGACAAAACACCAATCATTAAAGGCTCTGCACTAGCAGCTGTTGAAGGCAAAGATGATGCTATTGGTAAGAATGCAATCATGGAACTTATGAAAGCTGTAGATGATTTTATTCCTCAACCTGATAGACCAAAGGACAAACCTTTTTTAATGCCTGTTGAAGACGTATTCTCAATTTCTGGTAGAGGTACTGTTGTTACAGGAAGAGTTGAGCAAGGTGTTGTGAAAACTGGTGAGGAAATCGAAATCGTAGGTATTAGAGATACAAAAAAATCAGTTTGTACTGGTGTTGAGATGTTTAGAAAAATTCTTGATACTGGAGAAGCAGGAGACAATATTGGCGCATTATTAAGAGGTGTTGAAAGAACTGACGTGGAAAGAGGTCAAGTTTTATGTAAGCCAGGATCTGTAACTCCTCATACTAAATTCGAAGCTCAGGCTTATGTTTTGAAAAAAGAAGAAGGCGGAAGACACACTCCCTTCTTTACAAAATATAGACCCCAGTTTTACTTTAGAACTACTGATGTTACTGGTGAAGTGGAATTACCTTCAGGTACTGAAATGGTAATGCCAGGTGATGATGCTAAGTTTACAGTTAAATTAATTACACCAATCGCTATGAGTGAAAAATTAAATTTTGCAATTAGAGAAGGTGGAAGAACTGTAGGCGCAGGAGTAGTTACTAAAATTATAGAGTAAACTCCTTTAGGAGTGTAGCTCAATTGGTAGAGCGCCGGTCTCCAAAACCGGAGGTTGGGGGTTCGATTCCCTCCGCTCCTGCCAAAAAAAAGGAGAATAAAAGAATGAGAAACCCATTAAAATTTTTTCAAGAGGTAAAACAAGAAGCTTTTAAAGTTACTTGGCCAACAGGAAAAGAAACTGTTCAAGGTACTATTATGGTAGCGATCATGGCTATAGTTGCATCTCTATTTTTTTTATTAATAGATCAATTTTATAAATTTTTTTTAGATATTATTCTTAAGATAGGGTTTTAATGAAAAACTGGTACATAATACAATCGCATTCAAGTTTTGAAAATAAAGTTGCCCAACTAATTAAAGAAGAGGCTGATAAAGCAAAAATAACGGATAAATTTGAAGAAATAGTTGTACCAACTCATGATGTAACTGAGGTAAAAAGAGGAAAAAGGGTTCAAAGAAAAAAGAAGTATTTTCCCGGATATGTGCTAATAAAAAGTGAAATGGATAATAGTATTTATCATATGATCAAAGGAATTAAAAAGGTAAGCGGTTTTTTGGGAAGCAAGGGTATTCCAGTTCCTGTTTCTGATAAAGAGATAGAAAAAATTTTAGGTCAAATAAAAGATGGTGTTGCTCAGTCAAAATCAACAATTGATTACTCTGTAGGAGAAAAAGTCCAAGTTGTGGACGGACCTTTCGCATCTTTCTCGGGAGTAATTGAAGACATCGATGAAGATAAATCTAGAGTAAAAGTTTCAGTTTCTATTTTTGGAAGACCAACTCCAGTAGACTTAGATTTTAATCAAATTGAAAAGGTAAGTTAATGGCAAAAAAGGAAATAAGTGGATACGTTAAATTACAGATTAAAGGAGGGCAAGCTAATCCTGCACCACCTGTTGGTCCAGCTTTAGGTCAAAGAGGTATTAACATAATGGAATTTTGTAAAGCATTTAATGAAAAAACAAAAAACTTTATGGGCAAACCAGTTCCTGTTGTAATCACAGTTTATAAAGATAAAAAATTTGACTTTATAATTAAATCACCGCCAGCATCACACTTTATTAAAGAGGCAGCAAAATTGAAAAGTGGTTCTCAAGAACCAGGTAGAAATATAGTAGCATCAATTACAAAAAAACAAGCTGAAGAAATTGCAAAAAAGAAAATGGTTGATCTAAATGCGCACGACTTAGAAGAAGCAGTAAAAATAATTGCTGGATCTGCTAGATCAATGGGTATTGAGGTTAAAGATTAATGAGTTCAAAAAGATTTAAAAAACTTCCAAAAAAAACGAATACTTTAAAGGCTGAACCTTTAAAAAATTTATTATCTAAAGTAAAAGCAAATTGTACTACAAAATTTGACGAGTCCCTAGATTTAAACATTTTAATTAATAATAAACAAAAAAAAAATGAAATTAATTTAAGATCCATGGTAAATCTTCCTGGTGGAACTGGTAAAAAAGTGAGTGTTGCTGTAGTTTGTGAAGAGAGTAAATCTAAAGAGGCTAAGGACTCTGGGGCAGATATCGTAGGTGGAGATGATTTAATAGAAAAAATAAAAAATGGAGAAATGAATTTTGAAAAATTAATTTGTTCATCATCTATGATGATAAAATTATCTAAATTAGGTAAAGTTTTAGGACCCAAAGGTCTTATGCCTAATCCGAAACTAGGAACTGTAACAGAAAAAATTGGTGAAGCAGTTAAGAATGCAAAGGCAGGTCAAGTTGAATTAAAAAATGATAAGGATGGAAATATTGGTCTTAGTATAGGAAAAAAATCTTTTTCTGACGAAAAACTTATCAAAAATTTCGATGCAGTCATTAGCTCACTTGAAAAAGAAAAATCAAACCTTACAATAAAAGGTGATTTAATTAAATCTACATACATTACTTCTACAATGGGTGTTTCATACAAGATAAAATTAGAAAAGAGCCTTTAATTATGATGAGTAAAGAAAAAAAACAGGTTTATATTAAAGAGATGTCAACGCAATTAGACAAAGCTGAAGCAGTTATTGTAGCTCATTATCAAGGTTTAACAGTAAAACAACTCGATGATTTAAGAAAAAAAATGCGTGAACATGGAATACAATTTAAAATCACAAAAAATAGAATAACAAAACTAGCATTAGAAAAAACTAGTAGAAAAGATTTGTCCAATTTATTCACAGGTCCAACAGCTGTCGCGATGTCAGATGATGCAATAACTTCTGCAAAAATTTTAACTAATTTCTCTAAGGAGAATCAAAATTTAAAAATTCTTGGGGGCATAATGGGTAAAGACTTATTGGATGTCGCTGGTGTTAAAAATATTGCAACTTTACCGTCCCTAGAAGAAGCAAGAGCAAAAATCGTTGGTATTTTAAGGTCTCCGGCACAAAAAATCGCAAGTATTTTGCTTGCACCTGGCTCAAAAATCGCTATTTTAGCGCTCGAAAAATCAAAAAAATAACTTAGGACATATTTGTTATGGCGGACTTAAATAAAATCATAGATGAACTATCTAAATTAACTGTAGTAGAAGCAGCAGAATTATCAAAACAACTTGAAGAAAAATGGGGTGTTACAGCAGCAGCAGCAGTAGCTGCGCCAGCAGCAGGAGCAGCAGCCGGGGGAGCACCTGCAGAGGAGAAAAGTGAATTTACAGTTGTACTAACTTCAGCCGGAGATAAAAAAATTAACGTTATCAAAGAAGTAAGAGCGGTCACAGCACTTGGATTAAAAGAAGCAAAAGACTTAGTTGAGGGTGCTCCGAAAGAGATTAAATCTGGTGTAAGTAAAAAAGATGCCGAAGAGATGAAGAAAAAACTTGAGGCAGCTGGCGCTAAAGTAGAGCTTAAATAAAGAATTTAAAAAATTATAGGCTGTTTTAATTTTTAAAACAGTTGAAATAAATGCAATTATCTTTTACTAAAAAAAAAAATATTAGAAAAAATTTTGGAAAATTAAAAGAAAGTTTATCAATACCCAATCTAATAGAAGTCCAAAAAAATTCATATAAGGAGTTGACAGAATTCAAAGAAAATGTTGCTCCACAATTCATTAAAGGTTTTGATCGTGTGTTTAAAAGTATTTTTCCAATTGAGGATCTTAACGATAAAGCAACTTTAGAATACGTAAGTTATAAATTAGAAAAACCTAAATTTGACGTAGAGGAATGTATACAGAGAGGTCTTACTTACTCCTCTGCACTTAAATGCAACCTACGTTTAGTTGTTTACGATATAAATCAAGATAATAATACTAAAGATATTTTGTCAGCAAAAGAACAAGAAGTTTATATGGGCGAAGTTCCAATGATGACAAATAGTGGTACATTTATTACAAATGGTGTACAGCGTGTTGTGGTAAATCAAATGCACAGAAGTCCAGGTGTATTTTTTGATCATGACAAAGGTAAATCACATGCTAGTGGAAAATTATTATTTAATTGTAGAGTTATACCTAATAGAGGATCATGGCTTGACTTTGAATTTGATGTAAAAGATTTATTATATTTTAGAATTGATCGTAAGAAAAAAATACTTGTTTCAACTTTGTTGCTAGCACTAGGGTTTAATAAATTAGATGTAGTTAAAGAATTTTATGAGAGAGAAATATATTCTTATGACGAAAAAGAGAGGAAATGGAAAACAAAATTTAATCCTGAAAATTATAAATCTAAAAACTTTACTGAAGAAATAATTGACGCAAAAAATAAAAAAACAATAATTAAAAAAGGTGAAAAGATTAACTTTCTAAAAGCCAAAAAACTTGCTTCCGAGGGTCTCAAAGAAATTTATGTATCTAACCAATATTTGTTTGGTAAATATTTGATTAAAGATATTAAGATTGGCGAAGAAGAATTTAAAATAGGATCAGAACTTAATGAGACTATGATAGAAAAATTTATAGAGGCTAAAATTTACTCTTTAGATTTAGCGTATACTAATACAATCAATAAAGGTCCTTACCTTTTGCAAACATTGTTCAATGATAAAAACAATTCAAAAAACGATGCAATTAATGAAATTTATAAAGTTTTAAGACCCGGAGAGCCTCCAACAATTGAGATTGCAACACAAATATTTAACAATCTTTTTTTTAGCTCAGACAGGTACGATTTGTCTGATGTAGGTAGAGTTAAATTAAACTCAAGACTAAATTTAGACTGTTCGGATAAAATTACAATTTTAAGAACAGACGATGTATTAGCAATTATTAAAAAGATGCTTGATTTGAGAGATGGCAAGGATGAGGTTGATGACATCGATCATTTAGGAAACAGAAGAGTGAGATCTGTTGGCGAGCTGGTTGAAAATCAGGCAAGAATAGGTGTTTATAGAATGGAAAGAGCTATAAAAGAAAAAATGACAACCCTTGACATTGAGTCAGCAATGCCTCAAGACTTAATCAATGCTAAACCCCTAACGATTTCCTTAAAAGACTTTTTTGCAACATCTCAATTATCTCAATTTATGGATCAAACAAATCCTCTATCTGAAATTACTCATAAAAGAAGAGTTTCAGCATTAGGACCTGGGGGCTTAACTAGAGAGAGAGCTGGTTTCGAAGTTAGGGACGTTCATCCAACTCACTACGGAAGGATTTGTCCAATTGAAACACCTGAGGGACCAAATATTGGATTAATAAATAGTTTATCAACTTATTCAAAAATTAATAAATATGGTTTTATTGAGTCGCCTTATAGGAAGGTGGTTAATGGGGTTGTTCAGGAAAAAATAGAATATTTATCAGCAATGGAGGAAACAAAGTTCACTATTGCACAAGCTAATTCAAAAGTTGATAAAAATGGAAAATTTACTGAAGATTTAGTTTCAAGCAGGCAAAATTTAAATTTTATTTTATCAAAACCTGAAAATATCGATTATATTGATGTTTCACCTAAACAATTAGTATCTGTTGCTGCTTCTTTAATACCGTTTCTAGAAAATGATGATGCAAATAGAGCTCTCATGGGATCTAATATGATGAGACAAGCGGTACCACTTTTAAAACCAGAGTCTCCTTTAGTTGGCACAGGTATAGAAAGTGATGTCGCATTAGACTCAGGTGTAACTATTGTGGCTAAGAGAGATGGAATAGTTGATAAAATTGATGGAAAAAGAATTGTAATCAAAGCAACAAGTGAAACTGATTTTTCAAAATCAGGTGTTGATATTTATAATTTACAAAAATTTAAAAGATCAAACCAAAATACTTGCATAAATCAAAAACCTCTAGTCAGAGTAGGCGATAAAGTGAAGCGCGGAGATATTATTGCTGATGGACCTTCAACTAAAACTGGCGAGTTAGCTCTTGGAAAAAATGTTACAGTCGCTTTTATGCCATGGCAAGGATATAATTTTGAGGACTCAATCTTAATCTCAGAGAGATGCGTAACAGACGATGTATTTACTTCAGTGCATATTGAAGAATACGAAGTTATGGCAAGAGATACAAAACTTGGTGAAGAGGATATCACAAGAGATATACCAAATGTTAACGAAGAAGCTTTGAAAAATCTGGATGAGTCTGGAATTGTTTACATCGGTGCAGAAGTAAAACCAGGAGATATACTTGTTGGAAAAGTTACACCTAAAGGTGATACGGCATCTGGGCCTGAAGAAAAATTATTGAGATCAATTTTTGGTGAAAAAGCTATCGATGTTACAGATACTTCTTTAAAAATGCCAAGCGGCAGTGGAGGTATCATAGTTGACGTAAGGGTTTTTAATAGACATGGAATAGAAAAAGATGAAAGATCAATTACAATTGAAAGAGCAGAAATAGATTTAGTTCAACAAGATAAGTTAGTTGAAGAAGAAATTCTTGAGAGGAGTATTAAACAAAGAGCATCTCAAATTTTATCAGGGACACAACTTTCAAAAAAAATTAAAAATTTAAATCAGGGTGATACATTAGATCAAAATAATATAAATGAAATTCCGATAGCAGAGATCTTTAAAATGAACGTTAAAGATGCAAGTAAAAATGAAATATTAGAAAAATTGAAAGAACAATATCAAAATGCAAGTCAGGATATTAAAGAAAGATTTGAGGATAAAGTTCTAAAAATAAGACAAGGTGATGATTTGTTACCAAGTGTAATGAAAATGGTAAAAGTTTTCGTGGCAATAAAGAGAAGACTAAGACCTGGTGATAAAATGTCAGGAAGACACGGTAATAAAGGAGTGGTGAGTAAAATTGTCCCTGTAGAAGATATGCCTTATAGAGAAAATGGAAAGCCCGTTGACATTGTTTTAAACCCTTTGGGTGTTCCAAGCAGGATGAATGTTGGTCAAATTTTAGAAACACACTTAGGTTGGGCCTGCACAGAGTTAGGAGATAAATTGAAAAATTTAATTAATGAAAATCAAAAAAAATTAGAGATGTCTCAAAAAATAAAAGATTTTCTTAAATCTGTTTATGGAAAAGAAATACTAGAAGATTCAATTGAGAAGCTAACCAAAAATGAATTTTCAGACTTATGTGAAAACTTGATGAATGGGGTTCCAATTTCTACACCTGTTTTTGATGGCGCTAAGGAAAAGGATGTTACCGAGATGCTTGATTTGGCTAAATTACCTAAGACCGGCCAAACTCCTTTATGGGACGGAAGAACTGGGGAAAAATTTGATAGGGATGTAACAGTTGGTACTATATATATGTTGAAATTGCATCATCTTGTTGAAGATAAAATTCATGCTAGATCTACGGGACCGTACAGCTTAGTAACTCAGCAACCTCTTGGAGGAAAAGCTCAATTGGGTGGTCAAAGATTTGGTGAAATGGAGGTTTGGGCTTTAGAGGCATACGGTGCTTCTTATACTCTTCAAGAAATTCTAACAGTAAAATCTGATGACGTTGCTGGGAGAGTAAAAGTTTACGAGACAATTGTAAAAGGTGAAGAAAATTTTGAGTCAGGAATACCTGAGTCATTTAACGTATTAGTTAAAGAGATTAAATCTTTAGCATTAAATGTTGAGTTAAATTAATGGTGAAAAAAGAACTTAAAGATTTGTTTAAAAACACAGAGATATCAGACTCCCAGAATTTTAATAGTATTAAAATTTCGTTAGCAAGTCCTGAAAAGATAAAATCTTGGACATATGGTGAAATTAAAAAACCTGAAACAATTAACTATAGAACATTCAGACCAGAAAAAGATGGTCTGTTCTGTGCAAGAATTTTTGGACCAATTAAAGATTACGAATGTTTATGTGGAAAATACAAGAGAATGAAGTTCAGAGGTATTATATGCGAAAAATGTGGTGTCGAAGTTACTAAATCAAATGTCAGACGTGAAAGGATGGGCCATATAAATCTTGCAACACCAGTGGCACATATATGGTTTCTTAAATCTTTACCAAGTAGAATTTCTTTAGCAATCGATATGAAACTTAAAGAAGTTGAAAGAGTTCTTTATTTTGAAAACTTTATAGTCATTGAACCTGGTCTTACCGGTTTAAAAAAGAACCAATTATTATCTGAAGATGAATTAATTAAATATCAAAACGAATACGGCGATGAGTCTTTTACTGCAGGTATTGGAGCAGAAGCTATACTAGAAATATTAAAGGGCATAAACCTAGAACAAGAAAGAGAAATTCTTGTAAAAAATATAAATGAAACAAAGTCTAAAGTTTCAGAAGAGAGATCAATTAAAAGATTAAAGCTTATTGACTCATTTATTAAAACTGGGAACAAACCTGAATGGATGATTTTAACCGTGATACCTGTAATACCACCGGAGCTAAGACCTTTAGTGCCATTAGACGGAGGTAGATTTGCTACTTCAGATTTAAATGATTTATATAGACGGGTTATTAATAGAAATAATCGTCTCAAAAGATTAATGGATCTAAAAGCTCCTGATATAATCGTTAGGAATGAAAAAAGAATGTTACAAGAGTCTGTTGATGCACTCTTCGACAATGGAAGAAGAGGAAGAGTAATTACTGGAACTGGCAAACGTCCACTTAAATCTTTAGCAGAAATGCTTAAAGGTAAACAAGGTAGATTTAGACAGAACCTCCTGGGTAAAAGAGTGGACTATTCAGGAAGATCAGTAATAGTTGTTGGTCCAGATTTAAAACTTCATGAGTGTGGTTTGCCAAAAAAAATGGCGTTAGAACTATTTAAACCTTTTTTATACGCAAGACTAAATAAACTTGGTTTAGCTTCAACAATTAAACAAGCCAAGAAACTAGTTGAAAAAGAAACTAACGCTGTTTGGGATGCTTTGGAAGTCATTGTAAGAGAACACCCAGTTATACTTAATAGAGCTCCAACACTTCATAGGCTAGGTGTTCAAGCTTTTGAACCTAAATTGATAGAAGGAGATGCAATTGAATTACATCCTCTTACTTGTGCTGCATTTAATGCTGATTTTGATGGGGACCAAATGGCTGTGCACATTCCATTAAGTTTAGAGGCTCAACTTGAAGCTAGAGTTTTAATGATGTCTACTAATAATATTTTAAGTCCATCAAACGGTAAACCAATTATTGTTCCCAGCCAAGATATGATACTTGGAATTTATTATTTATCTCTCCCGCCATATCAGGAGAAAAAAATTGAAGGTTATTTTGTAAACAATTCTGAAATAGAACAAGGTTTAGAGTCTGGAAAAATAAGAATACACTCTAGAATTATATCTAGATTTGAAACGGTTGACGAAAAAGGTAATCAAGTATTTGAAAAACACACTAGTACAGCTGGTAGATTTTTGTTGGCAAATCTTTTACCAAAAAATAAAGATATTAAATTTTCTTTAATTGACAGAGTTTTACCTAAAAAAGTTGTTTCAGAAATAATTGATTTTGTTTTTAGATACTCAGGTCAAAAAAGTACTGTTATTTTCTGTGATAAATTGAAAGATCTCGGATTTAAGCATGCGTTTAAGGCAGGTATTTCTTTTGGTAAAGATGATCTAATTATACCTGAAAATAAAGAACAGTTGATAGATGAAACTAAACAATTAATAAAAGATTATGAAAACCAGTATTCTGAGGGGTTAATTACTAGAGGTGAGAAGTATAATAAAGTTGTTGATGCTTGGTCTAAATGTACTGACAAAGTTGCATCTGAAATGATGAAAGGAATATCAGCAACTAACAAATCAGAAAAAGGACTAGATATTAATTCTGTCTTCATGATGGCAGACTCTGGTGCAAGGGGTTCGGCTGCTCAAATGAAACAATTGGCTGGTATGAGAGGTTTAATTGCTAAACCATCAGGTGAAATTATTGAGTCACCAATTACATCCAATTTTAAAGAGGGTTTAACAGCCCTTGAATATTTTAATTCTACTCACGGGGCTCGGAAAGGTTTAGCTGACACTGCTTTAAAAACTGCAAATTCAGGTTATTTGACGAGAAGGTTATGTGATGTTGCCCAAGATTTAACAGTAACCAAAAAAGATTGCGACTGTAAAAGTCGAGGTAGTATAACTCTATCTGAAATTATTGAAGGCGGTAATATAATCGTAAGTTTATCTGAGAGAGCTTTAGGAAGAGTAGTCGCTGCAGATGTGAAAAATCCAATTTCTGGTGAAATAGTAATTAAAAAAGGTCATATGATTAATGAGGCAGATTGTGAGAAAATCGATGCAGCAGGAGTAAAATCTATAAAAGTTTATTCTGTAATTACATGTGGTTCTAAAGAAGGTGTCTGCGCGATGTGCTATGGTCGCGATCTCTCAAGAGGGAAGATGGTAAATGTTGGAGAAGCAATTGGTATGATATCTGCTCAGTCTATAGGTGAGCCAGGTACTCAATTAACAATGAGAACTTTTCACGTTGGAGGGACAGCATCAATAAAACAAGACTCTCAAATTATAAGTAAAAATGATGGTATTTTGAAAATAATAAATACAAATCTTCTTGAAGATTCCAAAAAAAATTTGATTGTGATGGGTAGAAATACACAAATTAGTTTAGAGGATGAGAAGGGTGTGCAAATTGCAATTTATAAAGTTCCTTATGGATCAAAACTATTTTTTAAGAATGATCAAAAGATCAAGAAAAATTCTAAAATATGTGAGTGGGATCCATATACTACACCAGTTATTGCTGAAAAAAGCGGAATAGTAAATTTTGTAGATTTAATTGATGGAGTTTCAATATCTGAAACACTCGATGACACAACTGGTATATCATCTAAATCTGTAATTGACTGGAGATCTCAATCAAAAAACACAGATTTGAAACCAAGAATTACACTTAGGGATGAAAAAGGAAATGTAATTAAAAAAGCTGATGACAATGAGGCAAGATATTATCTTGTGCCAGACTCAATTCTTTCAGTTCAAGATGGACAAAAAATCTTTGCTGGTGATGTAATAGCACGTTTACCCAAAGAAACATCGAAGACAAAAGATATTACCGGAGGTTTACCTAGGGTTGCTGAGTTATTTGAAGCACGTAAAGCGAAAGATAGTGCCATAATTGCAGAAAATAATGGTAAAGTAATTTTTGGCAAAGAAGTCCGTGGAAAACAAAGGGTCTCAATCGTTTCATCAAGTGGCGAAAGTTCAAACTATTTAATTCCAAAAGGAAAACACATTAATTTCAACCAAGGTGAAGAAATTAAAAAAGGAGAATATTTATTAGATGGCCAACCTTTACCACATGATATATTGAGAATATTAGGTATTGAAGAATTAACTGAATATTTTGTAAACCAAGTTCAAGAAGTTTATAGATTACAGGGAGTAATAATAAACGATAAACACATAGAAACTATATTAAGACAGATGTTAAAAAAGGTTGAGATAAAAACATCTGGAGACTCAGATTTATTACCAGGTGAAATTATTGATAGATTTAAATTTGATAGCATGAATGAACAATTAAAAAAAGACGGAAAAAAACCAGCTGTTGGCGAACGAGTTTTGATGGGTATTACTAAAGCATCATTACAAACAGATTCTTTTATATCTGCAGCTTCGTTTCAGGAGACAACACGAGTTCTTACTGACGCAGCCATCAGAGGTAAGGTTGATACACTTGTTGGATTAAAAGAGAATGTTATAGTTGGAAGGCTGGTACCAGCTGGAACAGGCTCGATTAAGAATAAGTGGAACAAAAAAGCTCTTGATGATGATCAAAAATTCATTGCTGAACAAGAAAAGATTGAACAGCCTGAAACCCCTATAAATCAATAGTAATTTCACATTAAATTCTTCGTTTTAGTTTGACAAATCACAAAACTATAGTATTTTCTCCAAGAATTTTGGTTGGAATGTAGTGCCTTTATAGCACTAAACGCTACCATACACAGGTCACTAAAGTATTTCTCCCAAAATATAATTATTATGCCAACAATTAACCAATTGTTAAGAAAAAAAAGAATAAAACCTAAGGCAAGGGACAGAGTCCCTGCATTAGAAAAATCTCCACAGAAGAGAGGTGTCTGTGTAAAAGTTTATACAACCACGCCTAAAAAACCAAACTCAGCTTTAAGAAAAGTTGCAAGGGTAAGACTTTCAAATGGCCACGAAGTAACTTCCTATATTCCTGGTGAAGGTCACAATCTTCAAGAACACTCAGTTGTTTTGATAAGAGGTGGTAGAGTAAAAGACTTACCAGGTGTTCGATATCATATCTTAAGAGGTAATCTAGACACTCAAGGTGTAACGGGAAGAAAACAACAAAGATCTAAATACGGAGCAAAAAAAGGTAAGTAAAAATGTCTAGAAAAAAAAACGCTCCTAAGAAACTTAATATTGTTGACCCAAAATACAAGTCAGTAATTATTCCAAAGCTAATAAATTCACTTATGTATGATGGAAAAAAAACGATTGCTGAAAAAATTGTTTATGATGCAATAGACAAAATTAAATCTAAATCAAAAGATGAACCAATCACAGTTTTCAACCAAGCAATTAGTAACATTAAACCAACTGTAGAAGTAAGATCAAGAAGAGTTGGCGGAGCTACTTATCAAGTTCCAGTAGAAGTAAAAGCAAAAAGATCGCAAGCACTTGCAATAAGATGGTTAATAGATGCCTCGAGAAAAAGAAAAGATAAAAAAATGTCTGATAAAATTTTTAATGAAATTTTTGATGCTTATCAAAACAGAGGATCAGCAATTAAAAAGAAAGAGGATACTCACAAAATGGCGGAGTCAAATAAAGCCTTCGCTCATTTTAGATGGTAAAAAAATGCCCAGAACTCATAAATTAAATATGTATAGAAACATCGGTATCATGGCTCATATTGATGCTGGCAAAACAACTACAACTGAAAGAATTCTTTATTATACTGGTAAGAGCCACAAGATTGGAGAAGTTCATGATGGCGCCGCTACAATGGACTGGATGGAACAAGAACAAGAAAGAGGTATTACAATTACCTCAGCTGCTACAACATGTTTTTGGAGAGATCATAGAATTAATATTATCGATACACCAGGACACGTTGATTTTACAATCGAAGTAGAAAGATCATTAAAAGTATTAGACGGCGCTGTAGCGGTGTTTGATGGAGTAGCTGGTGTAGAGCCACAGTCCGAAACAGTATGGAGACAAGCTGACAAATATAAAGTTCCAAGAATTTGTTTTGTGAATAAATTAGACAGAACTGGTGCTGACTTCTTTAGATGTGTAGATATGATTAAAGAAAGATTAGGAGCCAAACCTATGGTTATGCAAATTCCTATCGGTATTGAATCATCGTTACAAGGTGTTGTTGATCTAGTAAAAATGAAAGCAATTGTATGGAAAAACGAAGATTTGGGAGCTGCTTGGGAGGAAAAAGAAATTCCAGAAGATCTAAAAGAAATTTGTGAAAAATATAGACAAGAACTAGTTGAGTCAGCTGTAGAGCAAGATGAGAAACTTATGGAGAGTTATTTAAATGGCGATCAAGTTAAAAATGAGGATTTAATAAGATGTGTAAGAAAAGGTTGTTTAAATTTTGATTTTGTTCCAGTTCTTACTGGATCTGCATTTAAAAACAAAGGAGTTCAACCATTACTGGATGCTGTAGTCGACTATTTACCAAGTCCTGAAGATATTGGATCAATTAAAGGAACAAAACCTGGATCAGAAGATGTTGTTGAAATGAAATTTGAGGATAGCGCTCCTTTTTCAGCTCTTGCCTTTAAAGTAGCAAATGATCCATTTGTTGGATCTTTGACATTTATTAGAATTTACTCAGGAACAGTTAAATCAGGTACTGGGATCTATAACACATCAAAAGATAAAGAGGAAAGAGTTGGACGAATGCTTTTAATGCACGCTAACTCTAGAGAAGATATAAAAGAAGCTAATGCTGGTGATATTGTTGCTCTAGCTGGCTTAAAATACACTATTACGGGTCATACTTTAGCTAATGAAGACAGTCCAGTTTTGCTGGAACCTATGGAATTTCCAGATCCAGTTATTGAAATTGCTGTTGAACCTAAGACTAAAGGAGATCAAGAAAAAATGGGAGAGGCTTTAGGTAGGTTGGCTAAGGAAGATCCATCTTTTAGAGTTACATCTGATGAAGAGTCTGGACAAACAATTATTAAAGGAATGGGAGAGCTCCATTTAGATATAATTGTCGATAGAATGAAAAGAGAATTTAAAGTTGAGGCAAATGTTGGAGCCCCCCAAGTAGCATATAGAGAAACAATACTTAAACAGTCAGAATTTGATTATACACACAAAAAACAAAGTGGTGGTGCTGGTCAATTTGCTAGAGTTAAACTTTCAATTGAACCTTTAGAACCTGGCAAAGGAAGAGAAGTAGAAAGTAAAATCAAAGGTGGCGCTATCCCAAAAGAATTTATACCAGGTGTTGAAAAAGGTATTGAAAGTGTTTCTGACAGCGGAATATTAGCTGGATTTCCAATTATTGATTACAAAGTAACAATTCTAGATGGATTGCACCACGATGTCGATTCAAGCGTTTTAGCTTTTGAATTAGCTTCAAGACAATGTTTTAAAGAAGCTTGCAACAGAGCAACTTTAAAATTACTTGAACCAATTATGAGAGTCGAAGTTGTAACACCAGAGGATTATATGGGTGATGTGATAGGTGACTTAAACAGTAGACGTGGTCAAATAAATACTCAAGAGCAAAGGGGTAACGCCACAGTAATTACTGCAATGGTTCCATTAGCAAACATGTTTGGATATATAAATGCATTAAGATCTATGTCTCAAGGACGAGCACAATACTCAATGTTCTTCGATCATTATGATAAAGTGCCTCAAAATGTTCAAGATGAAGTAACAAAAAAGACAGGTTCAAATGGATAAACAAAATATTAGAATTAAATTAAGAGCGTATGATAATAAAGTTTTAGACCAGTCCACGGAGGAGATTGTAAATACAGTAAAAAGGACTGGTGCAAACATTAAGGGACCAATACCCTTACCAACCAAAATAGAAAGATATACTGTTTTAAGATCACCTCATATTGATAAAAAAAGTCGAGAACAATTCGAAACAAGAACACACAAAAGATTAATAGATATTATAGAACCAACACCACAAACTGTTGAAGCTTTGATGAAACTAGATTTAGCATCAGGTGTAGACGTGGAGATTAAAATATGATCCAGGAAATTGGACTTATTGGAAAGAAAATTGGTATGACGAGGGAATTTTATAAATCTGGTCAGTCAGTACCTGTCACAGCTGTCAAAATTGATAAAGGAAGGATAATTCAACTAATTTCAAAAGATAAAAGAGGTTATAATGCTATTCAAATTGGATTTGGAAAAATTAAAAATTCAAAACTTTCAAAACAAATGAAGGGTTTCTTCTCTAAAAGAAATACCGAACCTAAAAAAATTTTAAAAGAATTTAGGGTATCAAAGCTGGATAATTACAAAGAAGGTAATGAACTTGGAATAGAGATTTTTAAAGATGCAAAATTTGTTGATGTTCGTTCAAAAACAATTGGTAAAGGATTTGCTGGAGCAATGAAAAGACATAATTTTGGAGGTCTTAGAGCGTCACATGGTGTTTCAATTTCTCATAGAGCGCATGGTTCAACTGGTCAAAACCAAGATCCAGGTAAAGTTTTTAAAGGAAAGAAAATGGCAGGCCATATGGGAAGTAAAATGAGAACTAAACAAAATATTGAAATTATCAAAACTGATTTAGAAAATGATATTATGTATTTAAAAGGATCAATTCCTGGTTCAAGAAATACTGAAGTTCTAGTTAAACAATCAGTTAAGAATATTAGAAAACTCACTATGTTAGAAAAAATTGAGAAAATGGAAAAGTTGAAAAAAGTTCCAGAAAAGAAGAAAAAATAAATGAAAATTGAAAAAATAAATCTTGAAGGAAAAAAAAGTTCAGTTGAAGTTAAGGATTCAATCTTTTCTTCAAAAATTAATGAGAAATTGATCAGTTCCGTTATTTATAAGACTAACGCTAATTACAAAGGAAGGAGCTCCAAAACAAAACAAAAGAATGAAATTATTGGATCTACTTCAAAAATCTACGCACAAAAAGGAACAGGTAATGCAAGACACGCAAGTAGAAAAGCTCCAATTTTCGTAGGTGGTGGTATAGCTCACGGTCCAAAAGGGAGAAATAGTTATAAAACTAGAAAATTAAATAAAAATGAAAAAAGACAGAGTATTAGCTCTATTTTATCAAAAAAATTAAAACTCAAAGAGGTAATTGTTTTTGATGACTTTTCTAAAGAAATAAAAAAAACAAAAGAAATGGACAAAATTTTAAAAAAGTTTGATGCTAAGAACTCAATTTTGATTTTAGATAAAAATTCTAAAGATAAAATATTTAGGGCTACAAAAAATATTCCTAACGTAAAATGTACAGATATAGGTCATTTTAGTGCATATGATATTTTGAAATTCAAAAAAATTATTTTTACAGAAACATCAGTAAAAGAATTAGAAAAAAGGTACAATTAATGAGCAAAGTAAATTTATACGATACAATAATATCACCTGTTATAACTGAAAAATCATCAAATATGTCTTCTCAAAATAAAGTTATTTTTAAAGTAAGGGATGATGCTAACAAAAAAACTTTAAAGAAAAATATTGAAAAATTATTTAAAGTAAACGTAGTAAAAGTGAATATTATTAACAAAAAATCAATTTTGAAATTTACCAGAGGCAGAAACAGTAGAGTAAAAGGTTACAAAAAAGCAGTGATTACATTAAAAAAAGGTCAATCCATTGATTTAACAACAGGAATATAAAATGGCATTAAAAACATTCAAACCGTATACTAAGTCTGTAAGAGGAACTGTTCTTGTTGAAAGAAGAAATCTTTGGAAAGGCAAACCATTTAAGCCTCTTACATCAGTAAAAAATTCATCAAGTGGAAGAAACAATCTTGGAAGAATAACAGCTAGAAATGTTGGTGGTGGACATAAGCAAAAATATAGAAATGTTGATTTTTATAGAAAAAAATTTGGTGAAAAAGCTGAGGTAGAAAGAATTGAATACGATCCTAACAGATCATGTCACATAATGTTGGTTAAATTTCCTGATGGTGAGAGATATTACTATTTAGCGCCTCAAGAAATTAAGGTTGGTGATAAAATCTCTAATGGACCTAATTCTGAAATCAAAGTAGGAAATTGCTTACCATTATCTGAAATACCTGTCGGTATTGATATACATAATGTAGAAATTAATCCTGGTGGTGGTGGAAAAATTGCGAGATCAGCAGGAACGTCTGTTTCTATTTCAGGTAATGATGGGAGTTATTCAATTATTAAGATGGCATCAGGAGAGGTTAGAAGAATTGACTCCAGAGCAATGGCCACTATTGGAGTTCTTTCAAACCCTGATCAAAAAAATATTAAGATTGGTAAAGCTGGTAGATCAAGATGGCTTGGTAGAAGACCACACACAAGAGGTGTCGTTATGAACCCAGTCGATCACCCTCATGGTGGTGGTGAAGGTAAATCTGCAGGTGGTAGACATCCCGTTTCTAGAAAAGGTCAATCTGCAAAAGGTTTGAAAACAAGAGATAACAAAAGAACAGATAAATTTATAATTCGAAGAAGAAAGAAAAAGAAAGGTTAAAATGACTAGATCAGTTTGGAAAGGTCCATTTGTTGAAGAAAGCTTAATTAAAAAAGCTGAAAAACAAAAAAATGAGTCTGGTAAAAAACCTATTAAAACTTGGTCAAGAAAATCAACGATAATTCCAGATTTTGTTGGTTTAAGTTTTTTAATTTATAATGGTAAAAAGTTTATTCCACTTACGGTATCTGAAGATATGGTTGGCCATAAATTTGGAGAATTTGCACCAACAAGACAATTTTTTGGTCATACACCAGCCGATAAAAAAGCCAAGACTGAAGAAACTAAACCTGAAGAGAAGAAATAAAAATGAGTAAAAAAGATAAAAAAGAAACAAATTTAGTAAGGTCAATAAATAAAAATATTAGATCTAGTACTAGAAAGCTTAATCCAATTTTAAAAGGTATTGTTGGAAAAAAGGTTGATTTAGCGATCAGAGATCTCGATTTTTCAAATAAAAGAATTTGTAAGGATATCAAAAAAACTTTATCTTCAGCTATTGCTAATGCAGAGAACAATTTTCAATATGATATTGATAAACTTTTTGTTAAAGAAGCTTATTGCGGTAAACAAATCACTATGAAAAGGTTTAGACCAAGAGCAAAAGGAAGAGCAGCTCCAATCTTAAAACCATATTCAAATTTAACAATTATATTATCGGAAAAATTACAAACTAAAGAGGTTAAAGATGGGACAAAAGGTTAATCCTGTAGGTTTAAGACTTGGAGTTAATAGAGGATGGGATTCAGTTTGGTATGCTAAAAAAAAGGATTTTGGTAAATTTTTAATCGAAGACTTTAAAATAAGAGAATATATCAAAAAAAACGTCATTAACTCTGGGGTTTCAAAAGTGATGATAGAAAGAACTTCAAAAAAATGTTTTGTAACAATTTATACTTCAAGACCTGGCTTTGTAATCGGTAAAAAGGGAAGTGATATTGAAAAGATCAAAGAAAAACTATCTAGACTAACTACAAATGAAGTGAACCTTAATATTAAAGAAGTAAAAAAACCAGAGACAAACAGTTATTTAGTTGCTGAAAATATATCCCAACAGCTGGTTAAAAGAATTTCTTATAGAAGAGCGATGAAGAGAGCTATGCAGTCTGCATTAAGATTAGGAGCAAAGGGTATAAAGGTATCTGTAAGCGGGAGATTAGGTGGAAACGAAATTGCGAGGACAGAATGGCTAAGAGATGGAAGTATTCCCTCCCACACTCTAAGAGCGGACATAGATTATGCAGAAGCGGAAGCTTTAACCACGTATGGAATTATTGGTATTAAAGTTTGGATATATAAAGGTGAGATTTTTACGAAAGAATTTAGTCAGGAAACAAATAAGAGATAACTATGCTACAACCAACTAGAACAAAATTTAGAAAAGCCCATAAAGGTCGTATCCATGGAAATGCGTCTAGATGTAATAAAATGAATTATGGTTCTTTTGGACTAAAAGCTTTGCAGCCAGATAGAGTAATTTCAAAACAAATAGAGGCTGCTAGAGTCGCTTTAACAAGACATATGAAACGACAAGGTAGAGTTTGGACAAGAGTTTTTCCAAATATCCCCGTTTCAAAAAAACCAACTGAAGTAAGAATGGGAAAGGGCAAAGGTTCTCCAGAATTTTGGGCATGTAGAGTCAAACCAGGAAGAATTTTATTTGAGGTAGATGGAGTATCTGAACAAATAGCAAAAGAAGCTTTATATAAAGCTTCCGCTAAACTACCAATTAAAACTAAGTTCATAAGAAGGATCTCATAATGAAGAAGAATGAAATAAAGAAATTTACCAAGGATCAAGCATTGAAAAATTTAGATAAGCTTAAAAAAGACTTATTTAATTTGAGATTCCAAAAAACAAACGGACAACTTACAAATCCGTCAAAAATATCTCAAACAAAAAAGGATATTTCAAGAATGAAAACATTAATAGGAAGGAAAAAAAGTGCCTAAAAAAATATTAAGTGGAGTTGTAGTAAGCGATAAACCAAATAAAACAATTACTGTTATGGTAGAAAGAAAATTTCAACATCCTACTTTAAAAAAAGTTGTAAAAGTAAGAAAAAAATTTAGTGCCCATGATGAAAATAATAAATTTAAAAATGGAGACAAAGTAAAAATAATTGAGTGTAGACCATATTCAAAAACAAAAAAATTTGAGGTGCTAGGAGATAATAAATGATACAAGTGCAAACTGAACTATTCGTAGCAGATAATACAGGAGCAAAAAAAATTGAGTGTATAAAAGTACTTGGTGGTTCAAAAAGAAGATACGCTAGCATTGGTGATACAATTGTAGTTGCTGTAAAGGAAGCTATCCCTAAAGGTAAAGTCAAAAAAGGGTCAGTTCATAAAGCTGTGGTTGTTAGAGTAAAAAAAGGAATTCACAGAGACGATGGATCAAAAGTTAGATTTGACAATAATGCAGCTGTCTTGACTGATGACAAAGGTGAACCTATTGGAACTAGGATTTTTGGACCAGTCACAAGAGAATTGAGAAGTAGAGGACAAATGAAAATAATATCATTAGCTCCAGAGGTAATATAAATGATTAAGAAAGGCTCAAATGTCAAAGTACTTGTTGGAAAAGACAAAAACAAAACAGGTGAAATTATAGAATTAGATAGAAAGAGGAATAGAGCAAAGATTAAAGGAATAAACATGATAAAAAAACATCTTAAAACTACAAAAGAAAGAAAAGGTGGAATAGTTGATAAAGAAAATTTTGTTCATTTATCAAATCTAAAATTGGATCAAAAACAAGATAAAAAAAAGGCAGTTAAAAAATGATACCAAGATTAAAAACATTGTATCACCAGGAAGTTAAAACAATGCTTAAAGAAAAATATGGTTTTAAAAATCTTAATATGGCACCAAAATTTGAAAAAGTTGTTTTGAATATGGGTCTAGGAATAGACGGAAACGACTCAAAAATATTTAAATCTTGCGAAGAGGATTTAGCCAAAATTGCTGGACAAAAACCAGTTTCAACAAAATTTAAAAAATCCATTTCAAATTTTAAAACACGTAAAGATACGAAAGCAGGACTTAAGGTTACTTTACGAAAAAATAAAATGTATGAATTTATAGATAGACTTGTAAACATTGCTCTTCCAAGAATAAAAGATTTTAGAGGTCTTTCCTCAAAAGGTTTCGATAAGTTTGGTAATTTCACCTTTGGCGTAAAGGAGCATATAATATTTCCCGAGGTAAATTTTGACAAGGTGGATAAAATAAGAGGTTTAGATATTACAATAGTAATTAAATCAAAATCAAAAGAACATAGCTTAGAATTATTAAAGAGATTTAATTTTCCATTTAGAGATGAAAGGAGCAACTAATGGCGAAACTCAGTTCAATAAATAAAAATAATAGACGACGAAAGTTGTCAGATAGATTTTATGCAAAGAGAAAAAAACTAAAACTAATTATAATGAATAAAAAATTACCTTTAGAGGAAAGGTTTAAAGCTCAACAAAAATTATCAAAATTACCAAGAAATTCGGCAAAGACTAGAGTAAGAAATAGATGTGAAATTACAGGTAGACCGCATGGTGTTTACAGAAAATTAAGAATATCCAGAATAGCTCTTAGACAACTAGGTCTGCAGGGTAAAATTCCAGGTATGATAAAATCAAGTTGGTAGAAAGGGGAATTATATGAGTTTAACAGATCCAATAGGAGATATGCTGGCGAGGATAAAAAACTCGCAATTAAGAAATCATAAAAAAGTAGAAATGCCTTCATCAAATTTTAAGATGAAGATTGCAGACGTTTTAAAAAACGAAGGTTATATCAATGGGTTTAATGTTGATAAAAATGAAAACAAACAAGTTTTAATTATTGATCTTAAATATAATTCAGGATCTCCAGTAATAAGTGTAATCGAAAGAGTATCAAAACCGGGTAGAAGAGTTTTTTCTAGCGCACAAAGCTTACCAAAAATTAATAATGGTTTAGGAATTGCAATTATATCTACGCCAAAAGGTGTTATGACAGATATAGATGCAAGAAAACAAAAGGTTGGTGGCGAAATAATTTGTAAGGTATTTTAATGTCTAAAATTGGTAAAATAAGTATTAATATTCCAGATAAAGTCAAAGTTGCTTTAGCAGGATCAGATATAAATGTGGAAGGTCCTTTAGGTAAACAAAAGTTGAAAATTAATTTAGAGATGTTTGATTTTAAAATCAATGATGGCAAAAATGTTTCAATTAAACCAAAAAAACTAGATGATGATACTAAAAGATTATGGGGAATGAATAGAAGTCTAATTAATAATGCAATAATAGGAACTAGTGTGGGTTTTGAAAAAATACTTGAGCTAAGCGGCGTAGGTTACAGAGCAGCATTAAAAGGAAAACAATTGAATCTACAACTAGGTTTTAGTCATGATATTAATTTTGATATTCCCGAAGATGTTAAAATTTTAGTTGAAAAGCAAACAACTATTAAAATATCAGGAGTTAATAAACAGAAAGTTGGCATGATTGCATCAAAGATTAAATCTTTTAGACCACCCGAGCCCTATAAAGGAAAAGGAATTAAAGAAAAAGGTCAATATATTTTAAGGAAAGAGGGTAAAAAGAAATAATGAAATTAAGCACCTTACAGAGAAAAAAATTCAGAATTAGAAATAAACTTAAGGGCAATTCTAAAAATGATCGTTTTAGACTAAGTGTATCTAGAAGTTTAAAAAACATATCTGCGCAAATAATTGATGATGCAAATAGTAAGACTATTCTGTCTGCTTCATCTAATGAAAAAGGTATGAAATCTGCAAATAAGATAAATAAAACTGAACTTTCAAAATTGGTTGCTGAAAAATTGGCAAAAAAAGCAGTAGAAAAAAATATCAAGAAAATTTATTTTGATAGAGGGCAATTTAAGTACCATGGAAGAGTAAAGATTTTTGCTGAAATATTAAGAAAAAACGGAATGGAATTTTAGTATGTCTAAAGAAAATGAATTTATAGAAAAACTTGTTCACGTAAACAGAATTACAAAAGTTGTTAAGGGTGGTAGAAGATTTGGTTTCTCTGCATTAGTAGTTGTCGGAAATCAAAGTGGAAAAATTGGTATTGCGCATGCAAAATCAAAACAAGTTCCCGATGCTATAAAAAAAGCTAATGAAATTGCTAGAAGAAATTTAATTCAAATACCTTTAAGAGAGGGAAGAACTATTCATCATGATGTTTCTGGTAAAGATGGCGCTGGAAAAATCAAAATGAGAGCAGCTCCAAAAGGAACAGGTATTATTGCTGGTGGACCAGTGAGAGCTGTATGTGAAGTGCTAGGTATAAAAGATATTGTTGCTAAATCACTAGGAACTGCAAATCCTCACAATGTTATAAGAGCATGTCTTAAAGCTTTAAAAAAACAAAACTCTCCAAAACAAATATCAATTATTAGAAATAAGAAAATTTCAGAAATAATAGAAAAAAGAGGATAATGATGCTTAATGATTTAACTAAACTGAAAACAAAAAAAATTAGAGTCGGAAGAGGTATTGGATCCGGAAAAGGTAAAACTTCTGGCAGAGGTGTAAAAGGTCAAAAATCAAGATCTGGTGTTGCAATTAAAAGTTTTGAAGGTGGCCAGATGCCTTTATACAGGAGATTACCTAAAAGAGGTTTTAATTCAATAAACAAAAATAAAATTGGGAAATTAAACTTGGGTGATTTACAACTTCTTATAGATTCAAAAAGAATAAGATCATCAGATAAAATAGATATTAAATATTTACAAAGTTCAAAAATTATAAAAAAAAAATATGAAAAAATAAAGATACTTGGTCAGGGTGAAATCAAAAATAAGCTAAATTTAGAAGTCCATTTTTTATCTAATTCAGCAAAAGAGAAACTTTCAAAGAATGGCTCAACAATAAAAATTTTAGATAGCAAATAAGTAAAATCATATGAGTACAATGACACAAAATAACGATTTAAGAAATCGTATAATCTTTACTATATTTATCCTAGCAGTTTATAGATTTGGAACATTTGTTCCTTTGCCTGGTATAGACCCTGATCAGTTGAAAATTATGATGGAGGGAAATCAAAAAGGTCTACTTGGCATGTTTAATGTTTTTGCAGGCGGTGCAGTAGGTCGTATGGCAATATTCGCTTTAGGAATAATGCCTTACATTTCGTCTTCGATTATTGTTCAATTACTTACAGGAGTTTCTGATTATTTTAAAAATTTAAAAAGTCAGGGGACAATTGGAAGACAAAAAATTACGCAAATTACAAGGTACGGAACAGTTCTTTTAGCAACTATTCAAGGCTATGGTTTATCAGTTGGATTAGAGTCATCAGAAAATTTAGTTATTAATCCAGGTATATTTTTTAAAGTTACTACTGTAACGACTATTGTAGCTGGTACTATTTTTTTAATGTGGTTAGGAGAACAAATTACTCAGAGAGGAATAGGTAATGGAATTTCATTAATTATCTTCTCTGGTATTGTTGCAGAAATACCCAGAGCCTTAGTTACAACTTTCGAGTTAGGTAGAACAGGTGCAATATCATCAACTATGATAATTTTTATTTTCATTTTATTAATAGCTACAATTATGTTTATTGTCTTTATGGAAAGAGCTCTTAGAAAAATTTTGATAAATTATCCAAAAAGACAAATGGGTAATAAAATGTATGGGGGTGACTCTTCACATCTTCCTTTAAAAATAAATACAGCAGGTGTAATTCCAGCTATTTTTGCTTCAGCTTTGCTACTGTTGCCTGCCACACTTACAAACTTCAATATCACTGAGAACGATAACGTGTCTTCCTTTTTATCTTTCTTTTCTCAAGGTCAACCTTTGTACATGTTTTTATATGCCTCAGGTATTATCTTTTTCACTTTCTTTTACACTTCTCTTGTGTTCAATCCAGATGAAACTGCTGAAAATTTAAGAAAATATGGTGGCTTTGTACCAGGGATAAGACCAGGTGAAAGTACCGCAAGATACATAGAAGAAATTTTAACAAGACTCACAACGATTGGAGCACTATATCTAACATTAGTTTGTTTAATGCCAGAATTTTTAATAGCAAACTATCCTATACCTTTTTATTTAGGCGGTGCTTCAGTTTTAATTGTCGTAGTAGTAGCAATTGATACAGTAACCCAAATCCAAACTAGATTAATGAGTGCGCAATACGAACAACTTATTAAAAAAACCAAATTTGGAAGATAGAAGTGAATATAATTTTATTTGGTCCACCAGGTGCGGGCAAAGGTACACAAGCAAAATTTCTTGTCCAAATATTGAATAATTTTCAAATTTCAACAGGAGATATGTTAAGGGAAGAAATCAAAAAAGATACCGAAATTGGTAAGAAAATTATAAGTTTTATGAATGAAGGTAAATTTGTTGATGATGAAATTGTTAATAGTCTTATGAAAAAAGTAGTTTTTGATAAATCAAAAAAAGGGAAATTAATTTTTGATGGTTATCCTAGAACTATTAAACAAGCAAAAAATTTAGATTCATTATTGATAGAATCTAAACAACAAATTGATTTTATTTTTTTTCTAAATGTGAATAAAGAAACTATAATTAAAAGAATTGAAAAAAGAAAAGTTGAAGAAAAAAGGGGCGATGATGATCTAGATACAATTCTTAAAAGATATGATACTTATTTAAAAACAACCTCCCCAGTATTAGATTATTATTCATCTAAACAAAACTTTTATAAGCTTGATGGAAACCTGGAAATTGATCAAATAAACAAGCAAATCAAGGGCTTTTTAAAGTTATAAAAAGTTGACTTTAAATTTTCATCTTATATAAAAGGCTAAATTTTATCTCAAATTATGGCTCGAATTGCAGGTGTAAATATCCCACAGAATAAAATCGTTCAGATTGGACTTACATATATTTATGGTATAGGGGATAAGTTTTCTAAACAAATCTGTAAGGAATTAGAAATACCAAAATCAAAAAGAGTGAATGAACTAACGGACGACCAAATTCTAAAAATTAGAGAGTATATTGACCAGCACTTTACAGTTGAAGGAGATTTAAGAAGAGAAAATTCAATGAGCATAAAAAGATTAATTGATCTTGCTTGCTACAGGGGTTTTCGACATAAAAAAAAATTACCTGTAAGAGGACAAAGAACCAGATGTAATGCGAGAACAAGAAAAGGTAAAGCAATTGCTATTGCAGGTAAAAAATTAACACCATTAAAGAAATAGTTTAAGATGGCTGACAAGAAAAAAGTAGAAAAAAAAGTTGACGATAAACCAGATGCAAAATCAGTAAAAAAAAGTTCTTACTCTAAAAAGAAAAAAGTAAAAAAAAGTATTGTAAATGGGATAGCTTATGTACAGTCAACGTTTAATAATACAATTGTATCAATAGCTGATACGCAAGGAAATGTTGTATCCTGGGCGTCTGCTGGACAAAAAGGCTTTAAAGGGTCTAGGAAATCAACACCTTACGCAGCACAAATAGCTGCTGATTCAGCTGCATCGAAAGCTTTAGAATATGGTATGAAAACTTTGACAGTTGAAATCAAAGGACCAGGCTCAGGAAGAGAAACTGCTTTGCGTGCATTACAGGCAAGAGGTTTTAAAATTTTGTCGATCAAAGACACAACACCAATGCCTCATAATGGAACAAGACCACCAAAAAAAAGGAGAGTTTAATGGAAACGGCTAATGTAAATTTAAAAAATTGGAAATCATTAATTAAACCAGGAAAGTTAGATATTAATTTAAATGATGATAAATCATACGCTAAAATCGTAGCTGAACCACTTGAAAAAGGTTATGGTTTAACTTTGGGTAATTCACTAAGAAGAATTTTATTGTCTTCAATTAGAGGCACTGCTGTAACAGCAATTCAAATTGATGGAGTACTTCATGAATTTACTTCTATTAAGGGTGTGAGAGAAGATGTAACTGATATTGTTCTTAATGTAAAATCTTTAGCATTAAAAAGTACCTCTGAGGGTCCAAAAAAATTAGTATTAGATGCAAAAGGCCCAGGAGTAATTAAAGCATCTGATATTACAAAAATTAATGAAATAGAAATTTTAAATCCTGATTTGGTAATTTGTAATTTAGACGAAAATACAAATTTTCATATGGAGATGACAATAGGTAATGGAAAGGGTTATGTGCCTGCTGAGTTAAACAAACCAGAAGAACCACCATTAGGCCTTATACCTATAGACTCACTTTTTAGTCCAGTTAAAAAGGTTTCATATTCAGTTAGCACTGCTCGAGAAGGTAAAGCTTTAGATTATGACAAATTAACAATGGAAATAGAAACTAATGGCTCTATCTCAGCAGAAGATGCGTTAGCTTATTCAGCTAGAATTTTTCAAGATCAATTAGGAATGTTTGTTAATTTTGATGAACCTCAAGAAGTTACTATTACTGAAAAACCAAGTGAGCCAGAATTTAACAAAAACTTATTAAGAAAAGTTGATGAATTAGAGCTTTCTGTAAGGTCAATGAATTGTCTAAAAAATGATAATATTATTTATATTGGGGATTTAGTTCAAAAGTCAGAGGGAGAAATGTTAAGAACACCAAATTTTGGAAGAAAATCTCTAAATGAAATAAAAGAGGTACTAAATGGAATGTCATTATATTTGGGCATGGAAATACCTAATTGGCCGCCAGACAATATAGCTGAATTATCTAAAAAGTTAGAGGAAAGCATATAAAATGAGACACAGGCTAGGCTATAAAAAACTCAATAGAACGTCAGAACATAGAAAAGCGTTAATTAAAAATATGCTTAATAATTTAATTAAATACGAGCAAATAATTACTACTTTACCAAAGGCAAAAGTACTGAAGCCACAAGCTGATAAAATTATAACATTAGGCAAGAAAAAAAATCTACAAAATACGAGAAGATTAGTATCTCAACTTCAGGATAAAACTAATGCGAATAAAGTTATAAAAACTTTGTCTAAAAGATATGAAAAAAGATCTGGAGGATATACTAGAATTGTAAAAGCTGGATTTAGATATGGTGATAACGCACCTTTAGCTGTAATAGAATTTGTAGATAGAGACGTTGAAGCAAAAAGAAAATTTAAGAAAAAGAAATCACAAGATAAACCTGCAAAGACAGAGGAAAAAAAATCAGCTACAGCATAACTAAATAATGAATAAGTCCTACACTATTAAGGAAATTTATTCAGGAATGCGTATAGATAGGTGGATAAGAAATAACGTAGCTCCTCTACCACAATCATTAATCGAAAAATCTTTAAGAAAAGGGAAAATTAAGGTTAATATAAAAAAAGTAAATAGTTCCTATAAATTAAAAACTGGAGATAAAATAGAGTTTTTTAATTTTACTTTTGAAATTAAAAAAAATAAGGAAAAAAATAAAAAATTTTCCCCATCTTCTGAACTTTTAAAAGTACATGAGAACAGAATATTGGAAAATAATGATGACTTTATCGTAATAGACAAAAGTCCAGGTGTACCAGTTCAAGGTGGAACAAAATCAAAAAAAAACTTAATAGATATACTAGCTTCAAGTGAATTTTTTAAGGATACAAAACCCTTTCCGGTTCATAGATTAGATAAGGAAACATCTGGTATAATGATAATTTCTAAAAATCATAATTCAGCAAGATTATTAACAACCTTATTTAGACTAAGAAAAATTCATAAAACTTATTTAGCTGTATGCCACGGTCACATAAGTAAAAAAAAGGGCGAATTAAAAAATGAACTTATAACGTTTGAAAATAACAAAAAGAAAATTGAGAAAGCGATAACTTATTATAAAGTTCTTTCTGAAACAGATACAACTTCATTTCTTGAGCTTAAACCAGTAACAGGAAGAAAGCACCAGTTAAGAAAACAACTAGCTATAATTGATAATCCAATTGTGGGAGATAAAAAATATATTTTATCAAAAAAAAAAATTAAAAGTGACAAAGACCTTATGTTACATGCTTACTCTTTGAAATTTTATATTAATAACAAAAAATTCTTTTATAAAGCAAGTCCACCTGATGCATTTAACAAGTATCTAAATAAAAAAAAACTTAATATTTTAAATTTCTAATAAGGTTTGTTTTAAGTCTATTAATTATTTTATCTTTTGAGATTTTTTTAAAATTATCAATTTTTGAAATACCTTTATCTGAAATCCCACAGGGTATAATTTTTTTATAACTATTTAAATTGTTTGAAAGGTTTAATGAAAATCCATGGAATGCAATCCATTTCTTTACTCGAAAACCTATTGCTGCAATTTTTTTTTCTTCCTTTTTATCAAAAACCCAAATACCTATATTTTTTCTATCACTAAAAGAGCTTATCTTAAAATCTTTTAAAGTCTCTATGATGGAATTTTCAATAGCTGTTATAAATTTTCTTATGTCTTTTTTTCTCTTAGAGATATCTATTACAAAGTAGCAAATCAATTGTCCCGGACCGTGCCATGTTATTTTCCCACCTCTATTAGTTTTAACTATTTTTACATTTTTATCTAAAACATCTTTTTGGTTAAAGTTTACACCACATGTATAAATAGATTTGTGTTCTAAAAACCAAATTAATTCTTCATTTCTATTCTGAGAAACTTGATGAACCCTTTTATCGAGATATTCCATAGCTTCTTCATATTTTACTGGTTTTTTTGATATTTTGATCTCCATAAGAATTTAAAAATTGTATTATATTTAATTTGTATTAATAGTTCTAATAATTTTTATAGGATTTAAAATGAGCAATATAAAAAAAAAAATCGATAAAAAAGTTAACTTTGAATTTAATAAAGAATATATCAAAGTAATTGAAGAAAAAATTCAAAAAAACGATGTAAATTTTATTACAAATTCTTTTAGAGAGATGCACCCTGCTGATGCAGCAGATATTATTGAACACTTGAGCCAAGATGATAGAGAAAATCTTATTAAATTGAATAATTTTAAATTAGATCCAGAATTATTCGTTGAGCTAAATGAAAATATTCAATCTGAAATTATAAAATCACTATCTACCGCTTCAATAATATTCATTCTCAAAAACTTAGAGTCTGATGATGCTATTAAGATATTAGAAAATATTGAGGAAAAAAGTAAAAATGAAATTTTAAGCTCTTTACCGCCTAAAGATAGATTTGCCTTATTAGAAAGCTTAAGTTATCCCGAAGATTCTGCTGCACGTATTATGCAAAGAGAATTTACAGCTATTCCAAGTAATTGGTCTGTAGGACAAACAATTGATTATTTAAGAGAAAATAAAGATCTCCCTGAACAGTTTTTAGAAATTTATGTAATCGATAATGAATTTAAACCCCTTGGAACTGTCCCTTCGTCAAAAGTTTTAAGAACACCTCGTGAAACTAAAATGGTTGAAATTATGCTGGAGTCTCAAGTTATTATTCCAGTTGACATGGACAGAGAAGAAGTCGGAAGACTTTTCGAAAATTACAATCTTAATTCAGCAGCTGTAATTGATAAAACAAAAAAATTAGTTGGTATGATTACTAGTGACGACATATTAACTGTTCTTAAAGAAGAGGCAGAGGAAGATACCTTAAGATTAGCTGGTGTTGGAGATGAAGAAATTACTGATGGAGTAATAAAAAAAACACAAAGACGATTTAATTGGCTTTTACTAAATCTTTTTACAGCCTTTTTAGCAACTTGGGTTATAAGTAAATTTGGTGCAACTATTGAACAAATGGTTGCTCTAGCCTTTTTAATGCCAATAGTAGCTTCAATGGGTGGTAATGCTGGAATGCAAACGCTAGCCGTAACTATTCGCGGTATAGCTACAAATGATTTAACAAATAGTAACTTTTTAAAAATTGTTTTAAAGGAATTTAATATTGGAGTTCTAAACGGAATTATTTTTGCAATAATAAGTGCGTTAATAGTTCAACTTTGGTTTAAAGATTATGTTTTATCCATAATCATTTCTATCTCGATGATATTAAATATGATTGTCGCTGGCTTATTTGGAATTTTAATTCCGGTGACATTAAAAAAACTTAATATTGACCCAGCAATAGCATCAAGCGTATTTGTAACAACTGTTACAGATGTAATTGGTTTTTTGTCCTTTTTAGGTATTGGTGCATATTTTTTTTACGGCTAAAAATTATCAATCAATCTCACGTTCTTAATATAAAAACATACAAAGAGTTTTAAATTTTTTTTGTTAAAAATTGGACTAAGATTATTTTTATTTCTCAATTCTATGTATTCGATTTTAATATTACTGTTGCTTTTAATTCTTTGAAGTAAATAAGTTTTTTTAGTATTTTTTTTTATATTTTTGAACAAATTAATTATCTTTTTTGTAAACTTTTGTGCTATTCTAATACTTTTGGTACTTAGTAAATTGTTTCTCGATGAATAGGGTAGTGCATTACTCATTCTAATAGTTTTACACAACACAACTTTTGTTTTAAATCTTCTTTTCACGAAATCTTTAATTAAGAAATATTGTTGAAAATCTTTTTCCCCTAAAAAAATTTTTTTAACCTTAAGATTTTTTAGAAATTTATTTATAACAGCCAAAACTCCTTCAAAATGACCTGGTCGATATTTACCGCATAATACCTTGTATTTTTTCTTAATACTAATTTTTCTTGGAGTATTTCTTGAATAGATTTCTTTTGTGTTTGGTACCAGAACATAGTCTACTTTGAGCTTTCTTAAAATTTTTATATCTTTATTTAATGTTCTTGGGTAATTTTTATAATCACTCTTTCGGTTAAATTGCATCGGATTAATGAATATACTTACAAGGGTTTTGTTACATGTTTTCTGGCAATTCTTCACTAAACTAATATGCCCTTTATGCAAACTGCCCATTGTTGGGACAAATCCTATGCTTGCCTTAAAATTAACTTCTTTCTTAAGTTTATTAATACTTTTAAAAATAATCATTTATGGTAATTGAGTGAGTATAAGATTTTATGATTAAACAAGCAATAATACCTTTAGCTGGTTTAGGCACAAGACTTTTACCTTTAACTAGCGTTTTTGCAAAAGAATTATTACCTATCAATGGAAAGCCTGGAATACAATATATTTTGGACGAATGTATTGAAGCAGGAATTAAAGAAGTTGTCTTTATTATTTCTAAAAAAAAACAAATGATAAAAAATTATTTTCATAACGACAAATTTTATAAGAAAATTATAAAGAAAAAAAAAGATCCAAGAATTATAAAAGAATATAAACAAATTCTGAAATATAAAAAAATGATTAAATTTGTGTATCAAAATAAACCCCTTGGTACTGGCGATGCAGTTTTGAAGACAAAAAAATATATTAAAGACAAGTTTTTCTTAATGCTTCTGCCTGATGATCTAATAATAAAAAAGAATTGTTCTAAATCTATGATAAAAATTCATAGACGCTACAAATCTTCTGTTATGGCAAGTATGAATGTGAATAAAAAAACAGTTTCAAGATGGGGCATATTTAAATTAAATAAAAAATTAGATAGGAATAATTATTTAATCAAAGATGTAATTGAAAAACCATCTATTGCTAGTGCTCCTTCAAACAAAGCGGTAATAGGAAGGTATATTCTACCTAAGAAAATATTTTCTAAGTTATCAAAACAAAAACCAGGCAAGGGCGGAGAAATTCATATTACGGATGCAATTCAATCTTTAATTAATGAAAACAGCAAGTTCATCGCTCATAATTTTTCAGGCAAATACTTAGATTGTGGAAGTATGAATGGTTATATAAAATCTACTTTGGAGATAGCCAAATCATGAAATTATGCATGATAGGAACAGGCTATGTAGGATTAGTTAGTGGTGTATGCTTTGCAGATTTAGGCAATGAAGTTATTTGTGTAGATAAAGATTTAGATAAGATTAGTTCCCTTAAAAAAGGAAAAGTTCCAATTTATGAGCCTGGACTTTCAGAGTTAGTAATTAAAAATTTTAGAAATAAAAGATTAAATTTTTCAACAGATCTAAAAAAATCTGTTAAAGAGTCGGATATAATTTTTATTTGTGTTGGAACACCTACAAAAAAAGGTGGAAGTTCAGCGGATTTGAGTCAAATCTATAATGTAACTAAGGAGATAAGTTCCTCTATTAATAGATTTAAAATTATTATAACAAAATCAACAGTACCTGTAACCACAGGTGATGAGATTGAAAAAATTTTATCTAGAAAAAATAGTAAAAAAAAATTTTCAGTAGTTTCTAATCCAGAATTTTTGAGAGAAGGTGAGGCTATAAGAGATTTTTCTTATCCTGATAGAGTTGTAATTGGAACGAATGACAAAAAAGCTGGCAAAATTATGAAAAATCTTTATAACCCACTTATTTCTAAAGGAGCTTCATATTTACAAACATCTAGAAGAGCAGCAGAATTAATCAAATACGCCTCTAACGCTTTCTTAGCGACCAAAATAACTTTTATTAATGAAATAGCAAATTTATGCGAAAAAACTGGGATTAATGTGGAAGATATATCTATAGGAATGGGTTTAGATAAAAGAATAGGTAGTAGATTTCTCAGAGCAGGCCCTGCCTACGGCGGATCTTGTTTTCCAAAAGATACAAAAGCAATCATTTCAACTGCTGACAAATTTAAAACTAACTTATCAGTGGTAAAATCTGTAATTAAATCTAATGAAAATAGATCAAAGATTTTATTAGATCGAATTTATCGAATGTTAAATAAAAAAATAAAGAATAAGAAAATAACTTTTTTAGGTGTAACATTTAAGGCAAATACTGATGATATGAGAGATTCATCAAGCCTTAAAATGATACCGTGGTTATCAAAAAAAGGAGCTATAATAAAATATTTTGATCCAACAGGTTATAAAAATGAATTTTCAAAATTAAAAAATGTTACTAACAAAACATCAATTAAAGATGCTGTTCAAAATTCGGATCTTGTTATTTTACACACTGAATGGAATGAATTTAAATCAATAAATTTTAAAAATTTAGTTAAGGGTAAAAAGTTTATTATTTTTGATATGAGAAATTTGTATTCTTCTTTAAAAATTAAACAACAAGGTTTTAAATATTATAGTGTTGGAAAATAAAATTTATTTCAACTCAAATATTGCATCTACTTCTACCGAAACACCTAACGGTAAACTGTTTGTACTTACAGCAGCCCTAGTATGCATCCCAGCATCTCCAAAAACTGAAGCAATTAGATCTGATGCACCATTTAATACTTTAGGTTGATCTATAAATTCATCTGTTGAATTAACAAATCCTGTTAATTTTACACACGATTTAACTTTTGATAAATCATTATCACAAGCTTTTTTTACTTGCGCAATAATACTTAACGCACATCTTTTGGCAGCATTATAACCAGCTTCTGTATCTAAATCTTTCCCAATTTTTCCTTTTATTAATTGACCACTTTCATCAATAGAAATTTGTCCAGAAACAAATAACATTTTTCCTGAAACTTTTGTCGCCACATAATTTCCAACGGGTGCTTTTGCCTCAGGAAGATTTATTCTTAATTCTTTTATTTTTTCTTCGTAACTCATTTTGATTTCCTTTTTTTTGATTTTTTAGTTTTATCGTATTCTTTACGTTTCTCAATCAATATCAAAGCCTCTTCCATTGTTAATTCTGTTGGATCCTTTTCTTCAGGAATAGTTGCATTAAGAGATTTATACTTTATGTAAGGCCCATATTGACCCTTCATAATTCTTACAGGTTTTTTATCTTCAGGATGTTCACCTAAGTCTTTAATCATTGATGAAGACATTCTTCCAGGTTTTGCCTCAGATATTAAAGTTATGGCTCTGTTTAAACCAATTGAAAATAATTCATCTACACTTTCAATTCTTGCAGATTTATTTTCACACTTTAAGTACGGTCCAAATCTACCAACGTTGACTGTAATTTCTTTGCCAATATCTGGGTGAGTACCTAAAATTTTAGGTAGAGAGCATAGATATTTTGCTTTTTCTAAATCTATATTTTCTATATCTAAGCCTTTAGGAATCGATACATTTTTAAAATTATTATCCTCTTTCTTTATTTTTCTTTTTTTTGTTTTTACTATTTCATCTTCTAATAATTCGTATTGTAAATAAGGACCAAATCTTCCATTTTTTAAATAAATTTCTTTATCATTATCGTTTTTACCAATTAATTTAGGTTCTGCTAAATTTATTTGTTGAGACGCTTTAATTTTTGAAAGTGGTCTTGTAAACTTACATTCTGGATAGTTAGAACACCCAATAAACGCACCTCCTCTAAAACTATTTTTCAAACTTAGTGTACCGTTAGCGCATAATTTGCAAGATCTGTCGATTTTTCCGTCATCATTTGTATAAAATATTAAATTACCCAAGCTTTCATTAAGCATATCCAGAACTTCTCTAGTTCTTATCTCTTTCACGGATGAGACATTTTTATTAAAATCCTGCCAGAATTGATCTAACACACTTAGCCAATTTTCTTTTCCTGAAGTTATGTCATCTAATTGATCTTCTAATTTTGCAGTAAAGTCATAATCAACATATTTTGCAAAAAGTTTTTCAAGAAAGGCAGATAAAAGTTTTCCTCTATCAGTCGGGAAAAATCTTTTATTTACAACGTCAGCATAACCTCTATTAGATATTACAGAAATAATACTTGCATATGTAGAGGGGCGACCGATACCTAATTCTTCTAACTTTTTAACTAAACTAGCCTCAGAATATCTTGGGGGTGGTTGCGTAAAATGTTGTTCATCTATAAAATCAGATATGTCTACTTCCCCTTTTTCTACTTTGGGTAAAATATTTTCATCATTATTATCATCATCTAAATTAATTACCTTCATAAAACCATCAAACAGTATTGTTGAACCCGATGACTTGAAAATATGTTCATTGTTATTTGATTCAATAATAATTGTTTTTCTATCAAATTTTGCTGGCGTCATTTGTGAAGATAGAGCTCTGGACCAAATCAAGTTATATAATTTATTTTGATCTGAGCTCAAATATTTCTTCATTTTTTCTGGTGTATTACTTATATCTGTTGGTCTTATTGCTTCATGAGCTTCCTGAGCATTTTTTGCCTTTTTACCTGAATAATTAATTGGTTGATCAGGTAAATAATCATTACCAAAGTTATCACTAATAAAGTTTCTAAAAACTGGTAAAGCCTCTTTAGATATATTGGTTCCATCTGTTCTCATATAAGTGATTAATCCTTTTGTTTCACCTTCAATTTCAATACCTTGATACAGCCTTTGAGCAATTTGCATTGTTCTAGAAGCTCCAAAACCAAGTTTACTTGAAGCTGACTGTTGCATAGTTGAAGTTGTAAAAGGTCCAGAGGGATTTCTGGAATATATTTTTGATGTAATATCTGTAATTTTGTATTTACCTTTTTTTATTTTTTCTATTGCTTGATTAATATCGTTTTTATTTTTGAAACTAAATTTTTCAATTTTTTTTTTATCAATTTGAAAAATATTTGATGTTATTAAATTTCCATCATTCGTTTTAAAATTTACTTTTAAAGACCAAAATTCCTCAGGTTTAAAAACTTCGATTTCATGTTCTCTTTCAGTTAAAAGTCTCAGAGCAACAGATTGCACTCTTCCCGCTGATTTAGACCCTGGGAGTTTGGTCCAAAGTATTGGAGAAATATTAAAACCTACCAAATAATCCAAGGCACGTCTTGCCATGTAAGCATTTACAAGATCAGATTCTATTTCTCTTGGATTTTCTATTCCATTTGTAACTGCTTTTTTAGTTATTTCGTTAAAAACAACTCTTTCAATTTTTTTGTCCTTAAGTAATTTTTTTTCATTTAAAAATTCTTTAACATGCCATGCAATTGCTTCACCTTCTCTGTCAGGGTCTGTAGCAAGTATTATTTTTTTGGAGTCTTTTGCTACATCAGAAATTTCTTTTAAGTATTTTTTAGAAAAACTATCGATTTCCCAAATCATCTTAAATTCATTTTCAGGATCCACTGAACCATTCTTAGATGGAAGATCTCTAATATGTCCATAACTAGCAAGGACTGTATAATCATTTCCTAGATATTTATTTATTGTTTTTGCCTTAGCCGGACTTTCAACAATTACTAAATTCATGTAAACAAAAAATCATAAATAAGATTGATAGTCAAATTAATAAATTTTTGATTTAGATTCTGTATTATTTCTCAAGCGTTTTATATTTTCTCTATGAGTGAAAAAAATCAAAATGAACATCATAAAGTAAAAATAGTAGTCAGAATTAGAATTATAAAAAAAGTGAAAAATTGGAATTGTTAAACTTGCAAGCAAGGAACTTAATGATGAAAATTTAAAAAGCATAAAAACAAAAATCCAAACAACTCCAAAAATTAAAGCAGTAAAAATATCTAAACAACAAAGAATTCCAAGATAAGATGCAACGCCTTTACCACCTTTAAATTTTAACCAAATAGGGAAGACGTGTCCTATAAAAATTGACAATGCAGATATATATAGATAATCGTTCATGAAAAATTTTATATATAAAATTGGAAGAACAGCTTTTAATATATCGAGAACCAAAGTTGAGTAACCTAAAGCTTTGTTACCAGCTCTTAATACATTTGTTGCACCAATATTACCAGATCCTATTTCACGAATGTCTTTTTTTAAAAAAATTTTAGTTAAAAGTAATCCAAAGGGTATGGATCCAAATAAATAACTTACTAGTATAATTAAAAATAACTCAAAATTTAGCATTTATATAGTTCTGCGCCTTTAATATATGTATTAAGCACTTTACCTTGAAGTTTTTTATCCTCGATGCATGTATTCTTAGATTTACTGATCATATTTTCTTTTTTTACTATCCAAGGTTTAAATAAATCGACTATACAGAAGTCAGCATCGTTTCCTATAGATAAACTTCCTTTATCTATCTTTAATATTTTTGCAGGATTGCTTGTTAAACACTGAATTATTTTAGACAGTTTTAAAGACTCATTGTGAAATAACTCTAGCGCGAGGGATAATAAAGTTTCTATACCTGATGCACCAGTTGCAGCTTGAGAGAATGTTAATCTTTTTGACTCTTCGTCTTCAGGTTTGTGATCTGAAACTATGACTTCAATTAAATCCTGATTAATACCTTTTATTAATGAAAGTCTATCATCCTCTGTTCGAAGTGGGGGTGAAAGTTTTAAAAAAGTTCTAAAATCTCCAATATCATTTTCGTTAAGTGATAAGTTATTAATAGAAACTCCAGTTGTAAAGTTTACATTATCTTTACTGCGCTTAATTACTTCTAAAGATTTTGCTGAAGATATTTGTGATATATGATACCTGCAATTATAATCTTGAAGTAAACTTAAATCTCTTTCAACAATTATTTTCTCTGCATAATCTGGTATTCCATGTAGACCCAGTTTAGTTGCGATAATCCCATCATTCACTTGACCGTTTTTTGCTAATTCAAAATCTTCAGCATGTTGTATAATTAAAGAGTTCAAATCGTAAGCAGATTTCATTATTCTAGACATTACTCTTGTGTTTTGAATTGTTTTTATTCCATCCGTGAAACCAATTATTCCTTTTTTTTGTAAAAGGCCAAACTCATTCATATTATTACCTTCAAGATTTTTAGTCAAAGTAGCCGTTGGGTATATATTTATTTTAGATTTATCTCGTCCTCTCCTTTTTAAAAAATCAACCATGGAAACGTTATCAATAACAGGTGAAGTATTTGGCATTGTGACAACAGATGTAACCCCACCTGCTAAGGCTGCATTACTTAATGTTTTAAAATTTTCTTTATACTCAAAGCCTGGCTCTCCAACAAAAACCCTCATATCGATTAAACCAGGAAATATATATTTTTCTTTGAGATCTATGAATTTTTCACGTGAGGGAATATTATTTTTATTTACTTTTTTTCCTATCGCTTCAATTTTTCCATTCTCATTAATAATTAAACCACCTAATTCCTCTACAGAATTAGCTGGATCAATTATGTTTGCATTTAAAAAATATTGTTTCTTCATTTTTCACAAAAAATTTTTAAACAGGCCATTCTTACCGCAACACCTAACTCAACCTGTTCTTTGATTACGCTTTTATTTATATCGTCAGCAAGTTTGGTATCAATTTCAATACCTCTATTCATTGGCCCAGGATGCATAATTATTGCATCTTTCTTTGCTTTTTCTAGTTTGTCAGGAGTTAAGCCATAATACTCATAATATTCTCTATTTGACGACAAAAATGAACTACTCATCCTCTCATTTTGTAACCTTAACATCATAACTATATCACAATCTTTCACACCTTCTTTCATATTTGAAAATGTTTTAACTCCAAATTTTTCAATATCTTTTGGCATTAGATTTGTTGGGGCAACTATATTTACCTCAGCACCTAACATGTTTAATAAAAAAATATTTGATCTAGCTACTCTTGAGTGTAAAATATCTCCACAAATAGCAATTCGCAAACCTTCAATTTTTTTCTTTTTTTCGATTATTGTAAGCGCATCAAGTAAAGCTTGTGTTGGATGTTCACGTCTACCATCACCAGCATTTAAAACTGAACAATTTACTTTCTGTGAAAGAAGATTTGACGCTCCACTATCTTGATGTCTTACTACAATTATATCTGGATGCATTGCATTTAGCGTCATTGCAGTGTCGATTAAAGTTTCACCTTTTTTAATAGCAGAATTAGTTATATTCATCGACATCACATCTGCACCAAGTCTTTTTCCAGCTAGTTCAAAAGAACTTTGGGTTCTCGTCGAAGGTTCAAAAAAAAGATTTATTTGAGTTTTTCCTCTAAGAATATCTAACTTTTTGTTTTTACTTTTATTGAGTGAAATAAATTTCTTTGCTTCATCTAAAATAAGTTTTATATCTGAAATAGAAAGATCTTGGATACCTAGTAGGTGTTTTTGAGAAATTTTAATAGCGTTATTGTTTATAGCCATTAAAACCAACTCTATAGCTTTAAAGCATTGATATTGCAAGCTTAATTATTTAAGAATTCAATTGCTCCCTGCAATATAAACGTTGCTGCATTTTCATCTATTTTTTGAACTCTTTTAGATACATTAATGTCTAATTGACTTGATATCTTAAAGGCACCGACAGTTGATAATCTCTCATCCCATAAAGCCACAGGTGTATTTGTTTTACTCTCAATCATCTTAGCTTTATCTATAGCTGATTGAGAAGAGGGGCCTTTACTTCCATCCATATTCAATGGATTTCCTACAATAATAGCCTTTATATTTTCTTGATCGATTATTTCTAAAAGTTTAGTGATAAAATTTTCATGATCAACATATTCTATAGTTTTAAAAGGAGTCGCTATAATTCGTTTATGATCACAGATTGAAACACCAATTCTCTTTTTTCCAAGATCTAAACCAATTAACCTTGCGTTTTTATCAATTTTAGACTTGAGTTCCTTTAAAGTGATCATATTGTTTTTTTCTTATATAATGATATTTTTCCTTTAAATTTAATTATCATATGAGCATAGATCTTAAAACAATTAAACATATAGCAAAATTATCAAGAATTTCCATAGATGATAAAAAAGCAAAAGAACTAGAAAAAGATCTTAATTCTATTTTTGAATTTATCGAAGCGCTAAATAAAGTCGATACTAAAAAAGTTGACCCACTGACATCAATTGCAGAAACATCATTGAAATTAAGAGGTGATGAGGTCAAAACAAAAAATATTAGAGAACAAATCTTAAAAAATTCACCAGACGAAAACAAAGATTTTTTTGTCGTACCAAAGGTTGTAGAATGAGTGATATAATAAATCTTACTTTATCAGCTTTAATTGATAAAATTAAAAAGAAAGAATTATCTTCTCAAGAAATTACAAAAGCGTTTATTGCTAGAGCTGAAAAATCGAAAGATTTGAATACATACATCACTACCGATTTTGAAAATGCAATTGAAAAAGCTAAAAAATTTGATGAAAAAGGAAATTTTGATTATAAACTCCCTGGAGTTCCTCTTGCAGTTAAAGATCTTTTTTGTACCGATAATCTAAAGACAACGGCTGGAAGTAAAATACTTTCAAATTTTATTCCTAGTTACGAATCCACTGTAACCCAGCATTTATGGGATGAAGGGGCTATTTTACTTGGAAAACTCAATTGTGATGAATTTGCAATGGGTTCTTCAAATGAAACTAGTTTCTTCGGAAATGTTGAAAGTCCAGTTGGTAAAAAAGTTGTGCCAGGTGGGTCTTCAGGTGGATCAGCTTCTGCACTTGCAGCTAAGTTGACACCAGCAACTATTGGAACTGATACTGGAGGTTCAATAAGACAACCAGCGTCTTTTACTGGTACCGTGGGTTTGAAACCAACATATGGCAGTTGTTCTCGATATGGTATTGTTGCATTTGCTTCCTCATTAGATCAAGCAGGACCAATGACCCAGGATGTGTCAGACGCTGCATTAATGTTAGATGTTATAAGTAAGTACGATACAAAAGATTCAACTTCGGTAAATTTTAAGAGAGGTGATTATTTCAAATCGTTAAGCTCTAATATTAAAGGAAAAAAAATTGGTATTCCAAAAGAATATAGAGTCGATGGCATGCCTAAGGAGATTGAAAGTTTGTGGCAAGATGGAATTACTTTATTAAAAAATTTAGGAGCAAAAATTATTGATATATCTTTACCTCACACTACCTACGCATTGCCTGCTTATTATATTGTTGCACCAGCTGAAGCATCTTCTAACCTAGCTAGGTATGATGGAGTAAAGTACGGGTATCGTTCTGAGGGAGAAAATTTAATCAGTATGTATGAAAACACAAGATCAGAAGGTTTTGGTGATGAAGTGAAAAGAAGAATAATGATTGGAACATATGTTTTATCATCTGGTTATTATGATGCTTATTATTTAAAAGCACAAAAAATTAGAAGATTAATCAAAAATGATTTTGATGAAGCTTATAAATCTGTAGATGCAATTTTAACTCCCTCTACACCTAGTTCAGCCTTCAAGATTGGTGACAAAACAGATGATCCTGTATCAATGTATCTTAATGATATCTTTACAGTACCAGTCAATTTGTCGGGACTGCCAGCCATATCCATTCCAGCAGGTAAAGATAAAAATAATTATCCTTTAGGCTTACAACTAATAGGTAAAGCATTTGAAGAGCAGAATTTATTAAATATTTCATATTCAATGGAAAAAGAATTAAGCTTCAAAAACAATTTGCAGGATTGGTGGATTAAATGAGTAAAAATAAAGAATATTTAATAAAGAGAGGTAACTCAGAATACGAAGTTATAATTGGTTTAGAAGTTCATGCTCAAGTTCTTTCAAAATCGAAGCTATTTTCTGACTCGCCTACAAACTTTGGCGCTGAACCAAATACCCAGGTGAGTTTGGTAGATGCTGCATTTCCTGGAATGCTACCAGTAATAAATGAATTTTGTATAAAGCAAGCAGTAAAAACGGGTATAGGTCTTAATGCAGCGATAAATAAAAAATCAATTTTTGATAGGAAAAATTATTTTTATGCTGATTTACCACAAGGATATCAAATTTCTCAATACAAAGATCCAATAGTTGGTGAAGGTTCAATCTTATTAGATTTACCAGAAGGAGAAAAAAAAGTTGGTATTGAAAGGCTGCATTTAGAGCAAGATGCAGGAAAAAGTATTCATGACATTGATCCCCAAAACACTCTCGTAGACTTAAATAGATCTGGAGTTGCCCTTATGGAAATAGTAAGCAAACCAGACTTAAGATCTCCAGAGGAAGTAAATTTATACATCAAAAAACTTAGATCAATTATGAGATATCTCGGAACTTGTGATGGAAATATGCAAGAAGGATCTTTAAGAGCTGATGTGAATGTTTCAATCAGAAAGATAGGGGATAAAAAGTTAGGCACAAGATGTGAAATTAAAAACGTCAATTCTATAAAATTTATGCAAATGGCAATTGAATATGAGGCAAACCGTCAAGCTGATATATTAGAAGAGGGAGGCTCTATTGATCAAGAAACTCGTCTTTTTGATACTAAAAAAAATGAGACTAGATCGATGAGATCAAAAGAAGATGCTCACGATTATAGATACTTTCCTGATCCTGACTTGTTACCACTTGAATTAACTGACGGTTTCATATCAAAAATAAAAAAGGAAATACCTGAACTTCCCGATGAAAAGAAAAAAAGATTTGTAGATAAGTTTAAATTAACTCCATACGAGGCAAATATATTGGTATCTGATATTGACACATCAAAATATTTTGAAGATGTAATTAAAAATTCAGATATTAAGCTAGCAACAAACTGGATAACAGGTGAATTATTTGCATTACTTAATGATAGAAATTTAGAAATATCACAAAGTCCTATCTCATCTAAAAATTTATCATCTTTAATTAACTTGATTAAAGATGGTACTATTTCTGGCAAAATTGCAAAAACAGTTTTTGAAATAATGGCAAATGAAAGCAAAGATCCAAAAAGTATTATTGACGAAAAGGGATTGAAACAACAAAGCGACCCTAAAGAAATTGAAAAAATTGTAGATGATGTAATTAAAGAAAATCCTAAAAATGTTGAATTATTTAAAACCGGTAAAGATAAATTGTTTGGTTTTTTTGTTGGTCAAGTTATGAAAAAAACAGACGGCAAAGCCAATCCTAAGTTAGTAAATGATATTTTAAAGAAAAAATTGAACTAGTATGAGTTCAAATCTACCTATAAATAAGCAAATAGAAAAATATATTGATGAGCACTCTTTAAAATTACATCCAGTACAAGATGAAATTATTAAGCATAACGACACACTTGGAAAAAAAAAGAAATTGCAAATTTCAATCAACCAATGTCATTTTTTATATTTAGTAACAAAATTATTTAAACCTAAAGAAATTTTAGAAATTGGTACTTTTACTGGTCTTAGCTCATTAAGTATGTGCATTGGTCTAGAAAACGACTCTAAGATCACCACTATCGATAAAAACAAAGATACTTCATTAATAGCGAAAAATTTCTTTGAAAGGGCAAAAGTTTCAGAAAAAATTGATATTATTATTGATGAAGCTATCAATGGAATTAATAAATTAATAAATCAAAAAAAATTGTTTGATTTGATTTTTATAGATGCTGATAAAGAAAATTATAAAAAATATTATGAATTGTCTTTAAACTTATTAAAACAGGATGGCTTTATAATAATTGATAATGTTTTGTGGCACGGCGAAGTTGTAGATAAAAACAATAAAGAACACTTAACTGAGATAATTCGAGATTTTAATACTTATGTTAATAACGATATAAGAGTTGAAAATATGATTATCCCAATAGGTGATGGCTTTTCAATTTGTAGAAAACTATAATGTATACCATCTTTGGTTTTTATAAATTTAAACAATTAAAAAAAATTAGTAAACTTAAAGACAAACTTCAAAATTTTATAGATAATTACAAAATTAAAGGAACTATAATTATCTCACCTGAGGGGATTAATGGATCAATTTCATTCCTAAAAAAAAATACTAAAGAAATAAAAATCAATCTTAAAAAAATCTTTGCCATTACAAAATTTGATAATGAAAATATTTCTTTTAACAGATTTATTCCTTTTCATAAGGGGAGAGTGAAGGTTAAAAAGGAAGTTGTTCCAATTGGAAAAAGACTTAAAAAAAAAGTTAAAGATAATCATCTTTCTCCTAAGGAATGGAATAATTTTGTTTTAAACAAAGACACCTACATAATTGATACTAGAAAAAATTTTGAGTTTAGGATTGGGACTTTCAAAAAATCTATAAATCCAAAATTAAATAACTTCAGAGATTTTTCTAAATATTTTAAAAAGTTTAATAAAAATTCGAAAATCGGAATGTTTTGCACAGGAGGTATTCGATGCGAAAAGGCTAGCGATTATTTATATAACAAAGGTTATAAAAATGTTTTTCAGTTAAAGGGCGGCATTATTAATTATTTGTCAAAAATCGATAGAAAAGAAAGCTTATGGAAAGGAGAATGTTTTGTATTTGATAATCGTGTTTCTGTGAACCATAGGTTAAATATAGGTAAATATTCAATTTGCGCTGGATGTAGAGAGCCTATTTCTGTTAAAGATAAGAAATCTGTGAAATTTGAAGAAGGTGTTTCATGTCCTAATTGTTATAATAAATTAAGCATAGAACAAAAAAAACGATTTAGAATGAGACAAAGTCAAATTGATAAAGCAAAAAAAGAAAAAAAAATTTACATGTTTAAAAAAATTTATAAATAGATGGTTAAAAAGATTAATTTAACGGCGGATCCAATGTGGCAACTTCTAAGAAGAGTTACATTCCCCGCCAGTATTGGATCTTTGTTTCAAACTTTTTATAATCTGGTTGATACTTTTTTTGCTGGAAAGATATCACCTGATGCACTAAGTGCTTTAGCAAAATCATTTCCAATTTATTTTATAATTATCGCAATAGGTGTTGGAGTTGGTGCTGGCACTAATACACTAATAGGAAATTCCATAGGTGAAAAAAAAGAAAAAGTCGCTTCCTTATATGTTGCTCAATCAATAATTTTTGCAATAATCATTTCATTATTAGTTACATTTGTAGGAATTAATTCATCCAATTATCTGCTTCAATTATTGGGGTCCTCTCCAGAAAATATTATTTTGACCAGGGAATATTTAGATATAATTTTTTATTGCACAGTAATAGTATTGATCCAAATATCTTTAAATGGAACATTAAACGCTCAAGGGGATACAAAAAGTTATAGAAACGTCCTTATATTTACTTTTTTTTTAAACATCATACTTAATCCAATTTTTATTTTTGGTTTTTCGATAATACCTGCTTTTGGAATTTCAGGTATTGCAATTGCTACAGTTATTTGCCAACTTATTGGAACAATCTATTTAGCGCAAAAAGTTTATTGTTGTAAGCTTAAAGAGTATTTATATGCAAAGTGTTTTATTCCAAAAATTAACTTTTTAAGTAATCTTACTTTTCAATCTGTACCAATCATGTTTAGCATGTTGTTAATTGGTGTTGGTATATTTAATGTATTATACTTTGTAGGAAAATTTGGAGATATTGCTGCAGCTGGTTATGGAGCTGCACTTAGAATAGAACAAGTTTTCTTATTACCAGTCATAGCATTGAATACGGCTGTATTATCAATTGGAGGCCAAAACTTCGGAGCTAGAAATTTTGAAAGAATAAGAGATCTTTATAAAAAAGCATTAATATTCGGTTGTTCATTTATGATCATGGCTGGCTTTATTCTGTATTTTGGGGCAGAAAATCTCCTTGGATTAATTACTGACGATCCAGAAACTATTAAATTTGGATCTTTATACTTAAAGATTGCAGCATTGATAGGCCCTATATATCCAACTTTTTTTATTACTACTGCTGTATTTCAGGCTCTTAAAAGACCCATCTTTAGTTTGTATTTGAGTATATTAAGGCTTACTGCGATTCCTTTTTTATGTTTGTGGTACGTTATTAATATTAAAGGAGGGGGTTACAGCGATATATTTTATACAATATTAGTTACCAATTGGTTAATGGGATTAGTAGTACTATTTTTTATAGGAACTTTTTTTAATTATATGTTTAAAGACAATAAAAAATATTTTTTTATAAAAAGTTAATTTAACTGTCCTTTTTCATTTTTTTTTCAAGCCGTCTTACTAAGAACGATACAATTAAAATTAATACAAGATACTCTAAAATCAAAAACGTATATATTTCTAGAGGTCTGTATGTAGTAACAACAAGCTCATTCGCCTTTCTAGTTAAGTCTCCGATACCAATAATCGAAACTAAAGAAGACATTTTTAAAACATATACAAACTGATTTCCAATAGCAGGTAGTATGTTTCTTATAGCTTGAGGAAGAATGACAAGTCTTAATTTTCTAAAAAAATTAAGCCCTAAAGAACTTCCAGCTTCCCATTGAGGTTTTCTAATTGAATTTATTCCAGCTCTAAAAATTTCAGCCTGAAATGCGCTTTCACTTATAGATAAAGCTATAATACCAGATACAAATGGACTAAAACTAATTCCTGTCATAATAGGTAATCCATAATAAATCCATAAAATCAAAACCAATAAAGGTATTGCCCTAACTATTTCGACATAGCCTATATTTAAGTATGTTAAAAATTTATTTTTGGCTAAGGAGGGGATGGCAACTATTAATCCCAATATTATTGATAGAGATATTGATACAATAGATATAAAGATAGTTGTTGTAAATCCACTTAATAAAAATTTTAGATTTGTTAAACCGTTAACATTGTTGGGAGATAATATTAACCAATCTAATTCCTGCTTTCCACATGATAATAGAAATAACAATGAGAATAATAAAAATAAGTTTTTCACACTTATATTTATAAAGAATTAATTATTAATAGCTAATTTATTATAAGCTTTTAAGATTGTATTTTGCTAAAAGTTCTTTGAAGAAGCCAGATTTCTTTTTCTTATTGATCCAATCGTTAACGTACTTTCTCCACTTATCGTCATTTTTACCAACCATCATAGCTAAGAAAGCAGGATTTTTTTCACCATCTGGAACAATTGCTAATTGTGGATATTTAATAACTAATTTGTTGGCTTCAGTTGAACTTGTAATATTACCATCAGCTCTTCCTGCTAGTACTTCCTGAAAATCTCTTGCAGGTGCCTCTACTGAATTTAATTTTGATTTAGGGAAAAATTCTTTAGCTTTTTCCTCTTGTGAAGTTCCAAGTGTTGTAGCGATTGTAACATCTTTATTGTTTAAAGAGTCCCAAGTTGAAAATTTACTTAAATTTTTCTTTAAAACCAGTGGAACAGTTCCATATTTGTAATAAGTCTCTGTGAAACCTGCTACTTCTGCTCTTTTAGGAGTTTTTGTTACACTTGTTGAAATATCATATCTGTCTGAAGTTATTCCAGAAACTATAGTTTTCCATTCAGCAGGAACAAACTTAATTTTTACACCCATGTCTTTTGCAAGTTCGTTCATAACATCAATGTCAAAACCTTTATAAGTATTTGTAGACGGATCTTTTATAGTCATTGGATCCCAGTCTCCAGTTGTACCAACTCTTAGTTCTCCGTTTGAAAGAATTCTGTCTAAAGAAGAAGCGTTTGCTGAAAATGAGAATAATAAAGTAAATAATAATATGATAATTTTTTTCATAAGAGTTTAATAAGATAATTTATGATATTTTTCTATGCTAACCTTGACGCAGTTAAATTTTACAATAAATTCGCCCCGTCATTAAGCCAATCCCATAAATGATTAGAAAAAGATCGTCTTACAAATAAATTTATATTGTTATCACCCAAATTATGAATGATTACATCAATATGATTAATTATAGTTTGGGTTGTGGATCCTTTAGTCTCTTTGAATTTTGAGAAATCAAATGGACAACTCATTGAGAGCAATTCGTATAAATTATTCCCAGAAATATTAATACACACCCATTGGTCACTTACATTAGTAACAGCCCCGTAGTTAAGTGATGAAATTTCTTTAAAAACTCTATCAAAAATTTCTTTATTAATGTTATTTGTATAAACCATCCATTCATCTGGACTTAGCCATAAAGCGCTTAACACTTGGTTACTTGTAGACGTATTACTTTCCGTTGGTAAAATAACAGAGAGTACTTGGCCAACTTTTGTAAAGAACTCTCTTTTTTTTCCACGTAAGTTAATTTTAGTAATTGGTTCTACCTCTTTCAAATTTAAATCTGAATATTCTCTTTTGTCTTTAATAGCTGTATTAATATTATCCATTTATTCTTTCATTTTCTTTATCTAAGAAGACTGTATCTGATACAGTTACTTTAATTGTTTTATCTATCATTGGAACCAAGAGTTTTTGTCCCTTGAGTTTTTTACCTTCTTTCAAAACTGCTAAAGCAATTGATTTTTTTAAAGTTGGACTGAAATAGCTTGAAGTTACATGTCCAAGCATATTTACAGGCTTTTTATTTTCGTCTTTAACAATTTGAGCACCTTCCTCTAAAATTTCATTAGGGTCATCAGTTAAAAGTCCGACTAATTGTTTTCTATCTTCTCTAATAGTATCGCTTCTATATAGAGATCGTTTACCAATAAAGTCATATTTTTTTTTACTAATTATCCAATCCATTTGAAGATCTACTGGTGTCATAGTTCCATCAGTATCTTGGCCAACAATGATAAATCCTTTTTCAGCCCTTAAAAGGTGCATAGTTTCAGTTCCATAAGGAGTAATGTTAAATTCTTTTCCAGCTTCAATACATTTTTCCCAAATATATTTACCGTATGATGCTTCCACATTAATTTCATAACTTAGTTCACCTGTAAAACTTATCCGCATGATTCTGCAATTTATATTACCTAGCTTTACCTCTTTAAATGACATATGTGGGAAACTTTCATCAGATAAATCTAAATCTTTAAAAATTTTATTAACGATTTTTTTTGCGTTTGGACCACATACACTCGCTGTTGCAAAATGATCAGTAACTGATGTTAAAAATACATCTAATTCTGGCCATTCTGTTTGTAAATAATCTTCAAGTTTGGACATAACATTTGCAGCACCACCAGTTGTTGTTGTCATTAAATAGTGATTTTCACCTAGTTTTGTTGTCACTCCATCATCGTAAACCATACCATCTTCATTCAACATTAAACCATATCTACATTTACCTATTTGCAATTTTGACCAAGCATTTGTGTAAACTCTATTAAGAAACTCATTTGCATCAGTTCCTTGAATGTCGATTTTACCGAGTGTTGAAGCATCTAATATTCCACTAGACTCTCTCGCAGCTTTACTTTCTCTTTGTACAGCATCATGCATTGATTCACCATCTTTTGGATAATACCAAGCACGTTTCCATTGACCGACATTTTCAAACTTTGCATTATTATCAACGTGCCAGTCATGCATAGGAGTTTTTCTAAAAATATCAAAAAATTGTCCAACGTTTCTACCTACTATGGTTCCAAAAGTAAGTGGTGTATATGGTGGTCTAAAAGTTGTCGTGCCTAGATCACCCATATTAGTATTAGTTGTATCTGCAACTATACCCAAGGCATGCATGTTAGCAAGTTTACCTTGATCTGTACCCATACCAGTTGTTGTATATCTTTTTACGTGTTCAATTGATTTAAAGCCTTCTCGTAAGGCTAATTTTATATCTTTTGCAGTACTATCATTTTGATAATCTAAAAATGGTTTTGTTTTACTTAACGGTTTATCTGATGGAAGTAACCATATATTTTTTTTCTCTTTTTCCTTAGAGCATTTAACATCTATTTTATCAAAATTAGAATTTTCAATCTGCAAAAACTTTTTTGTATCTTTTATTGAATTTTTTAAAACATCATCTAATTCGAAATCTCCTTTTGCAGAACCAATACTTAATTGATTTAAATTTGTTTTATCAGGAACGAAAATATTATCTTTGTTATCAAACTTAAGTTTACCACCAGATTGTGTAAATAGATGAACCATCGGAGTCCAGCCACCAGAAATTGCTAAGCAATCACAATTTAATTCAATCTTTTTTCCGACAACATCATTGCCTTTATCATTTAGCTTCATTATTGTTATTTTGTTAATTCTTTTATAACCTTTGGTGTTTACTACTGTATGGTTCCAATAAATTTGTATCCCTAGACTTTTAACTTTATTTACTATTTCTGAAGATGAATTATCTCTTATATCTATTATTGCATTTAATTTTGTGCCTGATTTATGTAATGATAAGGCTGTTTCATAAGCACTGTCATTATTAGTAAATATTACATTTTCTAAACCACATCTTACACCATAATAATCTATGTATTTTTTCACAGCAGATGCTAACATTATACCTGGTCTATCGTTGTTATGAAAAACTTGAGGTCTTTCTATAGCGCCAGTGGAGATAATTACTTTTTTTGCTCTTATTTTGTAAAGCCTTTGTCTGATTTTATTATTACGGTCATTAACACTTAAATGATCAGTTAAATTTTGCCTTGCTAGTAAAAAGTTATAATTATGATATGCAGCAAGACTTGTTCTTGTTTTAATAATGATATTTTTATCATTTTTAATGTTTTCAATGAGTTTTTTTAACCATTCACTGCTTTTTTGATTATCAATTTTAGAGATATCATTGTCATCATAAATTAATGAACCTCCTAATAATTCTTTGTCTTCTAACAATAAAACTTTTTTATTATCATCAGAAGCTATTTTAGCCGCTATTAGACCAGAAACACCACCTCCAACTATTAAGATATCACAGTGCATATATCTATGGTCGTACATATCCGGATCTTGTTTCGTTGGGGATTTTCCTAAGCCAGCAGATTTACGAATAAAGTATTCGTATTTCTCCCAAAAACTTGCTGGCCACATAAATGTTTTATAATAAAAGCCTGCAGGAAGGAGAGGTGATAAAAAGTTATTTATTCCACCTATATCAAATTTTACACTTGGCCAACAATTCTGACTGTTACAAATTAAACCATCATATAATTCGATTTCAGTAGCTCGTACGTTAGGATCAGTTAAAGCATCGTCATTTCCTATTTGAAGAATTGCATTAGGTTCCTCAGAACCAGAAGTCATTATTCCTCTTGGTCTATGGTACTTAAAACTTCTTCCCACAAGATGAATATCGTTTGAAAGTAGGGCAGATGCTAGTGTATCGCCTTTATATCCGTATAATTTTTTTCCATTAAAAATAAAAGATAGTTTTCTGGTTTCGTCTACAAATTGTTTATTATTTATTCTTAGATTTTTGGACATTATAATTTTGGTGGTTGTTCACCCATTTTGTATATTTTTTCTATTTTATCATTTGAGGTGTCACGGGCTACATTAAACCATTTTCTACATCCATGTGCGTGATTCCATCTTTCAAATTGGATACCCTTAATATTTTTTCTCATAAATAAATATTCTGCCCATTGATCATCATTTAATTCGGTAGGTTGTTTAGGTCTTGCTATATGAGCTTCACCACCAGAAACAAATTCTGATTGATCTCTTTCACCACAATATGGACAATTAATTAAAAACATTAGTGGGCAACAGCTGCTGCTCCATGTTCATCTACTAGATCACCACTTACAAATCTATTAATGTTAAATGCAGCATTTAATTTATGAGGTTCATCATTAGCGATTGTATGAGCAAATAAATCGCCTGAACCAGGTGTTGCTTTAAATCCACCAGTTCCCCAACCACAATTAAAATAAAGACCTTTGATTGATGTTTTGCTAATTATCGGGCTTGCATCTGGACAAATGTCAACAATTCCACCCCATTGTCTTAACATCTTCATTCTACTAAAAATTGGATATAATTCTAATATAGCTTTAAGTGTTTCTTCTACAATATTAAAGCTTCCCTTTTGAGTGTAAGAAACATAAGAGTCAGTTCCCGCACCAATAACTAATTCACCTTTATCTGATTGACTCACATAAGCATGAACAGCATTTGACATTACAACAGTATCGATTATTGGTTTTACTGGCTCTGATACAAGCGCTTGCAAAGGTTTACTTTCGAGTGGTAACTTAAGTCCGGCCATATTTGCTATTACGCTTGAATGTCCTGCAGCAACAACGCCAATCTTTTTAGTTTTAATAAATCCTTTTGTTGTTTCTAGACCTTCAACTGAATCTCCATTTCTTTTAATACCTTTGACTTCGCAATTTTGAATTATATCAACTCCCATTTCATCAGCGCCTCTTGCATAACCCCAAGCAACAGCATCATGTCTAGCTGTACCAGCTCTTTTTTGTAATGTACCACCTAATACTGGATACCTAATATCTTGTGAAGTATTTATTATCGGACAAAACTTTTTTACTTCATCTGTTTCCAACCAAACAGCATCAATACCATTTAATCTATTTGCATGAGTTCTTCTTTTTAGATCTCTTACATCTTGTAAATTATGAGCCAAATTCATAACTCCTCTTTGGCTGAACATTACATTGTAATTAAGTTCTTGAGACAAACCTTCCCAAATTTTTAATGCGTGATCATATAAACCTGCGCTGGCGTCCCATAAATAATTTGATCTGATAATTGTAGTATTTCTTCCAGTGTTACCTCCACCAATCCAACCTTTCTCAACAACAGCAATGTTTGTTAAATTATGTTTTTTCGCTAAATAGTATGCAGTGGCTAAACCGTGACCGCCGCCACCAACAATTACAGCATCATACTCTTTTTTAGGTTCAGGATCTCTCCATGCTCTTTGCCAATTTTCATGGTTGCTAAAAGCATTCTTTATTAAAGAAAATATAGAATATTTATTTTTCATTTTTTGAGAAATTACTTGATAAATATTGAATATTCAATGATTTCAAGTTACACAGTATATAAGGAAGGATGGGTGAGCTGGTTTAAACCAGCGGTTTGCTAAACCGCCGTACGCTTGAAAAGGTGTACCGAGGGTTCGAATCCCTCTCCTTCCGCCATTTTTCAGAAATTAGTATAGTGGATAATTAGCGAAAAAATCTTTCATTTTGATAGGCTTTTGCTCTAGCACATATCGATAAACGTTATAATTTTCTAAAACTCTTTGAACATAGTTTCTTGTTTCTTTAAATTTTATAAGTTCAATCCAATCAACATAATCCACTTGATCCTTTTGAGGATTTTTGTTTATTTTTTTCCAATATCTTACTCTTTTAGGGCCCGCATTATAAGCAGCAATAGCAAAAGGATAGGCACCATCATATTCTAAAATTAATCCTGCTAAATAATGAGACCCTAAATTAATATTGTATTCAGGATCTGAAGTTAATCTTGATTTTGAATATGGTAGCTTAGCTTGTTTTGCAACAATCTTAGCTGTGTAAGTCATAAGTTGCATCATACCTCTCGCACCAGCGTAACTATTTGCTTTACTATCAAATTCACTCTCTTGTCTTATAACTGCAAGTATCAATGCAGGGTTAGGAATTTTTCTTCCCCCAACCATAGTTGGTGTGCTGATAACAGGATAGTTATATTGATTATGAAATCTTTTTTCATAAGATGCCAATTTAGATATTTGAATTGCAAAATCATATCTTGAAATTTCAGTAGCAAGTTCTGCAGCTAGAACTTCACTTCCTTGATCTATATTATCAAGAGCTAAATGACGTAAAATATGTTTTGTATATTTATCTCTTTCAATCTCGTGGAGCAAATAAACGAGTTTATATAATTTCTTGTCCTTAAATTCTTTTTTATATTTATCGTTTGCTTTCATAGTTTCATTTAAAGAAAATGTTTCGTCTGGTTTAATTTTCATATGTGCAAGTTGCCCATAATATGTAGTCGGAAATTTAGAAGCTTCACTGTAATATTTATCAGCTGTTACGGGGTCACCCAGTTTTTCATACGTTCTTCCTAACCAAAATGCTCCTCTAGATAAACTTATTGGATAACCAACATTTTGATAAAAAGATTTAAAGTGTTCTCTTGCTAAAATTGGATCATTTAAGAAACTTAAAGCGATCCATCCACTAAACCATTCTGCCTCAGCGTATTCCGGAGTTCCTTGTTCTAATGAGTGGTTATTGACAATTTTGTATGCTGTTTGATATTTCTTTTTATAAATTAACGATCTTCCAATAATTGACCTTTCCACCCACCATTTGTCTGGTCTTACCATATAACTCTTAGAATTCTTAATATTTAACAAAATTTCTAATGAGCTATCTACTCGACCTCTTTTTCTTCTCCATTTTAATCTGTCATAGTTAAGACCTGGGTCATTTCTGAAACTTTCAGGCACTTTTGAAATTGCATTGTCTACACCATATGATTTACTCATTAGCAATTGTCTCGCAGTATAAAGAAGCTGATAATCTTTCGGTAAATATCTTAACATTCTTTTTAAATCCCAATATTTATTTTCCCAAGCTAGGTAATCAGCCCTTCTAATATGGTCTTCTGATGATAAATATTTTTTTATTCGTTTGTATGTAGGTCTAAGTTCTGCTTTAGATAAATCGGCAGTAATCCATCCTTTTTTTATCAACTTTATACCGTCTACATTTTGCCCATCTTGTAATAAGCTTTCCCCCAAAACTATCTCTCCGTATCCACTTAATGGTTTTTTATCCTCGAATAAATCTATTATTTTTTTGTGACCAATTTTTTTAACTGATAATTTCTTTTCAGATAGATATTCAATTCTACCACGACGAGGATAAGACTCATTTCTTTTTAAAAATGAACTATAGTCAGAATAATTTGCATTATTATTTCTTTCTAATAGGTGTCTCCACATTGTGAAATCATAAATTGACTTATCTTTTGCACGAGAAGCAATTTTGATTGCACTTTGCCACTTTTTTCTTTTAATTAAATCTAAAGATTGTTGAGCTATTTTTACGTCTTTTTTACTATAGTATTTTGATTTTTTAATTTTCTCCTTTTTTGGCTCTGTCTTTTTAACAATTATTGTTGGTTTCTTTTTAGGTAGTAAAATCCCTATATTTTGAAAATCCTTGTCGGTTTCTGCTATTTCAACCTTTTCTTTTTTTTCTTCTTGAATTTCTTTCTCTTTTTTAACTGTAGGTTTTATTGGAGGTATAATATTTTTTTTTGATATAATCTTTTTTTTAACCTCATCAGATAATGTTGGTTTTTTTGGTGGAATAATTAACTCACTTGAAAATGAATATGAGCCTAAAATTAACAGAAAGATTAAAATAAATTTGATAAATATTTTAAAAAAGATCATATTTTTGTAAATGAATCGATAATCTATGTTATAAAGTTATATGTTTAAAGGATCAAATGTTGCGTTATTAACTCCGTTTAAGAATAATAAATTAGACGAAGATTGTTATATCAAACTAATAAATTTTCATATTGAAAATGGCACAAATGGTTTAGTTCCTGCAGGAACAACAGGTGAATCGCCCACATTGAGCCATGAAGAGCATGAAAAAGTCATTGAGCTTTGTATTAAAGAAGCAAAAGGTAAAATTCCGGTAATTGCAGGCACTGGATCAAATTCTACAACTGAAGCTGTAGCTCTAACAAAGCATGCAGAAAAGGCAGGAGCAGATGGCGTACTTGTAGTTACTCCATATTACAACAAACCAACACAAGAAGGTTTATATCAACATTATAAATCAATTAATGATAATACAAGCTTGCCAATTATTATTTATAATATTCCAAGTCGCTGCGTTATTGATATGTCAGTTGATACAATGGCAAGACTTTATGAACTTAAAAATATCGCAGGTGTAAAAGATGCGACAGGAGACCTAAATAGACTTGATCAAACTTTAAAAAAATTGGGACCTGATTTTATTCAGCTAACTGGTGAAGATGGTCTTGCTTTTGAATTTAATAAAAGAGGAGGGGTTGGTATAATTTCGGTTACAGCAAATATAGCACCTAAGCTATGTTCTGATTTTCAAAAATTTTCAAAATCAAATTCTGATAATGAAATTAAAGAGGCTGAAAGAATTGATGCTTTGCTTCAACCACTTCATAAAGCTCTATTTATTGAAAGCAATCCAGCACCTGCAAAATATGCAGCTAAACTTTTAGGTCTGTGCAGTGATGATGTAAGACTACCATTAGTTAAAATACAAGAATCCACTAAGGAAAAAGTAAAAGAAGCATTATTGTCTGCAAAATTATTGTAGCATGGTAAAAAAAGAACCTGGACACAAAATAATTTGTTTAAATAGAAAAGCATCCTTTAATTTTTCTTTCCAAGAAATTTTAGAGGCAGGAATTGTATTAAAAGGATCTGAGATTAAGTCTGTTAGAGCAGGAAAAGTAAATATAGCAGAATCATATGCTATTGAAAAAGATGGTGAGTTTTTTTTAGTAAATTCACACATACCAATTTATAAAGAGGCAAGTTTTACTAACCATAATCCTAGAGAAGAGAGAAAGCTATTGTTAAATAAAAGAGAGATAAAAAAATTAATTGGTAAAGTTAATAGAGATGGATTGTCACTTATACCTCTTAAAATGTATTTTAAAAAAGGGAGAGCAAAGTTGGAGATTGCCGTCGCAAAAGGTAAAAAAAGATTTGATAAACGACAAACAAAAAAAACAAGGGACTGGAATCGTGATAAAGCAAGATATTTTAGAAGATCGTCATAATACAATTATACTGGCACTAGGCTCAAATTTGGGAAATAGAACTGATAATATTGAAAAAACTAAGTTTCATTTATCACATTTTTGTTATTTTCTAAAAGTCTCAAAACTTTATGAAACACCATCGTGGCCAAACCCATCGAATCCAAAATTTTTAAACCTCATTATTGAATGTAAAACAGATTTAACAATTATCGATTTGTTTGAAAAAATAAAAAAAATAGAAACATTATTGGGAAGAAAAAAAAGTATAAAAAACTCACCACGAACTTGCGATATTGATATTATTGATTTCAACAATACTTGCAAAAGTATTATTCATAAAGGAGAAAAAATTATTACTCCACACCCAAGAATGCATCAAAGAAATTTTACTTTAATTCCATTATATGAAATAAAAAAAAACTGGATACATCCGAAAAATAAGCAAAAAATAGATATTTTAATAAAAAAATTAAACCCCAAATCAATTAGTGATATAAAGATTTATCAAAGTAATGGTATAATTAGATATGCTTAAATCTGAAGAATTAATAAATAAGGTAAGGGAATATAATAAGTTTTTAAACCCGACAACTTTAACCAAAGCTTATAATTTTGCTCTCGAGGCTCACAAGAAACAAAAAAGGGATGAAGGTGTGCCATATATTATTCACCCAATAGCTGTAGCAAATATTCTTTCAGATTTAAAACTTGATAGCGCAACTATTGCAACTGGATTATTGCACGATACGATTGAAGATACTAGAGCTACTTATAAAACAATAAAGGAAGAATTTGGTCAAGAAGTTGCTGATTTAGTGGAAGGTGTCACAAAAATCTCTGCATTTGAAAATCAAGCAGCTCAAGACTCTAAAGCTGAAAATTTTAGAAAATTAATCATAGCAACCTCTAAAGACATAAGAGTCCTTCTTGTAAAATTAGCTGACAGACTTCATAACATGAGAACAATTAAATTTGTAAAACTTAAAGAAAAACAAATTAGAAAAGCTAAAGAAACGATGGAAATATATGCTCCATTAGCAGACAGAATGGGCATGAATAGAATTAGAGATGAGTTGGAAGATCTTTCTTTTGAAATTTTAAATCCTGAAGCAAGACATCTCGTTAAGAAAAGACTTGATGAAATAAAAGAAAATAATATTTCAAATTTTAATATGATTTCTGAGGAGTTTCAAAAAATTTTAAAAACAGAAGGATTAAATGTTAAAATATTTGGTAGAGAGAAAACCCCTTTTTCTATTTGGAGAAAAATTCAAAAAAAAAGAACTTCTCTAGAGCAAATCACAGATATAATCGGATTTAGGGTAATTGTTAACGATGTATCAGATTGCTATAAGACTTTAGGTGTATTCCATAAAAAGTGGAATTGTATACCGGGAAGATTTAAAGATTATATTTCATCTCCTAAAATAAACAAATATCAGTCATTACATACAGCTATAATTGGTCCAAACAAAAGACCTATTGAAATTCAATTAAGAACAATGCAGATGCACGAATACGCTCAAAGAGGAATTGCTTCTCATTGGAAATATAAATCTTCTGAAAAATTTAATTCTTTAACTTGGAAAGAATACGATTGGTTGAAAGATCTAGTTGAAATAATTGAGAGAAATGAAAATCCAGAGGATTTTTATGAATATACTAAACTTCAGATGTTTCAAGAAAATGTATTTTGCTTTACACCAAAGGGATCTGTGATCAAACTTCCAAAAGATGCTACCCCAATAGATTTTGCGTATGCAGTACATACGCAAGTTGGAGATACTGCTATTGGATCAGAAATAAATGGTAAAGACAGTCATTTACAAAGTATCTTAAGAAATGGTGATGTGGTTAAGATTATAACATCAAAGAAAGAGTCACCATCTTTACATTGGTTAAGCTCAGCTAAAACAGGTAAAGCGAGAGCCGCAATTAGGAGATATTGGCAATATAGAGAAAATTCTAAACCAACTGACAAAATATATAATACTACTCTTTGGATCTCGTTACCTGATAAACCAGGTGTTCTCGGAACAGTGACAACTATGATTGGAGAAAATCATGTAAACATTTCTAGTGTTGAAATGGTAGAAAAAACTAAAACCTCCATTAATTTTAGATTTAATCTAATTATTTCTGATCTCAAAAACTTTACAAAATTAATAAGTGAGTTAAAACAAAGAGAGTATAAATTTAAAATTATTAGACACAAAAACAAAAAATATGCTTTCTTTAAAAAATTCTTTGGCAGTTTTAAGAAAAACTGACGCTCTTTTAGAAGGACACTTCGTACTTTCATCTGGTCTACATTCACCCCAATATGTTCAATGCGCCAAGCTTTTAAGCAAACCAACTCAAGCTAAAAAATTTATAAGTTCCTTGGCAACAAAAATTAAAAGAAATATTAAAAGTTTTGATATTATTCTATCCCCAGCAATGGGAGGTGTAATTATTGGTTATGAGATAGGAAGATTGTTAAAAAAAGAGACTATTTTTTGTGAAAGAGTAGATAAAAAATTTAAACTTAGAAGAGGTTTTAATATTAAAAAAAAAGCAAAAGTATTAATAGTAGAGGACGTAATCACTACAGGAAAATCTTCATTTGAGTGTGTAAGACTCATAAAAAAGTTTGGTGGAAAGTTTGTTGGAATTGCTTGCTTAATAGACAGGTCGAAAAATTTAAAAATGTCCAAAAAAATTATATCTCAAGTAAAATTAGATATTCCTGTTTATAAGAGAAATAAATTGCCAACTCCTTTAAAGAATATCCAAATTACAAAACCAGGAAGTAGATATTTAAGATAATGTCTAAACTCGGTGTTAACATTGATCATGTGGCTACATTAAGAAATGCTAGAGGAGAAAATCATCCAAATATTTTAAAGTTTGCAAATATTGCAATTAATTCTGGAGCTGACTCTATAACAGTTCATCTTAGAGAAGACAGAAGACATATTAAAGATTTAGATTTAAAAAAACTTTGTAAAAAAAAAATTAAAATAAACTTAGAGATGGCATGTAATAACAAAATGTTAAAAATTGCTCTTAGAAACATGCCTAATTATGTTTGTATAGTACCGGAAAAAAGAAAAGAAATTACTACAGAAGGGGGTATAGATTTAAAAAAAAATTTTCATAATTTAAAAAAAATTATATCCAGACTTAATAAAGCTAAAATTAGAACAAGTTTATTTATAGACCCTTCAAAACAAAATATTGAAATCTCGAAAAAAATAGGAACAAAATGCGTTGAACTGCACACAGGAAAAATATCAATTTTAGTTAAAAAAGGTGTAAAATTTTCAAATGAACTAAAGAGAATTAAAGATGCAAGTAAATTAGCATTTGATTATGATATTGAAGTGCATGCAGGACACGGCTTGGATTACAAAACAACAAAAATTTTGAGAAAAATTCCATACATTAAAGAATTTAATATTGGTCACTTTATCATAGGTGAAAGTTTAGAGTCTGGTATGCCCAGTATTATTAAAGAATTCAAAAAGATCGTGAGATGACTTTAGATATTTTTGGTGTAGGGACAGACATTGTTAAAAATAGTCGTATAAAAAAACTTATTAAAAACAAAAAATTTATTAATAGAATATTTACATCTAGTGAAATTAAAGATTCAGAAAAAATTAATCAGAAAGTTTTGTTTTTTTCAAAAAGATTCGCTGCTAAGGAAGCTTTCGTAAAATCTCTTGGTACTGGTTTTGCTCATAATATAAATTTTAAAGATATAAATGTATCAAAAAAAAGAAGTGGTAAACCTCACCTTACTTTAAGCAAAAAGTTAAAAGATATATTAAAAAGAAAACTTAAATTGAAAAAAGTTAAAATTTTTCTGTCATTATCAGATGAAAGAGAATATTCAGTTGCATACGTTATAACTCAAAAGATTAAATGAGACAAAAAATTATAGATAATATCAAAACTATTTTTTATGCTTTAGTAATTGCTATTGTAATAAGGTCTTTATTCATTCAACCCTTTTATATTCCGTCATCATCGATGGAGCCAACTTTGTTGGTAGGAGATAGAATTTTTGTAACTAAATATACTTATGGATATAGCAAGCATTCGTTTCCTTTTAGTTTAGGACCTATTAAAAAACGTATTTTTTTTAATGAACCAGAAAGAGGAGACATTATTGTATTCAAAACTCCTGCGGATAACAGAACCGATTATATTAAAAGACTTATAGGTGGACCAGGAGACAAGATTCAATTTATAGACGGTAATCTATATCTTAACGACGCTGAAATTCTTAAATCTAAAGTAAAGTCAGAAGTGGAAATATATTGTGGTGGTGAAATTTTAGAAACAAATCTTTTTGAAGAAAAAATAGAAAATAAAAAATATTTAACTGCTTATAATAATTTTGGATCGTACCAAAATTCAGATGAATTTGTTGTACCTGATAATCATTATTTTTTTTTAGGAGACAATAGAGATTGTTCAAAGGATAGTCGATTTTTAACAAGTGTTGGTTATGTACACCGCGATAATATTGTTGGTAAGGCTAGATTTATTTTTTTTTCTACAGACAAAAAAATAGGAAGATTTATTGAGTTTTGGAAATGGAATAAAAGTTTTAGATTAGACAGATTCTTTAAAAAAATTAGATAATGAAAAAAAACATAGGTTCTTTTGAAAAAATAATAGGTGTTAAATTTAAAAATCAAAATCTTTTGCTGAAAAGCTTAACACACAAAAGCAATAATCCGTTAAATAACAATGAAAAATTAGAATTTTTAGGTGATAGAGTATTAGGATTAATTATATCAAAGAATTTATATAAATTATTTCCAAATGATAAAGAAGGAGATCTTGATAAAAAATTGGCATCATTAGTTAATAGGAAAAGATGTGTTGAAATTTCTAATTATTTATCTTTAAAGGATTATGTTTTAGTAGGTGAAAATATGGATAATTCAAAAATAGAGAATAAAATTTTAGCAGATACAGTTGAATCAATTGTTGGTGCCTTGTATTTAGATCAAGGATTAGAAGTAACTGAAAAATTCATTTTAAATTACTGGAAAAGATTTCTAAATGAAAAATTGACAATTTATAGAGATCCAAAAACAATGCTTCAAGAATATTCTCTTAAATTATATAAAACCCTCCCAATTTATAATGTAGTAGAAAACAAAGGTCCAAGACATAAACCTGTTATAAAAGTTTCAGTCAAAATAAAAAATTCAAAAAAATATTTGGGAATTGGTAACTCTAAAAAAGAAGCCGAACAGAAAGCTGCTTTAAAATTATTGGATACTTTTAAAAAATGAATTGGACAGATACAGGTATTTTGTTATCAAAGAATAAATTTCAAGAAAATTCAACCATTGTTAATTTCTATACTAAAAATCATGGTAAGTGCTCTGGTATTATTTTTGGAGCATCATCAAAAAAGATCAAAAACTATTTACAAATTGGCAATGAGCTTCATTTAAATTATAATTCGAAAAGTGATGACAGTTTTGGATATTTTAAAGTTGAAATCTTAAAAGTAAACACTCCAATATTTTTCTCCCAAAAAAGATCTATGTATTGCATTAATTCAGCATTAAATTTAGTAAAATTACTAACTGTAGAAAACCAAGAGAATACATCAATTTATGAGCTGGTTCATAAGTTATTTTCAATTCTAGAAAAAGAAGATTGGTATATAAATTACATTTTTTGGGAACTTGATTTTCTAAGATTGATTGGTTTTGACTTAGATGTAAAGAAATATGCAAAAAAAGAATCCAATGGAAAGGATGAATTTTTTATTACTACAAATCTGAAAAAAATTAAAGTTCCTAATTTTCTTATTTCCAAAAGTGGAGATAATGTAAATAATCAAGATATTATAGACGGTTTGAATCTTATAAGTGAGTATTTACAAACAAATCTTTTTTTACCTAATAGTATTAATTTTCCTCATCAAAGAAAAAAATTCATAGACGATTTTAAATCTTAATTTTTAATAATTTTATCTATTCTATCTGCAAAATATGAAATAATTGCATTAGCGCCAGCTCTTTTAAATGACATAAGTGTTTCATAAATAGAGTTTTCACTTATTAATCCCTTATTAATACCATTCATTAACAAACTATATTCACCTGAAACCTGGTAGGCCAAAACTGGTATTTTAAAATTTTCTTTCACTTTTTTTATTATATCTAGGTAGGGAAGACCAGGTTTCACCATAACAAGATCTGCTCCTTCTTTAATATCTAATGCCACTTCTCTTAAAGCTTCTTCGGAATTACTGAAGTCCATCTGATATGTTTTTTTGTCACCTTTTAAATTTTTTTTTGATCCGACTGCATCTCTAAAGGGACCATAAAAAGAAGATGCATATTTTACAGCATAAGATAATATTTTAACATCTTTAAGCGAATTATTATCAAGTTCTTGTCTAATCTCACCTATACGCCCATCCATCATATCTGATGGCGCTATAACATCACTACCCATTTGAGCTTGTAAAAGAGATTGTTGAATTAATATTTCTATCGTTTCATCATTCAGAATTCTTTTATCTCGTAAAATTCCATCATGTCCATGAGATGTATATGGATCTAAAGCTACATCAGTCATTATACCGATTTCATCTTTGTATTTATCTTTAATTTTTCTAATAGCCTTACAAACTAAATTATTTTCATTTAAAGCTTCGCTACCATAAGAGTCTTTTAAACCATTATTTGTTTGAGGAAAAAATGCCACCATTGGAATTTTAAGTTTAAGGGCTCTATCAACAATATGACCAAGTTTATCGACGCTATATCTAAAAACTTCAGGCATAGTTTTAATTGGAATCTTTTTATTTTTTCCCTCTGTTACAAAGATTGGTAATATAAAATCATTGCTAGAAAGAGAATTTTCTCTAACTAATCTTCTCATCCAATCATTTTTTCTTGATCTTCTCATTCTCAATTTGGGGTATTTACCAGTGATAATCATTCTCAATGTTTTTTAATGCGACAATAGTAATATATATAAAAATAGTTTATAAGCTATTAATAAAAAAGTTATAAAATGTCACTATCATTTAACGATTTTCAAAAACAAGATATCAAATTCGATATCATCAAACTTCGAGAAGCTTGCAAAAAAGTTTTAAACCTAAAAGGTTTTGACACAAGTCTAGGAATTCCTCACTTTGCCGGAATTTCATTAAATCAAATACCAGGAGACCCAGAGTCAATTAAAGGAAATAATGTTCGTGGAGTATTTTGGACGAAACCAAGTAGTGATGGAAAAGAAGTTTCAAGGGACAAAATGATTGACGAGGGAAAGTACACACAGTTCATAGATGAATATAAAGATACTTATTTTAAAACTGTTTATGAGGAATTATCAAAAAAATATAAATTAGGTAGAGTAAGATTATTATTGAAGGAACCAAGATCTACTTTGAGTTGGCATCGTGATCCAGAGCCTAGACTACATATTCCAATTATTACAAACCCTGGATGTATAATGGTAATAGATAATGTAGCTAAGCACATGCCAGCTGATGGATCAGTTTGGATTACGAATAATAAAAAGTATCACAATGCATTTAATGGAGGAGAAGAGAATAGAATTCATCTTGTTGCTTGTGTACTTGACTACAAATTTAATTAATTTGAATAAAATTTATATATCTTCAGACCACGCTGGATTTAAACTAAAAGAAAAAATCAAATATTCATTAAAAAAGAAAAAATTAAAAATTTTCGACTTAGGACCCAGTAATGATAATTCTGTAGATTATCCAGATTTTGCAAAAAAATTAGCAAAAAATGTTGCAAAAAGTAAAAAAAATCGTGGGATTTTGGTTTGTGGCTCAGGTGTTGGAATGTCAATAGTAGCAAACAAGGTTAAAAATATAAGGGCCGCATTGTGTTATAGCATTGAAAACACCAAATTATCGAGATTACATAATGATGCCAATATAATCGCTTTAGGATCGAGACTTATTAGCGAAAAATTAGCTTTAAATTGTGTTAATATTTTTTTGAAAACTAGATTCGAAAGTGGTAGACACTTGAGAAGGGTTAAAAAAATAAAATAAATTATGTCTAGTGAAGGTAAATATACAAATATAGAGTATCAAAACTTTTTTGAAAAGAATTTATCAGATACTGATCCGGAAATATATAAAGCTATTAATGATGAACTAGCTAGGCAACAACAACATATTGAACTAATTGCATCAGAGAACATTGTTTCTAATGCTCTTCTTGAAGCTCAAGGATCTGTATTAACTAACAAGTATGCTGAAGGTTATCCAGGAAAAAGATATTATAATGGATGCGATCATGTTGATGTAGCTGAAAACTTAGCTAACGAAAGACTAAAGAAATTATTTAATTGTAAATTTGCTAATAGCCAACCTCATTCTGGAGCTCAAGCTAATGGAGCAGTCTTCTTAGCATTACTAAAACCAGGTGATACTATAATGGGAATGAGTTTAAATTCCGGTGGTCACCTTACTCACGGGTCAAAAGCATCTGTTTCAGGAAAATGGTTTAACGCAATTGCATATGATGTAGATAAAAAAACAGAATTATTAGATTATGAGTCTATAGAGAAACTTGCAGTTGAGAACAAACCAAAACTTATAATTGCAGGTGGAAGCGCGTACTCTAGACAAATTGATTTTAAAAAATTTAGGGTGATTGCAGATAAAGTAGGAGCATATTTTATGGTAGATATGGCTCACTTCTCCGGTTTAGTTGCAGGCAAAGGTTATCCAAATCCAGTAGAGTTTGCTGACGTTGTTACTTCAACAACTCATAAAGTTTTTAGAAGTGCACGTGGTGGAATTATTTTAACTAATAACGAAGCTTTGTCTAAAAAATTTAATTCTGCAGTTTTTCCAGGTTACCAAGGTGGTCCTTTGATGCACATAATTGCTGCAAAAGCAGTCGGGTTTCTTGAAGCATTAAAACCAGAATTTAGAAATTATATTTCAAATGTAATTGCTAATGCAAAAATTTTAGCTGAGACATTAAAAAACAATGGTTTTAAAATATATTCAGGTGGAACTGATACTCATTTAATGTTGGTAGACTTGAGACCGTTTAATGTAAAAGGAAATATTGCAGCTGATAGTTTATGTAGAGCTAATATAACATGTAATAAAAATGGAATTCCATATGATACAGAAAGTCCAATGATAACATCTGGAATAAGATTAGGAACACAAGCTGCAACTACTAGAGGTTTCGGTTTAGATGAATTTAAAAAAGTAGGTGAATTAATAACAAAAACAATAAAAGGTTTATCAGCAAATCCAGACGATAATGCGAAAGTTGAAGCAGAAGTAAGAGAAGAAGTAATTTCATTGTGTTCGAAGTTCCCGATTTATAAAAATTTAAAATAGTAAATGATTTGTCCAATTTGTAAAAAAGGTGAAACATCGGTTGTGGATTCACGTCCAACTGAAGATGGTACAACTATTAGACGTAGAAGATTATGCATTTGTGGTGAAAGATTTACCACTTTTGAAAGAGTTCAATTCAGAGAATTAATGGTTGTAAAAAAAAATGGAAGAAAGTCTCCATTTGATAGAGATAAATTATCAAAATCAATTTACATCGCTCTTAAAAAAAGACCTATTGATACTGATACTGTCGAAAAATTTATAACAAATATTTCTAGAGCACTTGAAGAAATAGGTCAAAATGAAATTTCTTCTAATGCAATTGGAAAAATGGTGATGGACGGTTTAAAAAATTTGGATCCAGTAGCCTATGTAAGATTTGCATCTGTTTATAGAAATTTCAGAGAAGAAAAAGACTTTGTTCAATTTGTAGACAAAATAGATGTCTTCAAAAAAAGATAAACTCTATCTAAATTTAGCTTTAAATTTAGCAAGAAATATGGAGGGTTTAACAGGAACCAATCCTTCTGTTGGAAGTGTTCTTGTTAAAAATGATGAGGTTATTTCGTTAGCTTCCACAGGTTATAATGGAACACCTCACTCTGAGTTTAGTTTATTAAATAAGATTGACAAAAAAATAACCAAGGGTTCATCTCTTTATGTAACGTTAGAACCTTGTAGTCATTATGGAAAAACACCCCCTTGCACTAACATTATAATAAATAAGAAGATTTCCAGGCTTGTTTATGGTTCTCATGATATCGATGAAAGATCCTCAAAAAGAGCTAAACAAATTCTGAAATCAAAAAAAATCAAAGTTAAAAATATTAATGTACCAAAGATAAATGAATTTTATAAACCTTATATTTTTCAAAGAAAATATAAACAACCATATGTAGTAGGAAAAATAGCATGCTCAAAAGATTTTTTTATTAAAAGTTCTAAATCAAAATATATTTCTAACACATATACTCAATCTTTCTCTCATTATCTCAGATATAAAAACCAAGCTATATTAGTCACTTACAAGACGATTAACGATGATAATCCATTATTGGATTGTAGATTATCTGGTTTAAATGAGTATTCACCAATAAAAGTTATTGTAGATAAAAATTTAAAAGTAAAAAAAAACGCAAATATTTTCAAATCAAAGAATACTAGAATAATAATTTTCTATAACTCAGGTGATAAAAAAAAGATAAAGTTTCTGAAGAGTAAAAAAGCAAAACTAATAAATGTTAAAATCGAAAAAAATGGTGAATTTGACCTAAAAAAAGTTATGTCAATTTTATACCAAAACAATATTCGTTTTTTATTAGTTGAGGGTGGAAATCAGCTTACAAACAAAATGTTGGATAAAAATTTGTTTAATGAATTTTATTTAATTAAAACAGATAATAAATTGAGACAATCTGGTAAATTAAACATTAAAAAAATAGTTTATAAATTATCAAAAAAATTTAAAATTAAGAGTAATATCAATCAGTATTTTGATAAAAATAGAATTACAAGATTTATTTAAGAAATGTTTAACGGAATTATATATCAACAGGGGACTATATCGAAATTTTCGAAGTTAAACGCAGGGACAAAAATATTTATAAAGAGCAAGCTTAAATTAGACAAAAAAGATATTGGTTCATCCATAGCATGTGATGGTGTTTGCCTTACATTGGTTTCCAAAAGAAAAGACCTATTAGAATTTTATCTATCCAAAGAAAGTATTAACAAATCAAAGTTTAGGCATCTCAAAATTGGTCAAAAGATAAATCTTGAATTGCCTTTAAAATATGGTCAAGATATTTCAGGTCATATATGCCAAGGCCATGTTGATTGTACTTCATTACTAAAAAAAATTAAAAAAGTGGGTAAATCAATTGTATTAGAATTTAAAATTGAAAATAAATTTTCAAAATATTTAATACCTAAAGCTTCAATACTTATAAATGGTGTTTCGCTTACTATATCAAAAATAAAAGGTAATAACTTTCAAATTTGGTGCATTCCGCATACTTTAAAGCTTACTAATTTATCAAATTTAAAGGTTAATGATATTGTTAACATTGAAATAGATATTCTTTCAAAATACGTAAAAAAATTTTATGAAAACAAAAAAGTTTAGCTCTGTAGAAAACATTATCCGTAAAGCCAAAAAAGGAGAAATGTATATCCTTGTAGATGATGAACACAGAGAAAATGAAGGTGATTTAGTAATACCAGCTTCAAATGTTTCTCCAAAGAAAATTAATTTCATGGCAAAATATGGAAGAGGATTAATTTGTTTAGCGCTAACAAATAAACAAGCTAAAAGATTGAATCTTTCTCTCATGTCTCCAATAAATAAATCAAGAAACCAAACAGCTTTTACAGTATCAATAGAGGCAAGAAGGGGAGTTACAACTGGTATTTCTGCAAAAGACAGATCTTTAACAATTAAAACAGCAATAAAAACAAATGTTAAGAAAAAAGATATAGTTTCACCAGGACATATATTTCCAATCATCTCTAAAGACGGTGGAGTTTTAGTAAGAGCAGGTCATACAGAAGCATCAGTTGATATATCAAAACTAGCCAAAAAAAATCCTTCAGCGGTTATATGTGAAATAATGAATGATAAAGGAGTAATGACAAAAGGCAAAGAGCTTTTTGAATTTGCTAATAAACATAAATTGGCTATAGCAAAAATAGAAGATTTAATTTCTTATAGATTAAAGAATGAAAAATTAGTTAAGCTTAAAAAAACCGATAAAATTGTAATTAAAAATAAAAAATATCAAATTAAAATTTTTGAAAATCAACTTGATGGATCTGAACATTTTGCATTAATAAAAGGTAAAATCAGCCCCAGTAAAAATACTAGAGTACGAGTTATATCTTCTAATTTGGTTGAAAGTTATTTACTAGGAAAGAGATTGCCTAATTCATTTAATAATACATTAGATTATTTTAAAGATTATAATAATTGTATATTAGTTTTTATAAGAGACTCTAATTTAAAATCTGTATCTTCTACTTTAAGAGACTTTAAATCTGATAAGAAAAATAAAATAGGCACTGATAAACTAATTAGAAACTATGGTATTGGTGCACAAATAATTAAAGCTTTAAGAGTTAAAAATATGATATTAGTTACTAGATCACCAAAAAAAGTTATTGGCTTAGAGGGTTTTGGAATTAGAATTACTAAACAAGAAATTATAAAATGAAAAAAATTTGTATAGTCGCATCAAAATATTATGAAGATATCATCAACATGCTAGTTAGTGGTGTAAATGATGTTCTAAACAATCATAAAAAAAAAATTAAAACAAAGATTATTTATGTTCCAGGTGTTTTCGAAATACCATTTGCGATATCAAAAAATTTAAAAAAATATGATGCTTTTATAGCCTTGGGATGTGTCATCAAAGGTGAAACGCCTCATTTTGATTTTATCAGTAAATCTTCAATAGATGCGATAATGAAATTATCAATTGAAAGTAAAAAACCTATTGGAAATGGAATTTTAACCTGCTTAAATAAAGACCAAGCAATTGAACGTGCTGATAAATCAAATAAAAACAAAGGTAAAGAAGCTGCAAATGCAGCAATTGAACTTTTGATTAACGACAACTAAAAAGATGCAGCCACAATACAGTCCAAAAAACAATCCAAGAGTAATTATAATTCAAAAATTATACGGAAAATTTTTTAATAAAGAAGAGGAATTAACATTTCCTAAACACAGATTTAAAAAATTTATAAAGGATGTTGTAAAGGGTACAATTGAGAGAAATGAAGTGATTGATAATGAAATTCAAATACATTTAGAAAATGACATTAAACTTAAAAAACTTGATAAAATTTTCATAATAATAATTAAAAGTGCTACTTTTGAATTTTTATATAAGCCTAATGTATCGTCAAAAATAATCATCAAAGAATATCTAAATGCATCTAATTATTTCATAGATTTATCACAAACCAAATATCTTAATGCATTACTAGACAAAATATCAAATAAAATAAGAGCTTAAATGAATGAAGTTCAATTAATTGACAAATTCCTTAAAAGATTAACCAAAAAAAAAAATTCATCTCAAGGTCTTAACGATGATATTTTTTTTGATAAATCCAACAAATTAGCAGTATCAGTTGACACTTATGTTGAAAAAGTACACTTTCCTAATTTTAAAGCACCTGATCTTGTAATTAAAAAGATTTTAAGATCATCAATATCGGACTTAATTTGTAAGGGTGTTAAACCAAAATATTATTTTATATCAGCGAGTGGTAACTCAAGATCTTTCTCAAACAAAAATTTAAAAAAAATTTCAAACTCTTTATCCTTAGAACAGAAAAAATTTGATATTGAATTATCTGGTGGTGATACCGTTTATTCTAATACCAACTCTTTTACATGTTGTGTTATAGGATTTTCCAATAAGATAATAAAAAGACATAACTCAATGATTGGTGATGATATATACATTACTGGTCACTTAGGCGATAGTTTCATAGGTCTTCAAATTTTGAAAAAAAAAATTTCAATACCAAAATTATTGAAAAATTACTTCATTTCTAAATTTTATATGCCATCGATAAATTTGAAGATGGTAAATTTCCTGCAAAAATTCGCAAATACTTCTATTGATATATCCGATGGTTTGTTGATTGACTTAAAAAAAATGATAAGACAACAAAAACATGGTTTTTCAATTAAATTGGACGACATTAAATTATCAAATCAACTCAAAAAAGTTTTAAGTAGTAATAAAAGATATAAAGCTGAAAATATAGTTTTTAATGGTGACGATTATGAAATTATTTTTACCTCTCATAAAAAAAACCGATCTTTAATCGATAAGTATGCTAAAAATAAAAAACTTAAAATTCAAAGAATCGGCAAAATCTTAAAAAAACATCAAGATTCTTGTATTTTAAAAGGAAATAAGAAGTTTAGGATAAATAAAAACCTTGGTTATACTCATCAATTTTAATTAATATTATATTGCCTTTTATACTTATTTTTGTAATGTCCATTTTTTTTAAATGAAATCTTTTAATACATAAGGAATTTATGAACTATAATGTTGAAACAATCTTAATCTACACAATTTTAGCTGGTATATTATCAATAGTTTACGGATATTTTACAGGAAAAAATATTTTAGCTGCAAGCACAGGAAACTCTAAGATGCAAGAAATTGCATCTGCAATTCAAATTGGAGCTAAAGCTTATTTAAACAGACAATACAAAACTATTGCAATAGTTGGTTTAGTTGTTCTTGTTATTATTAGTTTCTCTTTTAGTTTCTTAGTTGGTCTAGGTTACTTAATTGGTGCAGCATTATCTGGTATTGCTGGTTATGTAGGAATGTTAGTTTCAGTTCAAGCCAATGTTAGAACTGCAGAAGCATCTAGAAAAGGTTTGTCAAAAGGTTTATCAATTGCATTTAAGTCTGGTGCAGTTACTGGAATGTTGGTAGCTGGATTAGCCTTATTATCAATAGCAGTTTACTATTATTTACTTTTGAAATTTAATGTTGATAAAAGAGAATTAATCAATGCACTTATTGCATTAGGATTTGGTGCTTCACTTATATCTATATTTGCACGACTAGGAGGTGGAATTTTTACAAAAGGAGCTGATGTTGGTGCAGATTTAGTTGGAAAAGTAGAAGCAGGAATTCCAGAAGATGATCCAAGAAACCCAGCAGTGATAGCAGACAACGTTGGAGATAACGTTGGTGATTGTGCAGGTATGGCAGCTGATTTATTTGAAACCTATGCAGTAACTATTGTTGCTACAATGGTTTTATCATCAATCTTTTTCCAAAATGATTTGATGATGATGGTTTATCCTCTTACAATTGGAGGCGCTTGTATAGTTACCTCAATTCTCGGTACTTTTTTTGTAAGATTAGGGTCGTCAAAAAATATTATGCTTGCTCTTTATAAAGGGTTCATTGTTACTGCGATTGCATCTCTTCTAGTTTTATATCCACTTACTGATTATGTTTTAGGTTTAGATAAAGTATATTCAATAGGTGATAAAAAATTTTCTGGTTTAAGTCTTTATTACTGCAGTGTGATAGGATTAATAATCACGGGTCTTCTTATATGGGTAACAGAATATTATACTGGTACAAATTATAGACCAGTAAAAAGTGTTGCATCTTCATCTACCACCGGTCATGGTACAAATGTAATCCAAGGACTTGCTGTTTCTATGGAAGCAACAGCAATCCCAGCACTAATTATTGTCGGTGGAATTTTATTAACAAATTATATTGCTGGGTTATATGGAATAGCTATTGCTGTAACTGCTATGTTAGCTCTTGCTGGAATGGTAGTCGCATTAGATGCTTATGGACCGGTAACAGATAACGCTGGTGGAATAGCTGAAATGTCAAACCTACCTAAAAATGTAAGGAAGACCACTGATGCTTTGGACGCTGTTGGTAACACTACAAAAGCTGTAACTAAAGGATATGCAATTGGCTCAGCTGGATTAGGAGCTTTAGTTTTATTTGCAGCATACACAGAAGATATTAAATTTTTTTCAGACCTTCCAGGATCAAAACTTGAAAATGTTGTTGTAAGTTTTGATCTTTCAAACCCATTTGTAGTTGTGGGTCTTTTGGTTGGTGGTATGTTGCCTTACCTCTTTGGATCTATGGGTATGCAAGCTGTAGGAAGAGCAGGGGGTGCAGTTGTAATTGAGGTTAGAAGACAATTTAAAAAGATACCTGGTATAATGAAAAGAAAAGCTAAGCCAGACTATGGAAAGTTAGTTGATTTATTAACTAAAGCTGCAATAAAGGAAATGATTATACCTTCTCTCTTACCCGTTTTATCTCCAATAGTTTTGTATTTAATAATTTATCAAATTGGTGGTCAGGTTGCAGCATTATCATCTGTGGGCGCAATGTTGCTCGGAGTAATTATAACTGGTCTCTTTGTTGCAATTTCTATGACAGCAGGTGGTGGTGCCTGGGATAATGCAAAAAAATATATTGAAGATGGAAATCATGGTGGAAAAGGTTCTGAGGCTCACAAAGCTGCAGTAACTGGCGACACAGTTGGAGATCCATACAAAGATACAGCAGGACCAGCAGTTAACCCAATGATAAAAATTACAAATATAGTAGCTTTATTACTTTTGGCAGTTATTGCTGGATAATTAAATTATTGACCTCCTTCTCTTCTTTTTTTTCTCACACCAAGAGGATCATTAATTTTTTGCCTCATACTTGCTAAAAAGTCGTAAACAAAACTCTTTTTTCCATAAACGATACTTGTTTTATCTTTATCAAATTTAATTTTTTTCATATCTTCTTTGTTATAAAAATCAACTTTTGTTAACAGACCCCTATCATCAATCTCAAGAACGAGAACATTATTAACAATTAATTCTCTTTTTCCAAAAAAATGTGTATTAGTTATTTTCCTTTCTATATATATCCACACATCGTTATCGAATGAACTTCTTGTAGAAGGTTCTCCAAAAATTTTGATTAGATCATTCTTATTTGTTGAATTAACTTGTATTTTTTTCATTTTTTTTTCTATAAAATAAACACCATGATGGTCGTCAACAAGATTTAAAGAACAATTTGATAAAATTAATAATAAGGATATAAGAAATATATTTTTCATGATTAAAGAATTTGTAAATTTATATAATAATTTAGTAAATCTCTCTAGAAATAAAAGTCTTTTTTCTATTTTTACTGATAAAGATACCTTTTCTGATAGAATGCTTATATTACTATTTCATTTTGCATTCTTTTTGCAAGAATACAAAGATAGCGCTGAAAAAGATTACTTACAAAAATTTTTTGATTATTTTTTTAGGCAGATTGAGCTTAATTTAAGAGAAATTGGTTATGGAGATGTTTCAATTAATAAAAAAATGAAAGACTACATAAATATTTTTTATTCGATTTTAGATAAAACTCAGGACTGGAGAAAATTAGAAGATGAAAAAAAAGGTGAGATTTTGGCTTTTTATTACAAGTTGGATAATAATTATATAAAAATTGTTAATTATTTTGATAACTTCAAGATATATTTATCAAAAACATCTTTAAAAACATTTACAAAGGGTGTAATAAATCATAAATTTTAGAATATGGCTGTACCAAAACGTAAAACAACTAAATCAAGAGCTGGAAAAAGAAGATCTCATATCCAATTCAATACAAAGAATGTTATTGAAGATAAAAAATCAGGTGAATATCGTCTTTCACATCATTTAGATTTAAAAACTGGCACTTATAAGGGTAGACAGGTACTAGATCCTAAGGAATAAATTTTCTATATGACCAAAATCTTAAATATTGCAGTGGATGCAATGGGTGGGGAAGGTTCACCAAAAAAAGCTATTGATGGAATTATTCATCATTCTAAATCAACAAAAAATATAAATTACAATATCTTTGGTGATGAAAAAGAAATTAAAGAACTATTAAAAGATTTAAGAAATAACTCTTTTAATATTTTTGATACGAAAGACAAAATACTTGATACAGACTCTCCATTAACTGCCGCTAGAAAAGGAAAAAATTCAAGTATGTGGAAAGCAATAGAAAGTGTTAAATCAAAAGAGTCGGATATAATAATATCTGCAGGAAATACAGGTGCGTTATTTGTCATTGCAAAAATGAATTTAGAAATGATAGAAAACATTGACAAACCAGCTTTGTCCGCCTTGTGGCCGAATAAATCAGGAATGAATGTAGTTCTCGATCTTGGAGCAAATATTGAGTGTAGTGAAAAAAATTTAACTGATTTTGCAATTATGGGTTCATCTTTGTTTAAATCTCTCTTTCCTAAAGAACAACCAAAAGTAGCGCTATTAAATATTGGATCTGAAGACATTAAAGGCAATGAAATAATAAAAGGCGCTCATAAGATTTTAAGTGAAAAAAAAAATAATGAATTTAATTTTGCTGGTTATATTGAAGGAAATAATATCATGTCAGGTGATGTAAATGTTATTGTTACTGATGGTTTTACTGGAAACATTGCACTAAAAACAGCAGAAGGAACAGCAAATTTCATAATGAAAGAAGTGAAGAATTCAATGACATCTAATTTATATGGAAAAGTTCTCTCATTTTTGAATATTAAGAATATTAAAAAGGTCAAGGATAAATTAGACCCTAGACTTTATAATGGAGCAATACTTATAGGTTTAAACTCTCCAGTAGTTAAAAGCCATGGCTCAACTGATTACATTGGATTTTCTAATTCGCTAAAAGTTTGTGAAAAAATTGTTAATGGAAACTTAATAGAGAAAATAAAACATAATATTATTAATTAATGAGAGTAAATCTTACAAAAAAAGAAATCATCAATTCTGTGTTTATGCAAATAGGTTTTTCAAAAAAAATGTCAGAAAGTATTCTTGAAGATATTTTGTCTGACATTGTAAAAAATTTAAAAAAACATAAAGTTGTTAAGATATCTAATTTTGGAACTTTTCATATTCGTTTTAAAAAAAGTCGTATTGGGAGGAACCCTAAAACAAAGGAAGAAAAAATTATTAAAGAAAGAAATGTAGTATTATTTAAACCATCTAAAGATTTTAAAAAATTTATTAACGATAATGAAAAAAAGCTCGAAAGCCTATAAAACAATTGGTGAAGTTGCTGAAATATTAGAATTAGACTCTATTGGAAATAAAAAAAATACTCATACAATTCGTTATTGGGAAAGTGAGTTTAAACAAATAAAACCAATTATAATAAATAAAAGAAGACATTATGATGATAAAAATATAGATCTTTTAAAGAAAATTAAGTTTTTGCTTAAGGATAAAGGAATGACTATCTCTGGTGTTAAAAAACAATTAAATGAAGATTTTTTTGATATTGACGCTAATAAAAATAAAACTATAAATGCTTTAGATTTAAAATATAAGTTAAATAAAATAAATAAATTGATAAAGGATTTAAAAACCTCAAATGGCAAAAAAAACACACGTTAAAGTAAGATTAGTTCCAGAGGCTAAACCTGATAGTCCATTTTTTTATTATGTGAAAAAACCAGCTGGTGGCGAAAAGGCTAAGATCAAGCTAAAGGCAAAAAAATACAATCCTTCCACGAGAAAACATGAAGTTTTTGTTGAAAAAAAACTTCCACCACATAGTAAATAATTACTTATTTTTTTTCTTAAAATTTCTAAATTCGTATTGAATAAAAGCGTTAAT
>CACKFV010000004.1 GCA_902599605.1 uncultured Pelagibacteraceae bacterium
GTGTCTATAGTTTTTTTTATAAGAGAAATTCAAATTTCAACAAAAGCGCTAAAATTGCATATTTCAGATATGGATGTACAGTTTAAGGAGTAATGATAGCAGGCCCCAAGATTTTTCTTCCTTCTAAATCCTGATGTGCAACTGATGCATCTTTCAAGGAGTATTTCTTGAATATTTCAACTTTTACCGCACCTGATTTAACCATTTCAAAAAGTTTATTTGATGCTTCGTCTAATTCTTCTCTTGTGGAAGTATAATGTGCAATACTAGGTCTTGTTAAATATAATCCTTTTGGAGCTATAAGTTTTCCAACATCTACAGGATCTAATTTTCCAGATGCGTTTCCAAATGAAACCATTGTTCCACGCATTTTTAAACACCCAAGTGAATTTTCTAGAGTATTTTTTCCCACTCCATCGTACACTACTGGCAGACCCTCATTATTTGTTAATTCTAAAACTTTATCTTTAAAATTTTCTTTATTGTAATTTATTACTTCATCACATCCGTACTTTTTGGCTAGCTTAATTTTTTCGTCTGATCCTACTGTTCCTATTACTTTGCAGCCTAAACTTTTAGCCCATTGACAAAAAATTTGACCAACTCCACCTGCAGCAGCGTGAAACAAAACTGTTTGACCTTTTTTTACAGGGTAAGTTTTGTGTAGAAGATAAAAAGTTGTTAAACCTTTAGTCATTAAACAAGCTACAATTTCAAGATCTATTCCATCTGGTACTTTAACTAAGTTTTTTGTTGGATAAATTCTATGAGTTGAATATGAACCAAGTGGTGCAGCTGCGTATGCTACCTTATCACCCTCCTTAAAATTTTTAACACCTGGCCCAACTTTTTCTATTATTCCTGCACCTTCAAGTCCAATACCTGATGGGAGTGGGACAGGATATAATCCTGACCTATGATATGTATCAATAAAGTTTAAACCTATAGCCGAATGCTTTATTAATACTTCATTCTCTTTAGGTTTAGAAATAGATAACTTTTCGTATTTTAAAACCTCAGGACCACCAGTTTTTGAAAAGTTTATAGAATGCATTTAATATTTTGCAAAAGTACCATTTTGGTAATCATTAATTGCTTCAACAATCTCAGCTTTTGTATTCATTACAAATGGACCACCTCTAGCTATCGGTTCGCCAATAGGTTTACCTGCGATTAATAAAAATTCACTTTCTTTTTCAGCTTTGACTTGAAGACTCTTTCCTTGTTTTAATAATATTAAATTTGAGTCGTTTGTTTTTTCGTGATTTGACTTACCGACTTTAATTTGGCCTTTAAGCAAATAAATAAATGAATTATGTCCTTCCGGAACTTCACAAGAAAATTCCTTTGCATTCTTTAATACAATATGAAAATAGATTGGTTCAACGTTATGATTTTTTTCAGGACCCTCAATATCTTTGTACTTTCCAGCGATCACTTTAACTACTTTCTCATCATCACTGTAAGTTCCAAGCTCCTTATTTTTAATGTAAATATATTCAGGTTTATTTTTTTTTAGTTTTGCAGGCATATTAATCCACAATTGAAATCCTAGTAATTGGCCATCAGACATTGCAGGCATTTCAGAATGTATTATTCCTCTTCCAGTTTTCATCCATTGTACATCTCCTGATGACATAATTCCTTTAGCACCAGTGCTATCCTCATGCTCAAACTTTCCTTTAAGCATATAGGTAACTGTTTCAATACCTCTATGAGGATGAGGGGGAAAACCTGCAACATAATCATCTTTATTTTCTGAACCAAATTCATCTAACATTAAAAAAGGATCGACATAATCTGCTTCTGGTGTCCCTATACTTCTTTTAAGTTTTACACCTGCACCGTCAGATGTTTCAATGGATTTCACAATTTTTTTGATTTCAATATTTGACATAATTTTATCTTAATAATGTTTCAAACTATTTCAAGTAGTCCTTTTAAATTTTTAATTTCTTTTTTTGGTTTATAATCAAGGTTATCAAAATGAGAGTTGTTACGGTTGACCCAGACAGCATTGTAACCAAAATTTCCACCACCTGATACATCCCAAGTGTTAGCACTCAAAAAAACAACTTCTTTGGGTTGAATTTTGTATTTATCAATTGGAAGATCGTAGACCTTTGAGTCAGGCTTATAAATTTTTACCTCTTCGATTGAAAAAAGATCATCAAAGGCATCTAAATTGTTGGAACTTACTAATTCATTTATTAAATCTGGAGTACCATTCGAAAGTATCGCGAGTTTAAGATTTTTCTTTTTTAAATCTGTTAAAACCTCTTTCACCTCTGGATAAGGGGATAAAATTTTATAAAGGTTTAGCAATTCACTTTTCATGCTTTTATCTATATTAAAAACATTCATAGATTTATCCAAACTATCTTCAGTTATTTGCCAAAAGTCTTTATGTCTTTTCATTAAACTTCTCAACCAAGTATATTCAAGTTGTGTAGTTCGCCAAAAATTTGCAAAGGCTTCCCACCTATCTCCTATTTTATGTTTACATTTCTCTGCCGCTGAATTTACGTCAAATAATGTTCCATAAGCATCAAATACTACTGCTTTAAAATCCATACTTTAATTTAAGTTTTTATATTATAATATATTTTATGAATATTAGATTATATCACCCTAACAGTATAGTCGAAAATACAACTAAGTCGCTTTCAAAAGAACATGGTCATTATGTAGCAAACGTGATGAGACTTAAATTAGGTTCATGTATAAATTTTTTTAATAAAGATGGTGAGTGGGAAAGTGAAATAACTTTTATTCAAAAAGATAAGGTTGAGGTAAAATTTATAAAAAAAGTAAAACAAGCAAACAATTCATCCAAAATTGAACTTGCTATTTGTTTAGTCAAAAAAACTCCAATGGAAACAATTTTACAAAAATCTACCGAACTAGGTGTAAGTAAAATAATTCCAATTGTTTCGGAGAGAACAGAAGTTAAAGACTTAAATTATGAAAGAGCAAGAAAAATAGTTATTGAAGCTACAGAACAATCTAATCAATTAAACCCTCCAGAAATTTCGGAGGTTAAAAAACTTAAAAACTTTTTAAAAGACATCGATGACTCCACAAAACTTTTATTTGCCGATGTAAATTCTCAAAATGTTTTAAAGCACGATAATATTAAAAAAGGAGAAGCTTTAAGTGTTTTGATAGGACCCGAAGGTGATTTTTCACCAGCTGAACGCGAGTCGATTTTGAAAGTTCCAGATGTTAAATCATTTAGTATATCTAAGAATATTTTAAGGTCAGATACTGCCGTTATAACCGCTATTTCATTAGTGAATTTCGTCTATTTCAATTCATAATTGTCGCATTAATTGAATTTGTTAATTGAATTAAAAACTGTATAAAAACGAAATAAAAATGCTGAAAAAATTATTATACACTTTTGTTTTATTAATATCTTCTACTTCTTATGCTAACGAGCCAAAAGATTGGCAATTAGGATTCCAGAAACCAGCTTCTCAATCTATGTACGAAATTGTTAAATTTCATGATTATATGTTAGTGCCAATAATTGTTGCGATAAGTGGGTTTGTATTATTTTTGATGGCTTATACATGCATCAGATTTAGAGCTTCAAGAAATCCTAATCCATCTAAAAGAACGCACAATGTTGCTGTTGAAATACTTTGGACACTCATTCCATGTTTAATTCTAATTGTGATGGCAGTTCCATCTTTTAAAATTTTATACTCACAAGACACAATCCCTAAAGCTGATGTTACAATTAAAGCTATAGGTTACCAGTGGTATTGGGGCTATGAATATCCTGATGAGAATATAATATTCGACTCTTACATGGTAGAAGAAGAGGATCTAAAACCAGGTCAACCTAGGCTTTTGGCAGTTGATAATGAAGTTGTAGTACCAGTAAACAAAGTAGTCAAAGTTTTAATAACAGCTAACGATGTTTTACATGCTTGGGCTCTACCATCATTTGGAGTAAAAAGAGATGCAATGCCAGGAAGAGTAAATGAAACTTGGTTTAAAGCAGATAGGGTCGGAACATATTACGGACAATGTTCAGAGTTGTGTGGTATTAAACATGCATTTATGCCAATCACGGTTAGAGTTGTAACAGACGAAGAGTATAACACTTGGTTGGAAGAAGCTAAAATAAAGTTTGCAAAAGAGGAGATAGAAACTAATAAAAATAAATTATTAGCAAAAAATTGATATGACAACAATTGCTTCACAAGATCATTCACATCACCATCCAACAGGATGGAAACGATGGGCTTATTCCACAAATCATAAAGATATAGGTACAATGTATTTAATCTTTGCGATTATTGCCGGAATAATCGGAACTGCTTTTTCAGTTTTAATGAGAATGGAGTTGATGCATCCAGGCGATGGAATACTAGGTGGCAATTATCACTTATATAATGTTTTAGTAACTGGTCACGGTTTGATAATGATTTTCTTTATGGTCATGCCGGCAATGATTGGTGGATTTGGAAATTGGTTTGTACCAATTATGATAGGGGCCCCTGACATGGCTTTTCCAAGAATGAATAATATATCTTTTTGGTTATTACCAGTGTCATTCATTTTATTACTTTCATCAATATTTGTAGATGGGCCTCCAGGCGCACAAGGTGTAGGAGGGGGTTGGACAATCTATCCACCACTGTCATCTAAAACTGGTCAACCAGGTCCTGCAATGGATTTAGCAATACTTAGTCTTCATATAGCTGGAGCATCTTCTATACTCGGTGCTGTAAATTTTATTACTACGATATTAAATATGAGAACACCAGGAATGACTCTGCATAAGATGCCATTGTTTGCTTGGTCAATTCTTGTAACAGCCTTTTTATTACTTTTATCTTTACCAGTTTTAGCTGGAGCAATAACAATGTTGTTAACAGACAGGAATTTTGGAACAGCATTCTTTGATGCGCAAACAGGTGGAGATCCACTTTTATTTCAACATTTATTTTGGTTCTTTGGTCATCCAGAGGTTTATATTTTGATTTTACCAGGTTTTGGAATGATAAGTCATATTGTTTCAACTTTTTCTAAAAAACCAGTTTTTGGATATTTAGGTATGGCTTATGCAATGGTCGCGATTGGTATTGTTGGTTTTGTAGTTTGGGCACATCACATGTATACGGTAGGATTGAACACTGATACAAAAGCATATTTTCTTGCAGCAACAATGATCATTGCTGTTCCCACAGGAATAAAAATTTTCTCTTGGATAGCAACTATGTGGGGTGGCTCTATATCTTTTAAAACTCCAATGATGTGGGCTCTTGGTTTTATTTTCTTATTTACGGTTGGAGGTGTTACTGGCGTAGTTCTAGCTAACGCTGGTGTTGATACAGCCTTACACGATACATATTATGTAGTAGCACACTTTCATTATGTGTTATCGCTCGGAGCAGTTTTTGCAATTTTCGCAGGGTTCTACTATTGGTTTGGAAAAATGTCTGGTTATGTATATTCAGAATGGCTTGGGCAACTACATTTTTGGCTAACATTTATTGGAGTAAATTTAATATTTTTCCCTCAACATTTTTTAGGACTGGCTGGTATGCCAAGAAGATATGCTGATTACCCAGATGCTTTTGCAGATTGGAACTATATCTCCTCAATTGGCTCATATATTTCAGTAGTAGGATTAGCAGTATTTTTAATAAATTTAGCTTACGCATTTATGAAGAAAAAAGCGGCAGCTCAAAATCCTTGGGGAGAGGGCGCAACTACTTTAGAGTGGACAGTGCCATCACCACCAAACTTTCATACATTTGAGGAATTGCCTAAGGTAAATGAATTCGGGGAAGCTGAAAAAACAAGCACATAATTATTGGCATTAAATGACAACGTATAATTCTAGAGCAAAAAGTATTTCACTATTTGATACATCAGTTTTATTAGAATTACTAAGACTGATGAAACCTAGAGTAATGTCTCTGGTGATATTTACCTGTGCAGTTGGTTTGTTAACTGCACCGGGTGAGATCAGTTTTATCAAATCGATAACAAACATTTTTTTTGTGACACTTGGTGCTGGAGCAGCTGGGGCTCTTAATATGTGGTATGAGGCAGATTTAGATAAACTAATGAGCAGAACATGTTTAAGGCCGCTTCCAACAGGAAAACTAAAAAAAAAACATGCGCTTATTTTTGGAATAGTCTTATCAGTAGTTTCAGTTTTGGGACTTTACTATTTTTCAAATTTGCTATCTGCTTTAGTTTTGCTTTTTACAATTAGTTTTTATTTATTTGTTTATACAATTTGGCTTAAAAGAAGAACACCGCAAAACATAGTAATTGGCGGAGCATCTGGTGCTTTGCCTCCTGTAATCGGATGGACAATTGTAACAAATTCTTTAAGTTTGGAAGCGCTATCATTTTTCTTGATAATATTTTTTTGGACACCTTCACATTTTTGGGCTTTAAGTTTGTATAAAGTGGGTGACTACAAAAGAGCCAAAATTCCAATGTTACCAGTGACCAATGGCATCGAAAATACAAAAAAAAATATTTTTGTATACTCACTTTTAATGCTTCCAACATTGGCGCTACCTTACATAATAGGTTTTGTTGGAGAATTATTTCTAGTTAGCGCCTTTGGTCTTACAATTTATTATATTTTATTGTGTTTTGCTTTATTAAAAACAAAAAAAGATTCTTTTGATTTACAAAAAGCCAAAAGAGTTTTTGGGTATTCAATCTTTTACTTGTTTTTTATATTTGTATTATTTTTAATTGATAAATTATTCTAATGGAAGTTGACAAAAAAATAAAAAAGAAAAATATCTTTACTGCTATTGGACTTATAGTATTTATCTTATTACTTTTTGTTTTTACACTTTACAATGTTGGAGTTTTTGAGAGAGCCATATGATTAGTAAGAAAAACCTAACGCCATTAATTTTATCTTTAATATTCTTTTTAATGCTAGGATTATCATTTGCTGCTGTTCCACTGTATGATTTATTTTGCCGAGTCACAGGATTTGGAGGCACTACTCAAATCTCAAAAGAAGCTCCAAAAATAGTTATAGATGAACCCGTTAGAGTAAGATTTGACACAAATGTTCAAACAGACTTGGCTTGGAATTTTAAAGCAAGTAAATCTTTATATGATATTAAACCAGGCAAAGTATATAAAGTTGAGTTTGAAGTAGAAAACTTTGGAAATGAACCTTCAAGTGGAGTTGCAAGTTATAATGTATCTCCATCAACTTTTGGACAATATTTTAATAAACTAGGATGTTTTTGTTTTGAAAAACAAACATTAAAAAGTGGAGAAAAAATGAGTTATATTTTAACTTTTTATTTAGATCCTGAAATGGTAAATGATCCTAAAACTAAAAACATAGATGATATTACAATGTCGTATACATTTTTTTCTTCTGACTATTATAAACAATCAAAGGTTAATTAATTATGAGCTCTAAAGATCAAAAACATGATTACCACTTAGTTGATCCAAGTCCATGGCCAATCTATACATCTTTTGCTACCTTAATTACTGCTATAGGATCAGTTTATTATTTTCACTCTAAAGTTATGTGGGCTATGTTACTTGGTTTTGCTCTTTTAATTTATGGGGCATACATGTGGTTCAGAGATGTTGTTAATGAAGCTGAACATCAAGGTCACCATACCCCGGTCGTTCAGATACATCACCGTTATGGAATGACATTGTTTATTGCATCTGAAGTAATGTTTTTTGTTGCTTGGTTTTGGGCCTACTTTGATGCTAGTTTGTATCCGAGTGCTTTTGTTGGTGGAGTTTGGCCGCCTAAAGATATTGAAGTTTTTAATCCATGGGATATTCCATTAATTAACACACTGGTCTTATTATTATCTGGAACAACTGTTACATGGGCTCATCACTCTTTATTAGAGGATGATAGAAAAGGTTTTATACAAGGTTTATGGGCAACAGTTCTACTAGGTTTCTTTTTTACTCTTCTTCAAATATACGAGTATCAACATGCGAGTTTTGATTTTTCAGGGCACATTTATGGTGCAACATTTTATATGGCCACAGGCTTTCATGGCTTTCACGTGGTAATTGGAACTATCTTTTTAGCTGTTTGTTTGTGGAGAGGAAAACTTGGTCATTTTAACAAGGATCATCATTTTGGATTTGAAGCTGCAGCATGGTACTGGCATTTTGTTGATGTAGTTTGGTTGTTTTTATTTGCAGCAATCTATGTTTGGGGAAGCTAATTTAATTGAGATATAAGCTTCTTTTCACAATATTTGTTTCTTTTTTTATTACAATTTTTCTTGCCCTTGGGTTTTGGCAGTTATTCAGACTTAATTGGAAAAATAGTCTTATTGAAGAAATAAATTCTTCCCTCATGAACGATCCAGTAAAATTTGATGCAAGAAAAATTACAAACTTTCAAAAAATTGAATTCAAGGGCAAAATTGATAATGAGAATTTAATTTATTTATATGGACTCAGTGATAATGGAGAACCAGGTTTCAATATAATTAAACAAGTTGATATTGAAGGAGAAAACTTTTTAATTAATCAAGGATGGATACCAAGAGATTTGAAAGGTGAGTCCTTCGATCTTAAACAATTAGAATACTTTGGTATTACAAAATTAAAATCAAAAAAAAATTACTTTAAACCTAATAATGATTTATCAAAAAACTATTGGTTTAAACTTGATGATATAGATTTAAAAAAATATACTGGAAAAACATTTTCTCCATTTATTATTTTTGTTCAAAATGGAGAACAAAAAAACTCTTTTCCAATACCAAAAAAAATTTCATCAGATCTGCCTAATAATCACCTTAAATACTCTTTAACATGGTTTTCAATAGCGATATCAATTCTTTTGATATATCTATATTTTAGAAAAAAGAATTATTAATGGAATATATTAGTACAAGAAGTGATAATAAGAAATTTTCCTTCAGTGAGGTATTTCTCAAAGGTCTTGCTGATGATGGAGGCCTTTTTATACCATTAAATATTGAAAAATTTGATGAGGGCAAAATGAACTCTCTAAAAAAATTAAGTTATGTAGATTTAGCTACTGAAATTATTTATTTATACACTGGTGATTTTTTAAGCAAAAAAGAATTAAATGAAATTGTTAAAAAATCATATTCTAACTTCAGGGAAAAAGAAGTTGTTAAAATAGTTGAGTTAAATCAATTAAAGATCTTGGAATTATTTCATGGACCCACTCTAGCTTTTAAAGATATTGCGATGCAGTTAATTGGAAATATGTATGAGCATCTTTTAAAATCAAATAACAAAACAATAAATATAGTCGTTGCAACTTCTGGGGACACTGGAGCAGCAGCTATTGATGCAATCAAAGGCAAATCTAATTTAAATATATTTGTTTTACATCCAAATAATAGAATTTCCTCTGTTCAAAGAAAAATTATGACTACAATAGACGAAAAAAATGTTTTCAATATTGCAATTGATGGAAACTTTGATGACTGTCAAAATATTGTAAAACAAATGTTTTCTGACATTGAGTTTTCAAAATCTATAAATATGTCAGGTGTAAACTCAATAAATTGGGCAAGAATAATTGCTCAAGCGGTTTATTATTTTTTTGCGCATTTTAAATTAGCAAAAGAGAATGTTTCTTTTTCAGTTCCGACAGGAAATTTTGGAGATGTCTTTGCAGGATATCTTGCAAAAAAAATGGGATTACCAATTGATAAATTAATTGTTGCAACAAATGAAAACGATATTTTACATAGAGCCATTACAAAAGGAGAATATATTTCAAAGGAAGTCAGAGAAACTTTATCACCAAGTATGGATATCCAATTAGCTAGTAATTTTGAAAGACTAATTTACTACGTGAATAATTCAAGCTCAGAAAAAACAGCAGAAATTATGAAAAAGGTTAAGCAGAATTCTTATCAAATTGAAAAGAAAGATTTAGATATAATTCAAAAAGATTTTTTATCAGAAAGTTGTAACGAAAAAGAAACTTTAGAAATCATTAAAAAAAATTATGAGGAAAATGATGTGGTTTTAGATCCGCATACGGCCATTGGAGTGGGCGCTGCACAAAAATTATCTTTGAATGATTGTATAGTTTTATCAACTGCGCACCCATGTAAATTTCCAGATGCCACAAAAAACGCGATTAATAAACATGAAAAACTACCAAAAGAACTCCAGCATGTGCTTAATAAAAATGAGAATTTTCAAGTACTAAAGAATAGTACGGACGAAGTAAAAAAATTTATTAAAAGTAAAATTTTATAAGTTTGCAGCTTCTTTGGCAATTAAATCAACTTCATTGTTTAACTCGTCAGTAGAATGCGCTTTTACCCAATTCCAACTTATTTCAAATTCATTGGCTAAAATATCAAGCTCTGTCCAAAGATCTTTATTTTTAACTTCTTGCTTGTTTGCAGTTTTCCATCCATTTTTTTTCCAATTATAAATCCACTCTGTTATTCCTGATTTAACATACTTCGAGTCTGTAAAAATTTGAACTTTGCTTCCTTTGGGAATTTTTTTTAATGCCTCAATAGGGGCAAGTAATTCCATTTGATTGTTTGTTGTATTTTTTTTACTTCCTTTAATCTGAGTTTTTTGGCCATTGTTAATAATTATTGCTGCCCATCCACCATTTCCGGGATTTTCTAAACAGGATCCGTCAGTATAAATTTTAATCATTATAAGTATTCCTCAAATTTTTCTATAGAGTCATGAAACCTAAGTTTTTGTATATATTCTAATGGATCCTTTTTTTTAATTAAAATATTTTTAGGAGTATTTACGTAATCATACGCTCTCGTAGCCAGATATCTTAAGGCAGATCCTTTACAAAGAATTTTCATACTTTTTTTTTCTTCTGGTTTAAGTTTTCTAATACTTTCATAACCCTTGAAAAGCTTAGAAGCTTTTTTCTTATTAAACTTAAATTTATTTTTTGTTTTATTAAAACAAAGAGAATTTATACAAATAGCAAGTTCATAAGCTTGAAAATCATAAGCTGAAAAATAAAAATCAATAAACCCTCCAAATTTTCCCTTGTGAAAAAAAATATTGTCAATGAACAAGTCACCATGAATTACACTACTTGGTATTTTTTTTGGCCAGTTTTTGTTTATATCACGAAAACTTTCCTTCATTTCTTTTTTAAGATTTTTAGGTAACTTCGAATTTTTTAAGTTAATTTTATTTATAAGATTATTTATTTTGAGGGGTGAAAAGCTATTTTTTCTTTTAAGTTTTATTTTTGTTAATTTTTTATGCATTAAACCAATTTTTTTACCAATGACTAGTAAATCTTTTTCTAAAAGCTTTTTTTTATCGTTACCCTCCAAGAAGGAAACTAGACAAGCTTTTTTTCTTTTTAAATTAAATATGTATTTTCCATATTTATTTTTGATTGGAGAAGGGCATTTAATACCTTTTTTTGAAAGCGCATCCATCAACTTCATAAAGTAGGGTAAATCCTTATTATTTACTCTACTTTCAAAAATCGTTAAGACGTATTTTTTATTCTTTGTGGCAACAGTATAATTTGTATTTTCTATTCCTTTTTTAATGCCTTTAAAGCTTATGATTTTTTTAAATCCAAAAATATTTTGGACATTAAAAATGTCAGCTTGATTTAACTTTGTAAATACAGCCATTAATTGAGTTTTCCTGGAACTTTAAAAGTTACATTTTCTTTTACTATTTCGACTTCTTGAATTTCAACATTAAAATTTTCTTTAATTTTTTCTATAAAATTCTGAACTAAAATCTCAGGTGCCGATGCACCTGATGAAATACCTATACTATTACACTGAGAAATTTTTTTTATTGGAACAGAGCTTTCAGAATGTATTAATTCTGAATAATCACATCCTGCCTTATTAGCCACCTCCACGAGTCTTTTTGAATTAGAAGAATTCCTACTTCCAATCACAAAGAACATATCACACTTTGATGCAATCTGTTTAACAGCTGCTTGTCTATTAGTCGTGGCATAACAGATATCTTCTTTATTTGGTTCTTTAATTTGTGGAAATTTTTTCTTTAAAGCATCAATTATATCTTTTGTATCATCAACAGAAAGAGTTGTTTGAGTTACAAAAGCTAATTTTTTATTTGACGGAATATCAATATCCTCAACATCATCAATTGTTTCAACTAATTCTATTGACCCTTCTGGAATTTGACCCATAGTACCAATTACTTCAGGATGATTTTCGTGACCAATTAAGAAAATATGGAAACCTGCTTTATTTAAATTTTCAGCTTCTCTATGTACTTTAGAAACCAAAGGACAAGTAGCATCTATGTATTCCATTTTTAAATCTTGAGCTTCTTTTGGAACTTTTTTTGGTACTCCATGGGCTGAAAAGATTACTGGTCTAGTTTTGTCTTTAATTTCACTAAGTTCTTCCACAAATATTGCACCAATTTTTCTTAAATTTTCTACTACATGCTTATTGTGAACTATCTCATGTCGTACATAAACTGGCGACCCAAATTTATTTATACTTTTTTTAACAATTTCTATTGCTCTATCAACTCCAGCACAAAACCCTCTTGGAGCAGCTAAATATATTTTTAAATCTTTATTTTTCATTTTTTTCTATTAGATACTCTAATAATATATGCGGAAAGGTTAAAGACGCCAAACCTATAAATATTACTTTTAAAATTGCATCATCAAAAGCATAATAATTAGCTAAAAAATAAAGACTTATTATGAATAGTAATAAAGTCGTTAATGTAAGCGGAAGTGCTTTTCTTATAAACTTATAAAAACCAACTTTAAAATCATTACTATCAATTTCATATATTAAAGAAAGAGAATGTCTTACAGAGTGTAAAAAACAAAAATAAATTGTGAAAGCAATTAATGGAGAAAGAAACACATTAAGCAATATAATATTTGTCCAATCTGCAATTAAGAATCCACCATTGTTCGATTGGACTGTTATAATAATATTTGCGATAAAACTTACAAATATCATTGATATTAAAAATTTACTGCTTAAAAAACCCAAGTCTAGGTTTAAGATTTGAAAAATTTCATTGGTCTTTTCATTATGAAATAGAAGGGGTGCAATAATGATTACACTTCCTTTAAATAAATATAGAAAATCGTAAACTAAAGCTTTTGTGTTCTGTTCTATGCAACTATCCTCTTTTCCAAAATGATATGAAGCAACCATTAAAAAAATTATTAAAACAATTTCTGGAACTATCATCCAAGTAAAAATTACTATCATCGAGACAGCTATATAAGCTAAGTAAAAGTAAGACTTATTCTCCACTTTATAGATTTTCATTAATTTATAACCTTTTAGGTGATCAAGAGCTCCATGAGAAACACCTATGATAGATATTAAAAAGAAACAGATGATAGTTTGATATTGAAATTCTATTTGATTATTTTCAAAATATTTTGAAATTGAAATTAAAAAAATAATATTGAATAGAAGTAAAAAAAACGAATATTTTTTATTTATTTTATATAAATCCATTAATTGAATAAAGCCTTTATAAAAGGCCACTTTGGCATTTTTGATATTATTGATAAGTCTTGAAAAATATTACTTTTATTCGAGAGAAATTTTATACTTGTTTCTGAGTTAGAATTAAAGATTTCAAAAAAAATATTTGGCATTCTTTGAGCATTTTTTTTCATCACTTTTAAAAAAATTTTATCAAGAATTTCATATTTTTTTCCGATATTGTAAGTTTTCAAACTATCTAAATTTTTAACAATATATTTACAATGTTCTTGAATATTCAAAAAAGTATATCCAGTACTTAACCTTGTCATTTTACCTGCTGTTCCGATATTAATTTTTTTTTCACCGTTTAAATTTGTTGGATAAAATAATGGAATCTGTCCTTTTTCTTTATAAATAATTTTGTAGTTTTTAATCTTAAGAATATTTTCAATATATTCCTTAATCTGAAAATCATAGTCTTTTTCTGAAGGATCTTTCATATTTGATAACCAAGTTGTTTCAATTAAAGCTTTATTTTTTGAAAACGGAAGAGTGTAAAAAAAATGAACGCTATTTTTTTGGTCACAATCAAAATCCATTAAATTAATTATAGAATCGTCAAATATATTCTTATCCGTTTCAATTTCATAACCTCCAAAATGTTGCCAAAGATCATTTTCATTTGAATTTATTTTAGGAACACTATTAAATACGTATGAATTTTCAGTATTTACATCATCCTTATTTCTGAAGAAATGAATATTTTTATTTGCTTTAAGTCTGTTCAAAGTTTTTTTGTAAAATAGACCACTGTCAATAGATTGATACGGTAGACTTTCACATTCAATCTGCTTTGATTTATTGGGAATATTAATTGAAAAAGAATCCCAACTTTTAATCACACAATCTTCAAAATTATGTGGAAATGTCTTCCAAAAAGACCATGTTTTATCTCTTTGGTATTCAGTTCTAGGCTCAATAATAGCTAAGGTTTTATCACTTAACTTGTTATTAATTTCAAGCTCGTAAGCTAAGGAGAGGCCAGCGCAACCACCACCAATTATTGTATAATCAAATTCTTTCATCTATGTTAATTTCTAAACCAATCTCATTATGCTCTTCATTTCTGTAATAATTATCTGATTGAATAAATAATAATCTAAAAAAATCAAAAATACTTAAAATAGTTTGAACGATTTTGCCAGCTTTAGTAACATAAATTTTTCCAGATTGATTATATTCCTCAATGTCTCCTTTTTTGATGATTTTATAACCAATCTCTCTATAAACTCTGCGAGCGACTAATATGGCGAAACGGCACCTAATTGGAATTTCTCTGATTGAATTAAAACAACTATTATAAAACAAATCTGCAGTAGAAATTGTATTTTTTATATTTGAAAGATCATGCTTAATATATTCTCTGTTTTTCTTTTTATCTTCTATTACATCTCTAGAAATGTTTGTAAGCTGCATCGCTATACCTAAATCAATTGCAGATTTCAGAGCTGTTTTAGATTTTACTCTAAGAATTTTCGCCATCATCAAACCTACCGTTCCAGCCACTCTATAAGAATATACTAGCAGCTCTCTTTTAGATTTAAATTCTATTTTTTCTTTTAAATCAGACTCAATGCCATCAAAAAGATCGAGAACAATTTTTTCCGATACATCAAAGTTTTTAATAATGCGATGTATCTTTTTGATACTATCGTTTTCGAAGTTGTAGTTAATAAAGTCATTTTTATAGTTAAGGAATTTCTTCTTTTTAATCTCTAAAGATATTTCTTCATCAGCAATATCGTCTAATATTCTACAAAAATCATACAGGTCAGATCCATTTTTATAAACATCACTAGGCAAGAAAAATCCAGCCCAGTTAAAAGACTTTGCATGAATTGATAAAAGATTATTCACCATTAAAGAATTTTATCTAAAACTTTTGCCGATGATAAAACTCCAGGCACACCAGCACCAGGATGCGTCCCAGCACCAACAAAATATAATCCATCATAAATTTCAGACTTATTGTGAAATCTAAAATAAGCAGATTGCGTAAATTTTGGTTGAATTGAAAAGCCTGATCCAAATTTTGTGTTAAGATCTTTTTCAAAGTAGTCGGGCGTTAAGTAAAAATCCTCAACTATGTTTTCTCTTAAATTTGGAAGCAAATCCTTTTCCATTTTATCAATTACTAAATTTTTAATTTTTTCACCGCTCACCGACCAATTTATATTTGATTGATTATTAGGAACTGGCACTAGAACATAAAAACAATCACATCCATCGGGTGCCATCGAATTATCTGTTGCTGTAGGTCGATGCAGATAATAGCTTATATCATCGTTAAGTTTCTTTTTATCAAAAATATCATCCAAATGTTCTTTATATTTGTTACCAAATTTAATCGTGTGGTGAGCGACATCCTTATAAACTTTTTTAGTTCCAAAATAATAAACAAACAAACCCATTGAATAATCCATTCTTTTTCTCTTAAAGTTGAAAAAAAAATTCAGGTCTTTTTTATTTAATAATCTCTCATAGACATCAGGCGGATCAGCATTACAAACCACATTATTTGCAGAAATTTCATCACCGTTTTCTAGTCGAATACCTTTAATTATTTTTCCATTTGAAATAATTTTGTTTACCTCAAAGCCTTTTTTTATTTTTATATTTTCCTCATTCATTAATGTTTCAAGACCCTTAATTATATTTCCGGTTCCCCCCATCGAGTAATGAATTCCCCATTTCTTTTCTAAATATAGTATTAAGCCATAAATCGAAGTTGTTGTGAAAGGATTACCACCCACAAGAAGAGGATGCATGCTAAGAATTCTTCTAAGTTTTTCGTGTTTAACATATGAGGACACAAGAGAATAAACAGATTTATAACTTTTTAACTTTAATAAGGATGGAATTTGTTTCATCATGAAAAAAGGTTTTGTAAAGGGAACATCTGAAAGTTCTAAATACCCCTTTTCAAAAATTTTTTTAGTGAAATTTACTAATTTGATATAACCTTTCAAATCATGTGGAGAAATTGCAGATATTTGCTTTTCCATTTCTTCTTCATTTCCTGAGTAATTGAATTTTGTTCCATCTTCAAAAACGAATTGATACCAAATATCTAAAGGTTTTATATTTAAATAGTCTTTTGGATCTTTTCCAAATAGTTCGAACAACTCATATATCAGATAAGGTGCGGTAATCACTGTCGGTCCAGCATCAAATGAAAACCCATTCTTTCTAAAAATTCTTGCTCTACCACCTAAATCATTTTGTTTTTCAATTAAGGTCACCTCGTGGCCTTTTGCTCTCAGCCTAAGAGCTGCAGATATACCACCAAAACCTGAACCTATGACTATGGATTTCATAACAATAATTTATATTTTTTTTCTAAAAATGTAAGAATTTATTTTAATTTGAGCCAGCTTTTTTCAAAGCATCTTTAGCATCTTCTAAATTTTTTTGAAATAAATTGTCGAGCTTTGATTTTTCAATTGAATTTTTAATTAAATTTTCTGAAGCAGAGAATGCAACATCTACTGAAGTATTTTTTATTTCTCTAACAGCTTCATCCTTCATTTGTTTAATTTTGCTTAAAGATAGTTCTTTTTTAATTTTAGCCGAGTTCTCAAACTTAAGCTCTAATTCACTCACCATTTTTTCAGAGTCATTTTTTGCTTGATCTATAATTTTTTTACTTTCCTTCACAGCTGAGCTTAATTTTGATTGAGAGTCTTCTAATAATTTTTTTGTTTCTATTCTTAACTTTTCACTTTCATCTAATTCATTTTTTATCTCAGAGATCTTTGTGTCTAAAGCCTCATTTATTTTTCTTGGGATTTTGAAATAAATTAGAACTCCAAAAAAAATAACAAAAGATATAGCTACCCAAAAAGTTGAATCAAATTCCATTTGTGCTCCTGCTCAATTTTTTAAGTTCTTCTTCAACTAAAGCAGAAACACTGCTTTCATTTACATCAGTTCCAATTAATCTTTTTATGACTTCGTTGGTTATATTAGAAGCTATTGAATTTATCTTTTTTGGTGAAGATAATTTTAACTCGATTATTTCTTTTTCAACATTTTGAATTTCTGAATTTAAGTCTTCATCAAGTTTCATTTTTTTTTTAGTTATTTCAGAGACAACCTTCTCTCTTGCGGCTAACATTACTTCTTTAGCTTTGTTTTTACTTTTCAAAATTATCTCATCAAATTCTTTGAGATTTTTTTCACTTTGTTCTCTTTGCTTTTCAGCTGTCTCAATATTTTCTAAAATTTGCAATCTTCTCTGTTCTAGGTTTTTACTTATTCTAGGCAAGATAAATTTAGAAAGGACTAAAAAAAGGGTACCGAAAGTTATGGTTAACCAAAAAATTTGCGATACCCAAAATTCAGGATCCAATTGAGGCATTCCTCCTTTTTCTGCACTTTTCACTGTTACAGTGCAGAACGAGAAATAAAAAATATTAAGTAAAATAATTTTTTTCACAATTACTTAAAAAGCAAATAAAATTATCAAAGCTACAACAAGTCCAAACAACCCAGTGGCCTCAGCTAATGCGAAACCTAAAAGTAAATTTGGAAATTGTTTTTGAGCTGCAGATGGATTTCTCATAGCGCCAGATAGATAGTTACCAAAAATAATACCTATTCCTACTCCTGCTCCTGCTAGAGCAATTGCCGCTAATCCCGCTCCAATCATTTTTGCTGCTTCTAACTCCATATTATCCTCCTTATGATTAATGGTGTAAATTTAATGCATCATTTAAATAAATGCATGTTAAAATTGCAAAAACATAAGCTTGAAGAAAAGCAACTAATATCTCCAAACCTGTTAGTGCAACTGAAAAACTCAGTGGAAGCCATCCACCGACAATTCCAAGACTTACTACAAAGCCTCCGAATACTTTCATCATTGTATGTCCCGCCATCATATTTGCAAACAATCTTACAGATAAACTGATGGGCCTACTCAAATAAGAAATAATTTCTATAACTACTATTAGTGGTAACAAGACAGCCGGCACTCCGCTGGGTACAAAAAGTTTTAAATAGCCTAATCCATGTTTAATAAATCCAATAATTGTCACTCCAATGAAAATAAATGCTGCTAAAACAAATGTTACAATTATGTGGCTTGTTACTGTAAAAGAGTAGGGGATCATACCGAACATGTTACAAAAAAGAACAAACATAAAAAGTGAAAATATAAATGAAAAATATGGTTTTGCTTTCGAACCAGCTGTATCACTAATCATCTTAGACACAAATGTATAACTAAGCTCTGAGAGCAATTGTATTTTATCAGGAATTATATTTTTCTTTTGTGCACCTAAATTAAAAATTATTAATATTGCTAATGAGCTTATGACCATAAATAAACTAGCATTAGTAAAGGATAAATCTATTTCCCCTATTTTAATTTCTGGACCAATTCTATAAACATTAAATTGGTACATTGGATTTGCTGCCATAAAATCAATTCTGTAGTTTTTTTGCTGACCTGATTACATTTAATATACCCGCAACTACACCAACAAAAAAAAATATTATTATTAACCATGGTTTAGTATCAAACCAATTATCTAAAATAAACCCTATAATTGTCCCTACTAATACAGCCGCCACTAACTCAGTGCTCAATTTGAAAGCTTGTCCAATATTAGATGTTTGGGGATTTTCTTTTTCTACTTTTAACTTTTTACGTGCATTTTTTAGGCGATCTTTTAGCCGTTCTTTATACATTTAGGCAACCATGCTCTCAGCCTTTTCAAGGTCAACTGAAACTAGCTGGCTTATGCCTTTCTCTGGCATAGTTACACCATAAAGTCTATTCATTTTTGACATGGTAAGTGCGTGATGAGTAACAATAATAAATTTTGTTTTAGTAATTTTTATGAGTTCATCCAAAAGATTGCAAAAACGAGTAACGTTCGCGTCATCTAAAGGTGCATCTACTTCATCTAGAACACATATTGGTGAAGGGTTGGTTAAGAAAACTGCAAAGATTAAAGATAAAGCTGTCAGCGCTTGCTCTCCACCTGAAAGAAGTGTTATTGACTGAAGTCTTTTTCCTGGGGGACTTACCAACATTTCTAAACCTGCATCAAGTGGATCATCAGAGTCAACTAATTCTAGTTTCGCACTTCCACCATTAAATAATTTTGTATAAACTTCATTAAACTTTCTATTAACTTTTTCAAAAGCCTCAAGGAGTCTTTCTCGACCTTTTTGATTAAGTTCATTAATACTTTCCTTAAGTTTAACAATAGCTGTAACTAAATCTGATCGGTCTTTTTCCATTTTTTTAATTTCAATCTCGTATTTACTTGTCTCTTCATCTGCTCTTAGATTTACTGATCCTAGTTTGTCTCTCTCTCTTTTTTTTTCATCAAGCAGTTCCTCTTGTGTTAGTGCATCCGGAAGATCACTTTGATCTTTCAAGTTTGAGAATTCAAAAACATTTTTTTCTGTAAGATTTAATTCATTTTCAATCCTCTCTAACAAATCAATTCTTCTTTTTAACAGACCATCGATTGTTGCTGTAGAACTCGCTTTTCTTTCTCTGATTTCTATAGAATTTTCTCTGATCTCTGAAAGTTCAAGATTAAGGGCGTTAGATTTTTTATCTGATATTTCAATTAATTTTTCATTCTCTTCTTTCTCAATTTCAGAAAGTCTTAAATTTTCAGTTAGCTGTCCTTTTTTTTCTGCTTGAGTGTTTGGTTTATTTTCTAAAAGATTTAATTGATTAGATGATTTTTGTCTTCTTTCATTTAGTTGTTTTATTGATTTGTCGGAATTTTCAAGTAGATTTTTCCAACTTTCAATTTCAGTATCAATAATTTTTATTCTTTCTTTTCTCTTTATTGAATCGTTTTTTTATGTTTTGATTTTTACTGTAGCTTTCAGCATATTCTTCAATTATGTTTTTACATTCTTCAATAGCTTTTATGGCGTCATCATTTTGGTTTTTACTGATTAAATTTTTTACGTTTTCAAGATTATTTTTAAGTTTATCTTTTACAGAAAAAAGGTCATCATTGGATTTTTTTTCAGTATCGTAATATTTTGTATCAATATTGATTAAATCATTTTTTTCCTCTTTTAATCTTTTTTCATTTGAATTAGCGTCAATCGTAATACCTTTTTCCCTATCCAAATCATTATCTATTTCGACAAGACTATTCTTAAAATTTTCAATCTCTCTTTGTATTCTATCATTTTCCTCATCCAAACTTTTGAGTTCCAAGTTTAATCTCTGGATTTTAGAAAGTATTTCAAAATTTTTTTCTTTAATTGGGGTGTTTGTTGCACTTTCACTTTCTATATTTTTTTCAATTTCATTAATTTTATTTGTAATATTTTCAAATTCTTGATCAGAGTCTTTATTAATTTCTTTTTCCAAGGTAATTTCCTTATCTATCTCCTGCAATTTGAGAAAATATAAACCTGCTTCAATTTTTTTTATTTCCTCTGAAATCATCTTATATTTTCCAGCTTCTTCTGCTTGTTTTTGTAAATTTACTAATTGTTTCTCTTGTTGTCTTCTTAATTCGTCTGCTCTTTTTAAATTATTTTCTGCAGCGTTTAATCTTACTTCAGCTTCATGTCTTCTAGCATGTAAACCAGAAATTCCAGCAGCCTCCTCAAGGATTGCCCGTCTATCACTCGGTTTTGCTGTAACTAATGATCCAATTCTACCTTGGCTTATTAATGATGGAGAGTGAGCCCCAGTTGAAAGGTCAGCAAAAAACATTTGAGCATCTTTTGCTCTTACCTCTTTTCCATTTATATGAAACTTTGATCCTTTGTCCTTTTCAATCTTTCTTCTAATTTCTATTTCAGGAATATGTTTATAATTATGTGATCCTAGACTTCCATCATTCGATAGGTTTACAATTACCTCAGCTATATTTTTGGAAGGTTTATTTGAAGTACCGGAGAAAATTACATCTTCCATACCTGAGCCTCTCATACTTTTTGCTGATGTTTCACCCATACACCATCTTAAAGACTCAACGATATTTGATTTACCGCAACCGTTTGGTCCTACTATTCCAGTTAGACCGTCTTCAATAAGTAAACTTGTTTTATCTGCGAAAGATTTAAAACCGTTTAGTTGAATTTTTTTAAATTCCATTAAGGAATTATAACAGTTTTTCTATGGCTTTTTTTAAATTTTTAAACGATAGCGTTTTTTCAAACTTTTGGTCGTTTAAAATAAGTGTAGGGGTTGAATTTATATCAAATTCTTTTACACCCTCGATTCGTTCGTTTAAGATAAAGGCCTCTAACTCAGTGTTAGAAAAACACTTTTCTTCATCTAGAGGTTTTTCAAATAACTTTATAACTGAAGACAAATTTGAATTAAGTTCTTCAATCGTTGATCCTTTGGCCCACTTTTTTTGGTTAGAGTATAAAAAATGTAGTAAGTCTGATTTGCCATCATTGTTACAATGAGCCAGTTTAGATGCATTTAATGCTGCCATGTCTAATGGGAAATTTCTAAATTCAATATTAATAATACCAGTATCAATAAATTCTTTTTTTAATTCAGGGTAAACTTTATTATGAAAATCTGCACAGAATGAACAAGTAAGAGACTCGTAAATTATTATTTTAATTTTTGCGTCTTCTCTACCCTCAATTATTGGTTTGAAGGAAGATGCGTTAATATTTGTCTGGAAAAGAACAAAAATTATTAGTACAAAAATTTTCTTAATCATTTTTTTCTCTATACAGTTTAGCAAATTCTTTTAAAGAATTTTCAATTTTTTTATTTTTAATTCCTCCTAAATTAATTTTGGAATTACTTTTTTTAAGATTTTTTGGTTTTTCATCTTTCCTGTCAAAGGTATACACTTTTAATGTTGAAATTAAATCATATCCAAAAAAAGAATTAATCTTATCTATTATATTTTTTTTTGAATACTCTAGTTCGACTTCGTGACCTCTTTTAACCATTACTTCCAATACAGATTTTCTAAATTTATTAGAACTCAAATATTTTTTTGGATAACTTAAAGAAAATAGCTCATCACCAACAAACATTCTCCAATTTTCTATAAGTTCAGAATAAACCTCTCCTTTTTGTTTCAATAATTTTTTTACTTTTGTGGGTAAAGTATCTTTAAAGGATCTTAACCCTTGAATGACTTTAGATCTCTGATTAGAATTAAAATTCATGATTAAATCAATTATATCAAAAAAAATTTTATTTTGGTACGATAATAATAAGAGAATTCTCCCATGGAGAAAAAATACTTCTAAGGAACAAAAACTTTATTTCACGTTTGTTAGTGAGTTTATGTTGCAACAAACTCAAGTGTCAACTGTTATTCCTTATTTCAAAAGATTTGTGCAAAAAATTCCAAATTTTAAAAAGTTGTCCAAAACAAATGACCAAACACTAATGAAGTTGTGGGAAGGACTGGGCTACTATTCTAGAGCAAGAAATTTAAAAAAATCTGCAATAATGATTAATGGTAAATTTGGTGGAATTTTACCATCTAATTTTGAGGATTTAAAATCTTTGCCTGGAGTCGGTGATTATACGTCTACTGCAATAATGGCTATTGCTTTCAATCAAAAATTTATTCCTTTGGATGGAAATGTTGAAAGAATTCTTAAAAGAGTTTTATTTCTTAGAAGCGATGAGGATATATCAAAAGAAAATATGCAAATTTCAAAAAAATTTTTTGGTTTATCAGAAAGAGCAAGTGATTATGCTCAAGCTTTAATGGAATTAGGTGCTTTAGTATGCAGGCCCACCTCTCCATTATGCTACAAGTGTCCAATAAGAATAAATTGTATTTCATATAAACGAAAAGATTTTACTTTAATAAAAAAAACAAAAAAAAATAAGATCAAATATTTTGAGGCAAATATTTATATGAATGAAAATAAAATGTTATTAGTTAGAAATAATAAATTTAGCTTTCTCAAAAATTTATTAATCTTTCCGATGAACGAAATAGATAAGTCAAAATTTAACTCTTCACCAAAAGTAAAAACAAAAATTAAGATATCTAATATAGATATGAATATTGTAATTAACAAAAATAAAATTAAATCAACAAATAAAGGCGTAATTTTAAACCGAAAAAAAATAGTAAGTGAAGTAATACCATCTTTTACAAAAAAATTATTTAGAGTAGCCTCAAGTAATGTATGAAAAAAATTGGAATTATTGGAGCAGGGATATCAGGATTATACATAGCTAATCTTTTTAAAAAAAACCCTAAATATCAAGTATCAATTTTTGATAAAAAAAACTCTCTTAATCTAGATGAGGGGTACGGTGTACAATTATCTACAAACAGTGTCAAACTTTTAAATGAAATTGGATTTAACAAATTAGAAAAAAACGAAAAATTTAATCCAGAAAAAATAAATTTTTATTCAAAAAAAGATGAAGATAAAATATGTGAACTAGATATATCTGAATTTAACTCAAATGATTGCAAATATACTACTTTGAAAAGATCTACTTTGATCAATTTTCTAAAAAAAGATTTAGAGGATTTGATCAAAACAAATTATAGTGTATCGAAAATTGATCAAGAGCAAGAAAAAATAAAACTTACTTTTGAAAATAAAGAAACTCACGAATTTGATTATCTAATTATTTCTGAAGGGGTTTTTTCAAAAAGTAGAAATCTTGTTTCAAATAAACAAGTTCAACCAAAATATAATAATACTTTAGCTATAAGGGGAACGATACCGGTAAATTCAAATATAATTGATAAAAAGAATATTTTGTTATTTTTGGGCTCTGATTTTCATCATGTAATTTATCCTATTTCTCCAGGTGGAGATTTAAACTTAATAGCTATAATGAAATATAAACTTTCAGCAGACGAACAGAAAAATTACTCATTGTTTAATGATAAATTATTTATACAAAAAATTTTGGAAAATATTCCTCAAGAGAACAAAGAATTTTTTAATAATCTTAAAGAATTAAAAATATTTCCTGTGTTTGTTAGTGATAATTTTTTTGAAGTAAAAAATAAGAACATTTATTTAATAGGAGATGCTTTTTTTGCTTTTCCACCATCATTTGCTCAAGGCGCATCTCAGTCCATAGAGGGCGCACATGAACTATTCGCTAGTATAGAAAATAATTCCAACGCTAACTTTTTTAAAAATAGGGTTAATAAAACAAAAATGGTAAATAATAGATCAAAATTGAATCAGTTTGCTTTTCATCTATCAAATCCTTTAACTGTATATCTTAGAAATATTTTTTTAAAAAAATTAGTTAAAAATAAAAAGTTTTTAGAAAATTATTTAGGAAAAATTTATAGGTAACTTTTTGACAAGAATTTTTGTCTTAAATTATCTATTGGCACGAAAGTATTCCCTAATTCGCAATGCCAATAGGTCCATCCATTACAACTTTCAGCTCCTAAAATTGTAGCTGCAACCTTATGAATTGAACCTTCAGTTTGAGCATGTTTGATACTCCCATCAACCATAATTTTTGCGCTGATTTTCTTTTTATTGTCAAAAATAATAGTGCCAGGCTTAATTATTCCCAATTCAACCAGTGAACCAAAAGGTATTCTTGGTTTGGATTTATTGTTTTTAAGTGTATCTAAAAAATGATCTTCTATTGGTTTTGTATTTTTCAATCTTTGTTCGGCAGCTTTGAAATAGGATTTTTCTTTTTCTATACCGTAATAATTTCTACTCAATTTTTTTGCAACCGTTGCAGTTGTGCCTGATCCCAAAAATGGATCAAGAATTAAATCATCTTTATTTGAAGTTGCTAATAAAATTCTATGAAGTAAAGCTTCTGGTTTTTGTGTAGAATGAACCTTCTTTCCATTTTTTTTTAAACGTTCTGTTCCATTGCAAATGGGCAAATCCCAATTAGATCTCATTTGTAAATCATCATTTAAACATTTTAATGATTGATAATTAAAAGTATATTTTGAATTCTCTGATTTTGAAGCCCAAATTAAAGTTTCATGAGCATTAGTAAATCTTGTCCCTCTAAAATTTGGCATTGGATTTTTTTTGTTCCAAATTACATCATTTAAAATCCAAAACCCTAAATTTTGAATAGCTGTACCAACTCTAAATATATTATGATAACTTCCTATAACCCAGATTGCTCCATTCTTTTTTAAAATTCTTTTACACTCGCTTAACCACGTATATGTGAATTCGTCATATTTCTTAAAACTTTCAAATTGATCCCATTTATCATTTACTGCATTAACTTTTGATCTATCTGGTCTAGTTAGTTTATTTTTTAGTTGAAGGTTGTAAGGCGGATCTGCAAAAACTAAATCGAAAGTCTCATCTGGAATTTTTTTCAATTCTTTAAGACTGTCTCCGTTAATAATTTTGTTTTTTATATCTAACTCTCTCATTTTAAAAGAAACAATTAGACTCTAGGTCGGAGTCCAGGTCAACTCATGATTGAATTAATTTTGATTAATTGTGCCTTCGATTATTTGGGACTCAACATATTGTGTATTGGTTTGAATGTTTTTCTATGATGTTTTGTAATTCCAAATTTTTTAATTGCTGAAAGATGATCTTTAGTCCCATAGCCAACATTTTTATCCCACAAATAGGCTTTAAATTTTTTTGACATCTTTCTAATCAATCGGTCTCTTGAGACTTTTGCTAGAATAGACGCTGCAGAAATTTCAGGAATTTTCTTGTCACCTCTAACAACTGATTTTATATTTAATTTATTAATATTAGGTTTTTTATTTCCATCAACTTTTACTATTTGTGGTTTGAATTTTAATTTTAAAATTGATCTTTTCATCGCCAAAAGAGATGCATTTAAAATATTAATTTTTTCAATTTCTTTCTTTGAAGCAGTCCCAATAGCCCAATAAGAATTTTTTTTTATGTAATTTTCCAAAAATTCTCTCTTCTTAGGAGATAATTTTTTTGAGTCTTTTACCCTCTTTTTATCAAAACCTTTTTTAAAAACTACTGCCGCTGCATATACAGGTCCAATAAGACTACCTCTACCGACCTCATCTACCCCAGCTACACTTTTTTGAGATTTATATTCCAATTTTCAATTCCTCAATTTTATTTCTTATTTCTTTTAAATCTGCCCAAGAAAATTTTTTTTGATCTGGCTGTCTTAACAAATAAGCAGGGTGGAAGGTAACCATAGTTAAATAAGTTTTATTATTAATAATTAGTTCTTTCCAAAATCCTCTTGATTTAGAAATTTTTTCCTTATTTCCGAAAAAAGCCTCCATAGCAGTGCTTCCCAATAATATTATTAACTTGGGGTTTATAATTGAAATATGTTTTTTTATAAAAGGAGCATAAGTATTAATCTCAACTTCATTAGGTTTTCTATTTTCAGGTGGTCTGTAATTTACTATATTTGTTACATAAACTTTATTTCGTTTAATATTTATTGCAGCTAACATTTTATTCAAAAGTAAGCCTGCGTCGCCCACAAAAGGTTTTCCCTGTTCATCTTCTTTTTGACCAGGGCCTTCACCTATCAACATAATACTACTGTCATGATCACCATCAGCAAAAACTAAATTGTTTGAATTATTTTTTAGAGTGCAATTTTCAATATTAGAGATTTCGTCCTTAAGTTTTTTAAGTAAATCCTCCTTTTTTTCGATTTCAACAAATCTTTTAATAGGAGCATTTGAAAAGTCAAAAGTAGATTTGATAAAGTCGAATTTTTGCATTTTATTTCTTTTATTTAAAAAAAAAAATCATATTCTTTAAGTATGAAAAAAATTTGTTTTTTTTTAATAATTTTTTTATATCAAACTTTTTCCTACGCTAAAACAACTGAAAATATTGAATTCAACCACAAGTATTTATCAAATTATTTTTCAGCAATAATATCCATTAACAATCAAGACGATAAAGATTCGTTAAAATATTTAAATAATACGAAAAGTCTTATTAAAACTCATGAGAGTTATTTGGAAAACTATCTTATCTCATTAGTTCTAAACAATAAAATTGATATCGCTTTTAATAAAGCTATTCAATTAAAAGCTAACGAAACAAATTTTTTTGAGGCAAAAGTACTGTTAGCTCTAAATTCGATAAACAAAAAAGATTTTTCAAATGCGATGTTAACCTTGGAGAAAATGGATGAAGTTCCGCTTGATACTCTTGAGCTTATCATCAAAGAGACATTAAAAAACTATCTAGATACAATCATATTTAAAAAGATGGACAAAAACGAAGATGTCCAGTTCGGTGAAATAGATAAAATAAAAAAGATTTTTCAGTCTTGTTACTTAGGCAAAGAGAACACAGATCTTTTATTTGAAGAGCTTGTAATTAAAGATACTGAGGATTTTTCAAGGTATATTTTTTTCTACATTAATTATTTAGCTCAAATCAAAGATTTTAATAAAATAAACGAGTTACAGAATAAGATTGATTATACGAGTAGCAGCATTTTAATTGCTCAAGCAAAACAGTGGATTGAAAATAAAAGATTTGACAAAATTACTTCAGCGTTCTCATGTAAAAATGAACATCATATTATATCTGAGTTCTTGTTTTTGATTTCTAACTTATATTCTTCACAAGAACTTTATAAAAAGTCAAATTTTTATATTCATTTATCAAATTATCTAAATCCTGAATTTAATTTTAATAATAGTTTATTAGCTGAAAATTATATACGTAATAAAAAATTCGATTTAGCTTTAAAATCATTAAATTTTATTTCAGAGGAAGATCTTATTTTTAGTTGGTATAAAAATAAAAAAAAATCTTCAATTATCAAAAAACAGGGAAATGAAACAGCAGCACTCAATTTTTTAGAAAAAAAATTTGATGGATTAAAAACTAATAATATAAAAATTTTGTATGACATGGGTGGAATTTACAAAAGTTTTGAAAAATATGACGAGGCGATAAAGATTTACTCTAAATTATTAAACTTGTTAGACAACGGATCAAAAGCTTATGCTGATATTTTATACAGGCGGGGAGGCAGCTTTGAAAGAATTGGAGATTACGAAACTGCTGACAAAGATTTGTTAGAGTCTTTAAATATTACTCGAGAAAATCCTTACGTATTAAATTACCTTGCATATAGTTGGTTAGAGAGAAACTATAAAATTGAACTTTCAATGGAAATGTTAAAAGAAGCATATGATTTAAGAAAGAACGATCCTTATATAACCGACTCTTTGGGATGGGGATATTATTTAATAAACGATTTTGAGAATGCAGAAAAATATTTGAAGAAAGCTGTAGAATTAATGCCATATGATCCGATAGTGAATGATCATTACGGGGACATACTTTGGATGTTAAATAGAAAAATACAAGCAAGATATTTTTGGAACAATGTATTAAATTTAGAAGAAACGGACGATGAAATGAAAATTGATGTTAAAAAAAAGATTATTTATGGTATAGAAAAAATCTAAATTTTACATGCACAGAAAAGTAATAAAGTCTTTTGCAAAAATTAATCTTTTTTTAAACGTAGTTTCAAAAAAAAAAAAATTTCATAGAATTCAATCTCTTTTTAGCTTTATTGACCTACATGATAGAATAGAAATATCGACAATTAATCGTAAAAAACATTTTATAAAATTTGATGGAAAATTCTCTAAAGGAATAAGTAAAAAAAATTCTATTTCTACTTTACTTAAAATTTTGGACCAGAAAGGATTAATTAAAAAAAAATATTATATAAAAGTGACCAAAAATATTCCTCAAAAGTCAGGTATGGGAGGGGGCTCCATGAATGCTGCCTCAATTCTAAATTTTTTTTTAAAAAGAAAAATTGTAATTTTAAATAAAAAAAGAATTTTAGAGGTTTGTGAGATGGTTGGTAAAGATGTAAAAATTGGGTTATATAAGGGTCCAATTTTTTTGAACTCAAACAATTCAATTCAATCATTAAAAAAAGGATTGAGTTATCATTTGCTTATTTTTAAACCAAAAATTGGATGTTCTACAAAACATATTTTTTCAAAATTTAAAAATTTTTCAAAGAAAATACCTTCAAATAAAAAAAATTTGCTTAAATTCAATAATAAAAAGAATGATTTGGAGCCAATTGTATTAAAAAAATTTAGAAATATTAGCAAACCACTATTTTTTTTGAAAAGCTTAGAAGGGATAGAATTTGTAAGAATGACAGGATCTGGTTCTAGCTTTGTTGCCTATTGTAAGTCTAAAAAAAACTTACTAAATGCGTCTAAATTATTCACCAATAAATACAAAAAATATTGGTCTGTAATGTCTAAAACTATATAATTTTCGATTAGTTGTGTTATAAGAATTTAATTTTGGGGCGTAGCCAAGTGGTAAGGCAGCGGTTTTTGGTACCGCCATTCCTAGGTTCGAATCCTAGCGCCCCAGCCAGTTATGTTTAAATTAATTAATAACTTTTTTAACTACAGTAAAAACGATTTATTTAAAAAGAATACATTGGATATTCAGAAAAATTTTCCAGTAAAAAAAATATTTGATGCAATTAAGTCTTTTTCAGATGAAAGTGATGTTTATTATGTAGGAGGATGTGTTAGAAAGATTTTTTGCCATGAGCTTGTGGATGATGTTGATTTGGCAACAAACATAAATCCTGACGAAGTTATACTATCGTTAAAGAAAAATAATATTTCCTTTTATGAAACTGGAAAAAATCATGGTACAATAACTGCAATTATTGAAGACAAAAAATTTGAGATTACATCTTTAAGGAAGGACATATCTACCGATGGAAGGCACGCGAAAGTATTATTTTCAAAAGATTGGAGAGAAGATGCGGAGAGAAGGGACTTTACCTTTAACTCAATATACTCGAATATTTATGGTGAGGTGTTTGATCCCTTTAATGGAAGAAAAGATTTAGAAAATGGTTGTGTCACGTTTATTGGAGATCCGTCAAAACGCATCAAAGAAGATTACCTTAGAATACTCAGATACATAAGATTTTTCTTAAACTATTCAAAAAAAGATCACGAGCCAAAAATAAAAAAAATTATCAAACAAAATTTAGATGGCTTGCTTAAAATCTCGAAAGAAAGATTAATAGATGAATTAAAAAAGATCATTTTTTCCAAAGGGTTCATAAATCTAAAAAAGGACGATTTTTCAAAAGAAATTCTTGAACTTGTTTTCCCAAGTTTAAACAATACTTCATTTTTAACTGATAAAAACAAACTTCTTATTGAGGATATACAATTAAACAAGAATTTCATTGTATTGTTAAGTGCTATGATGATCAAAGATTTAAATAGTATTAATTATATAATCTATAAGTTCAACTTTTCTAACCAAGATAAACAGAGACTTCTTTATATTCACGATAATTATCAAATGAGTTTAGAGAAAAGTTTTTTTGATAGAGAGTTGAAAAAAAGAATATATTTTGGAGAAAAAGATAGCCTTTTAGATCTTATAACTTTGCAATTATTAATTTTTCATAAAAATGAGAAAACACTCAATGATCTGATTAAAATTACTAAAAAAACTGATTCACCAAAATTTCCCTATAATGCCGATTTTTTGATTAAAAATTTTGATTATAAACCTGGAAAAAAAATGGGGAAAAAACTTAAAGAACTAGAGACACTTTGGGTTAATAATGATTTTAAAATCTCTAAAGAAGAAATTAAGAAAATTGTTCTTAATTAAAGATATTTGACGTCTTCAATTTCAAAATTTTTTTCACCAGAAGGAGTTTTTATTTCAACTAAATCGTTTTTATTTTTTCCTATTAAACCTTTTCCTATTGGTGATTGAAAAAAAATTAAGTTTTTTTTAAGATCAGCCTCGTCTTTGCCAACAATTCTATATGTTAATTTTTCGTTCGAGTCTAAATCTTTTAAGTAAACAGTCGAACCAAATATTACCTTTCCAAGATTTTCTATTTTAGTCACGTCAATAACATTCGCTCTTGCAATAATATCTTCAATTTGTTGAATACGACCTTCGTTATGTGACTGCTGTTCTTTTGCTGCGTGATATTCAGCATTTTCTTTTAAATCACCATGTGATCTAGCTTCTGAAATAGCAGATACTATTTCTGGCCTTTTTTTTTCTTTTAAAAAAACTAATTCCTCTTTAAGTTTAGTTAGTCCGTTAACTGTTATTGGTTCTTTCATAAGTTAATTTATTCCCAATTAGCTGTAGGAGGTAAAGACATCAAAATAGCTTCGACATTTCCTCCTGTTTGTAATCCAAATTTTGTACCTCTATCATGTAGCAAATTAAATTCAACGTACCTACCTCTTTTTTTATTTTGGATTAGTTTGTCCTTTTTTTTCCATCTTTTTTTAAATTTCTTTGCAATTATTTCTTTAAATAAATATGAAAAAGTTATACCTACGTCTCTTACAAAAGCAAAATCTCTATCCCAATTTTCTTTCTTATAATCAAAAAATATTCCCCCAATTCCTCTAGGTTCATTTCTATGATGTAAATAAAAATAATCATCACACCATTTTTTATATTTTTTATAATAATTTTTGCCATGTTTGTTACACATCATTTTTAATTTTTTCTCAACAATTTTTTCTAGCGCTGAGTCTTTAAAGCAGGGTGTAAAATCCATCCCTCCACCAAACCATCCATGATCAGTAATTATGTATCTCGTATTAAAATGCATTGCTGGGATATAAGGATTTTTCATATGCATTACAATTGATATTCCCGATGCCCAAAAATTTTTACTGTTATTAAATCTAGGTATTTTTTTTTTAAATTCATTTGAAAAATTTCCATATACCTCAGAAAAATTTACACCTACTTTCTCAAAAACATTTCCGTTTTTAAGAAGCTTTGATTTTCCACCGCCTTCATCTTTTGTTTCGCTTCTAGACCATACATTTGTTTTAAAATATGAAGATCCATTTTCAATATTCTCAATTTCGTGACAAATTAATTCTTGAATTGTTAAAAACCAATTTCGCGCTAACTTTTTTCTAATATTTTTTTCCATAGATTAATTTGATTATAATATTAATTTTGACACCACCATAGATACAGTGGTCGATAAGTTTAGTGATCTTTTTTTTTTAAGAATAGGTATTTTTATTCTTTTATCTACCTTATGATGAATATTTTTTGGTACACCCATACTTTCTCTACCAAATAAAAAAGTATCATTTTTTTTTATTTTAAATAATTTGAACGAATCTTTAGCTTTTGTAGTCATGAGTACTACTCTTGAGTTTTTCTTTGATTCAAAAAATTGATCTGAATTCTCGTAAATTTTAATCATTTTTTCATCTAAATAGTCCATTACCACTCTTCTAAAACGCTTGTCATGAAAAGTGAAGCCACATGGTTCAATAATCTCCAATTTTACACCCAAACATGAGCAAGTTCTTATTATGGATGCAGTATTTTGAGGAATGTCAGGCTGATAGAGAGCAATTTTAGCTGTTAATTTTGGGTTATTATGTGTCATTCTTGCTATAGAAAAATTCCACTTTTATATTATATGAAATCATATAATAAATAAATTAAGTATTAATGTCGGACAAAAAAAAACCTAATAGAAGAGACTTTATTTTTACAGCTACTGCTGCCGTAGGAGCAGTTGGTGCAGGAGCTGCCGCGTGGCCTTTAATTGATCAAATGAATCCAGATGCCTCGGTTAAGGCTCTTGCTAGCACAGAAGTAGATGTAAGTAGTTTGCAGCCAGGTCAGTCAATTACTGTTTTATGGAGAGGCAAACCAGTGTTTATAAAGCGAAGAACAGAAAATGAAATTAGCGAAGCAAGAAACGTAAAAATTTCTGATTTGAAACATCCTGAAAAAGATGAGGATAGAGCGCAAAATCCGGAGTGGTTAGTTATGTTAGGAGTTTGCACTCACTTAGGATGTGTGCCATTAGCAGATAAAGGGGAATATGGTGGTTGGTTTTGCCCATGTCATGGTTCTCATTATGATACAGCAGGAAGAATAAGAAAAGGTCCGGCCCCAACCAATTTAGAAATTCCAAAATACGAATTTGTAAATAGTAATACAATTAAGATAGGTTAAAATGAGCGATCACAATTACACTCCTTCATCAAAATTTGGAAAATGGTTTAATGATAGATTACCTTTGCTTACACTAGCAAATCATTTAACAGATTACCCGACACCTAAAAATTTAAACTATTGGTGGACGTTTGGGGGCATTTTAACATTTTGTTTAATTACTCAAATTATAACAGGTCTTGTTTTGGCTATGCATTACATAGCTCATGCAGACTTAGCTTTTAGTAGCGTTGAACACATTATGAGAGACGTAAACTATGGATGGCTTATAAGATATATTCATGCAAACGGAGCTTCAATGTTTTTCCTAGCAGTTTACATTCACATATTTAGATCTTTGTTTTATGGGTCTTATAAAGCCCCAAGAGAAATTATATGGATTTTGGGAATTATGATTTACTTATTAATGATGGCTGCAGCGTTTATGGGTTATGTATTACCTTGGGGACAAATGAGTTTTTGGGGAGCTACAGTTATTACTAATTTGTTTAGTGCTATTCCTTTAGTGGGCGAAAGTATAACAACATGGTTGTGGGGCGGTTACTCGGTTGACAATCCAACATTGACAAGATTTTTTACACTACACTATCTTATACCTTTTTTGATTTTGGGTCTGGTTGTTTTACACATATGGGCACTTCATGTTCCAGGTAATAATAATCCAGTTGGTATAGATATTCAAAAGCCCTCAAAAGATACTGTGCCTTTCCATCCATACATAGTAATTAAAGATTTATTTGCATTACTTTTATTTATGATTGTATTTGCCTTCTTTGTATTTTACTCTCCAAACATTCTTGGACATGCAGACAATTATATAGAAGCGAACCCGTTAGTAACCCCAGCTCATATTGTACCAGAGTGGTATTTGTTACCATTTTACGCAATCCTAAGATCAATTCCTGATAAGCTTTTAGGAGTTGTTGCAATGTTATCAGCGATATTTATTTTAGCGGCATTACCGTGGTTAGACACTTCAAAAGTAAGGTCAGCAGTATTTAGACCTCTATATAAACAATTTTACTGGATACTTGTAATCGATGTTTTAATATTAGGTTATGTAGGAGCAATGCCTGCTGAGGGATTATATTTATTAATTGCAAGAGTAGCTACTACATATTACTTTTTACATTTTTTATTGATACTCCCAATTTTAGGTAAAATTGAAAAAACGACACCTTTACCTCTAAGTATTACTAGTCCAGTTTTAGGAGGATCGGCAGATCTCGCAATGGCAAAGAATACCGACATAAGAAAAGAGAAATTATAGTGCAAAGAATATTTAAAATTCTTTTTTTTTTTATAGTTCTGAATACATATTTTGTAAGTTCAATATCAGCAGAAAATACAAGTAAATTGTTAACAACTGATTGGTCTTTCAAAGGTCCATTCGGTAAATTCGATAGAGCTTCCCTTCAAAGAGGCTACCAAGTTTACAATGAAGTCTGTGCTTCTTGTCACTCTTTAAAATACGTTTCATATAGAAATTTATCTGAAAAAGGCGGTCCAGAATTCTCTGTTAAAGAAGCAAAAGCCATCGCTGCAAGTTTTGAAATTACTGATGGCCCAAATCAAGACGGTGAAATGTTTACAAGACCAGCGAAACTTTCTGATAAATTTGTGATGCCATACAGCAATGAAGAGGAGGCCAAATCTGCTAATGGAGGTGCCTATCCACCAGATATGTCTGTTTTAGTGAAGGCAAGAGCAGGCGGAGCAGATTATATATACTCAGTTTTACTAGGCTATGTAGACCCACCAGAAAATATAAAACTAGATGATGGGGTTTATTACAACAAATACATGTATGGAAACAAAATTAAGATGCCTAAACAACTTTCTGATGGTCTTGTAGAATATTCTGACGGGACAAATGCGACTGAAGAACAAATGGCAAAAGATGTTACAAGCTTTCTTATGTGGACTGCAGAACCTCATTTAGAGCAAAGGCACAAAACAGGATTTAGAGCAATTGTTTATTTAATCATACTTACTGTGCTAGTCTATTTTAGTATGAAAAAAATATGGTCAAGAGTTGAAACGAATGTTTAAAATATCACCGTCTTTTACAATATAATCCTTTCCCTCTAACCTCATTTTACCATTATTTTTAGAATTGACCCAACCATCATTATCTAAGAAATCATCATACGAAATAGTTTCCGCTCTAATAAAACCTTTTTCAAAATCTGTATGAATTTTTCCTGCAGCAGTGGGCGCTAAACTATTTTTTTCAATTGTCCAAGCTCTACTTTCTTCAGGGCCTGACGTAAAAAAAGTATTTAATTCTAACAATTTATAACCTTTATTAATTAGGTTATTTAAACCTGTTGTTTTAATTCCCATAACTTTCATAAAATTTTCTTTTTCATCATTATTTAATTGATTAATTTGGTTTTCGATATCAGCTGATATAATTAAAATATTTTCCATATTTACAGATTTTTTTACTTGTTCAGTATATCTATTACCATTTTGTATACTGTCTTCATCAACATTGCATACGTATAACTTTGGTTTTAATGAGAGAAGACCAGAAGAGGCTATCTCATTTTTATCGAAATTCTGCTTTAAGTTATCAACTGGCTTATCATTATTAATTAATTCTAATGCTTGATTAAGTAATTCAAATTCTTTTTCATTTAAATTTTTTTTATTTTTTTTATCAATTCTTTTTTGAATTGACTCTAAATCTGCTAATTTCATTTCAGTCTCTATAATTTCTAAATCTCTAATTGGATCAACGTTAGGATTAACGTTTTGAATATCAGTTGAGTCGAAACATCTTAAAAGATGTATAATCGCATCAACTTCTCTTATATGGGATAAAAATTTATTTCCTAAACCTTCACCTTTCGAGGCTCCTTTTACTAGTCCTGCGATGTCCACAAAAGTAATACTTGTATAAATTTTTTTTTTGGATTTTGAAATCTGAACAAGTTTATCGAGCCTTGTGTCTACAACAGGCACCATGCCAACATTAGGTTCAATTGTGCAAAAAGGAAAATTTCCAGAAAGTGCTTTGGTAGAATTTGTTAATGCGTTAAATAAAGTTGATTTTCCAACATTAGGCAAACCTACGATACCGCATTTAAAACCCATTTAATTATTTATTGTTTACGGTACTTGAAAATAAGTCCAGTTTTTTTTCAATGAGAATTGATAAATTATCTGTGATATTTTCTTTTATTGATTCAAGTTCTGTTTTTTCATCTTCGTCAAAATCTTTCAGGACGTGGTCATTTACTGCTATGTTATTTTTTGGTTTGCCAATACCAATTCGAACTCTTGAATATTCTTTTCCTATAAACTTATCAATTGAGGCAATACCATTATGACCTGCATCTGATCCCCCAAATTTTGCTTTAACTTTTCCAAAATCAATATCTAAATCATCATGGAAAACAATTACATCCTCCGCATCAATTTTAAAGTACTCCATTAATTCTCTGATACATATTCCTGAATTATTCATAAAGGTTAGAGGTTTTATTGCATAAACTTTTTTATTATTGATACTTCCAGTTGTAAGAAGTCCTTTAAATTTTGGTTTTTGTTTTGATAATTTAAATTTATTATTTATTGCATCAATAATTTTAAAACCGATGTTATGTCTATTATTTTCAGAATTCGGTGTAGGATTTCCTAGTCCAACAAAAAGTAACATTATTTAATTAAATTCTTCAATTGTAAATTATTTTTTTTCAGGCTGACCTTTTTTTGGGTCCTCTTTTTTATCAGCTTCTTTTTTCTCACCCTCAGCCCCTTTAGCATCTTTTGCATCACCAGTTTCTGCAGCTCCTTCACCAGTTGCAGCAGCTGCCTCCGCACCTTCTGCTCCTTCTTCTGTCTCTGCTGGTTTTTCCGGTTCTTTAATAACTGTTGGTGCTGCTACAGTTGCGATCACAAAGTCTCTACCACGAATAGTTGGTTCAACATTTTCAGGAAGTTTAATTGAAGAAATTTTAAAAGAATGTCCTATATCAACTCCATCTAAATCAACAACAAGTTCACTTGGAATATTTTCAGATGGACATTTAAGCTCAACTTTTCTACGAACTATATTTAATACACCACCTCTTTTCAAACCAGGAGATTTTTCTGTATTAATAAAATTTACGGGTATTTCAATTATGACGCTTGAACCTTTTACGATTCTTAAAAAGTCAATATGGATTGGATCATCAGTTAATATATCGTAAGAAATTTCTTTAGGTAAAACATTTTCATCTTTGCCATCAATTTTCAAATTTAATATACTTGATAAAAAGTTCTCTTTCTCAATAAGATTTTTCAATAATTTTTTTGAAATAGATATTTTTTGAGTTTCAGATTTTCCACCATAGACTATACCAGGAACATTACCTTCTGATCTAAGTTTATTTACTTCACCAGAAGTTTTAGTATTTCTTAAACTTGCATCAATCGTATTCATAGAGAAAAAGCGTTTTAACTCAAGTTAGTTAATAAAACAAGTAAATTATTTAAACAAAAATGAAACAGATGTAGAATTTGATATTCTTCTAATTGCTTCACCCATTAAGTTAGATATTGACAAAATTTCAATATTTTTTGCTGATCTTACTTTATTCTCATTATTAATTGTGTCTGTAATAACAAGTTTTTTGATTGGAGAATTTTTAATAGCTTTCACAGCATCCCCACTTAAAACACCGTGAGTAATATAAACATAAACGTCTTTTGCACCTCTTTGTTTAAGAGCCTTAGCAGCATTTATGATTGTTCCACCAGAGTCAATTATGTCATCATTTATTATGCAAGTTTTTCCTTTCACGTCTCCAATTACATTCATGACTTGAGATTGACCAGGCTTTGGTCTTCTTTTGTCAATAATTGCAAGTCCTACATTTAAATTTCTTCCTAGGGCTCTTGTTCGTTCAACTCCTCCGACGTCAGGCGCAACACAAATTATATTTTTACTTTTAATTTTTTTCTTAATATGTCTTGCAAATAACGGTGTTGTAAAAAGGTTATCTACCGGAATATCAAAAAAACCTTGAATTTGACCAGCATGCAAATCTACAGTGACAACTCTATCAGCCCCTGCTTTTGTAATTAAATTTGAAACTAGTTTTGCAGAAATTGAAGTTCTAGGCACCACTTTTCTATCTTGTCTTGCGTAACCAAAATAAGGAATCACTGCCGTGATATTTTTAGCAGATGACCTTTTAAGAGCATCTATGCAAAGCAACATCTCCATTAAATTGTCATTTGCTGGGGACGATACTGACTGAATGAAAAAAATATTATTACCTCTTATATTTTCATTTATCTCTACATAAATTTCACCGTCTTTAAATTTCCTTATATTAGAATTTACAAGTTTTTCTTTAAGATATTTTGCAATTTTCGAACTGAGATTTTTATTGCTGTTCCCTGTGAGAAGTTTCATTTTTTAGAAAAAGGTTATTTAAGCATAATTATAGATATATTTCTACCATAATCGTTCTCTTTATTTTTTAAAGCTCTCCTAGCACTAAAGAATTCACTACTATTTTTGAAAGTATCTTTGTTAATTATATCTATATTGTTAATCTTTAATGATCTTAACTGAGATTTGATAAATTCTTTCAAATTAAAAAAAATTTTAGTTTTTTTTAAGTAAAAAAATTTACGATTTTGACTATTAAGGTTTAAAAATTTTCTCATAAAATTCCTTTTTACTTCATAGTTTTCCCTAAATATTGATGGACCTATGACTGCAGAAATATTTTGGTTTTTAGAGCCTTTTTTAATCATAAATTTTATACACTTTTTTAGAATATTTTTAAAAGCACCCTTCCAGCCAACATGTATAGCTGCAATCATTGGCAATTTTTTGTCATAAATAAGAACTGGAGCACAATCAGCAGTTAAAATACCTAAAGCTAAATTTTTCTTTGTTGTAATCAAGCCATCTCCGATAAGTTTTTTTGAGGGTCTTTTAAGAATAAAGTGACATTTGTTACTATGTGTTTGTTTAAGCAATATTAGGTTTTTTGGAGAAACTTTAAACTTTTTTGAAACAATTTTTAAATTTTTTTTAACATTAGAAATTTTATCATTAGAACCAGGGCCACAATTTAAGGCACTATAAATTCCATTTGATACTCCTCCTTTTTTTCCAAAAAAACCATGTGAAACATTTTTAAACTTTACTAATTTTTTAGATTTTAATGTCATTAAATCCTGTCTTAAAATTATTATCCTTCGTAGTTACGAACATTACTTTAAACAATTCACCCATCTCATCTTTGTGAGTTAGCCTTCTTATTCTTGTGTAAAGATCTGTTTTTTTTAGGAAACTCATTTTTTTTGATAATATTTCAGCTCTTAAATCTATTCCCATGTTTTTTAAAAAACTTCCTTGATTAGTAATACCACCAACTTTTAATCCATTTAAATTAACAATTTGTCTGATAAAGTTAAAATTTATATGATGAGTTATATCAATGTTTTGGTAGTCATCAAAAATATTTACTTTTTTATGATTTTTAATCCCTTGTAAACTATCGTACATTTTTTTGTCAGAGGTACCATAATCAATTAATAAAATACCCCCCGCAGAAGATTTGATTTTTTTACAAATACTTTTTAGATATTTGACCATTAAAGGTGAAAATTCTATAAAATTTTGATTTTTATCGATCCCTTGATTAAAAATTTTCTCCATCTTTTTTTTAGTGACTTTTTTCTTCTCAAGAGAGAATTTTCCACTTTTATTTAATAATACATAATTTTCATACCAATCTTCGTTTATTTTAATAAACTGCTTTATTGGCAAAGCATCAAAAAATTCGTTGGCCAAAAATATAGTTGGAAAATTTGGTAATTTATCAAAATTATCCAACCACTTAACACTTTTTGAAAACTTTTTTTTTTGTAATTTTTTAAGAGACACGCTTTTTTCAAAAATAAAAAATTTGAATTTATCTTTTACAATTTCTAATTTATTTAATGTATTAATTAAGACTTCTATGAGCTCCCCATTTCCTGCCCCCAATTCTACTAAATTGATTTTTTCTGGTTTATTTAAATTTTCCCAAAATGATACAACCCAAATAGCAATCATTTCAGAAAAAAGTTTTGAAATTCCCGGAGATGTAATAAAATCTCCTCTTCGACCAAATTCCACTTTTCTTTGATAATAACCTTTATTTTTTTCATAAAGAGATTTATCAATAAAATTGTCTAATGATTGAGCCTTAGTGATCATTTTTTTACAAATTTAAAAAGTATTACTCCAGAAATAAAAAATGCAATTGATAACATTTGACCATATGTAAAAATATTCATTAAGATACCTAGATGAGCATCGGGCTCCCTTGTAAACTCAATTATAAATCTAAAAAGAGAATAAAAAATTAAAAATAGTGACGATATTACTCCAGGAATTTCTGAAAATTTTTTCCAAAGGAAATTTAGAATTATGAACAAAACAATACCTTCAAAAAAACTTTCGTATAATTGCGAAGGATGTCTAAAAAGATTATCTACCTTATTAAAATTAACTGAAAAAATAAAATCAGTTTCTCTGCCGTAAAGCTCAGAATTTATAAAATTTGCAACCCTACCTAAAAAAATTCCTATCGGTGCCACAAGGGACACCAAATCTGTATATCTAAAAAAATTTAAATTATATTTTTGAGTAAATATATAAGTGGCTAGGCAAACACCCAGCAAGCCACCATGGAAAGACATACCACCTTGCCAAATAAAAAATATTTCAAAAGGATGACTTAAATAATAAAAAAAATTGTAAAAAATTACGTAACCTAGCCTACCGCCAATAATTACTCCTAAAATTAGATAAGTGATAAAATCGTCGACTAAAGTTTTTTCCCTCAAATCTTTACTTAAGAAATTTTTGATATAAAACCAACCTATCAAAAAACCAAAAATATATGCTAATGAATACCACCTTATTTGAAAGGATAAAAATTCAAACGCGACAGGATCTAGATTATTTACAAACATTATAAAAATGAAATATAAGATATACTATCGTAAAAAAAAAAAATATGTCAAAGTCTAAATTTATCATTGAAAAATTTGCAAAATTATTTGAACAAGGAATTATATCTTATAAAGATTTAAGCGAAGAAATCTTGAATATTGTAAGATCTCAAAGGGATGAAATTGTTTTAAGAATGAAGATTTCTACAAAAGAGGAAACTGAGGTATTAAAGAAACGAATAGAAAAATTAGAAAAGGAAATCAAAATTTTAAAGCCTAAAAAAATTAAAAAGGCAAAGAGATCTTAACCCTTAAACCGCCAAGACTAGATTTATCTAATGTAATACTACCCCCGTGGGATCTCACTACATCTGATGAGATTGATAAACCTAAGCCAACACTAGACTTAGAATCACCTCTTCCTTTATTTATTTTGTAAAATGGTTTAAAAACGTTTTCATATTCACTTTCAGCTATTCCAGGACCGTCGTCATCAACAGTAATTATCAAGCTTTTATGAATCTTTTTTAAATTTACCAAAACTTTATTTGAGTATTTAAGGGAATTATTAATTAAGTTATCTATGCATCTATTTATTAAACTTTTTCTTCCATTAAAAAAAATCTCTTGCTCTATATTAGAAGTAATATTGTTATTCTCATATTTCATTATTGAATGATTAAGTAATTTTGAAATATCAAAAAGTTCAGTTTTTTCAGATGATGTAGAGCTAGTAAATTGAAGGTATTCATTTAACATTTTTTCCATATCCTCCACATCTTCAGATAATTTACTTGAAATTTTTTCGTCTTTTATTAGAGCAAGTTGAAGTTTAATTCTAGTGAGTGGAGTTCTCAAGTCATGGCTTATACCTGAAAGCATTTCAGATCTTTGGTTTAAGTGTCTCAATATTCTTTTTCTCATTCTTTCAAACTCAAAACCAGCTTGTCTTATCTCCAGAGCACCAGAAGGTCTAAACTCCTCAACATCTTCACCTCTGCCAAATTTTTCTGATGCTTTTGCTAAATTAATTATTGGACGAGTTTGATTTTTTAAGAAGATTAAAGCAATTGTAATTAGCAAAAATGCTGGGAATGTTATCCATAACGCAAATAATCTGGCTGATGTATTAGTGACTCTATTCTTTGGAATTAAAAATTCAAAATAACCATTAAGATATTCAATCTTCAACTCAATTAATTCTTTATACGTAGTTGTATCAAACCAATAATTATTAAATTTATTTTTCAATTCTCTTCTCAGAGTTCTATCCATGGGACTAAACCATCTTTCCATATCTGTTTCTGGAATATCCCCAAATGTCTGAAACTTCACATTAAAATTATGATGTTCTTTAAATAGTTTAATCAAATTGTCTTTTTCATATTCCTCATTTTCGTACGCATCTATAAAAAATTTAATTTCACCTACTAAAGCCCTGGTCATTCCTTTATTAGTTTTAATCCAAAGGCTATCAAAAAAAACAATCGATATAATAATTTGTAATATTATTATTGGTGTAGCTACAATTAGTAATGCTCTATAAAAAAGTCTTTTTGGAAGTAACTTTTTGATATAACTACTCAACCCAGAGAACATAGCCCGAACCTCTAATTGTTTGTAAATATTTTGGATTTTTTGGATTTGTCTCAATTTTTTTTCTGAGCCTAGTAATAATTACATCAATTGATCTTTCTTTATCGATTTTAATTAAATTACCAATATCAATTCTTGAAAATACTTTACCAGGATTATTTATCATTTTTTCTAAAATAGTTTTTTCAGTATTGTTAATTTTAAAATTACTATTTTGATTGGTAATCATCAACTTATTTAAATCTATTTTAATTGAGCCGAATTCAAGGACATGTTTAAGATTAACTTTTTTGGTTTTTTTTAAGATATTATTAATCCTTAATAAAAGTTCCTTAGGCTCAAAAGGTTTGGGCAAATAATCATCTGCACCTGTTTCTAACCCTTCAACTCTTTCACTCGCTTCTCCTTTAGCTGTAAGCAAAATAATTGGTGCATTTAAATTATTTTTATTTTCAGAAATAAATTCTAACCCGCTTTTACCAGGCATCATTATATCCAAGACTAAAAGATCAAATTTTATTATTGAAATCTTTTCTTTTGCTTCCAATGCATTTGAGGCAGTATTTACTAGATACCCATTTTCATTTAAAAATTGTTTAAGTAATGACCTTATTCCTTCGTCGTCATCTACTACTAAAATATGTGATTTAAAACTTTCCATCGATTATTCTTTTTAAAACTATTTCAAAATTTATCACTTCTTTCGAACTTGAGTTAAGTAATGCTTTATAAATCCTTTTTTTTTGGGATAAAAAAATTTCATCAAATATTTTCTTACCTTTATCATTTAAAAAAATATGTTTTACTCTTGTGTCCTTTTCATCCTTTTTAAATTCTAGATAATTTAATTTTTTTAAATCATTTATAACTCTATTTAAACTTTGTTTTGTAACGTTTAGCTTGTTAAGTAATTGAGTAATAGTTATCCCATCATAAAATGATATCAAATGCAGAGCTTTATGATGAGCAGTTCCTAAATTGTATTTTCTAAGTACTTTTTTGGAATCGTTAAATGTTTCCCTGTAACCAACAAAGATTTTTTCAATAAAACCTTTTAATTGTTCATCTTTTAGGTAAAGAAGATTTTTCATAATTGGTAAGTTATATTGACATATTATATATAGGAATATATTTTTTATAAATAAATCTTTTTAATATGATTCCTTACGATAAAAGAGACGGTAAAATATGGTACAATTCAGACTTAGTTGATTGGTCTGATGTAAAGCTACATGTTTTAAGTCATGGTTTACATTATGGAAGTTGTGTATTTGAAGGCGAAAGAGTTTATGACGGAAATATTTTTAAACTTGAGGAACATACTTCAAGATTCTTTTATTCTGCAAAAAGAATGGGTTTTGAAATTCCTTATTCTGAGAGCGATATAAATATTGCAACAAAAAAAATTGTATCAGCTCAAAATGTAAAAAATGGCTATGTAAGACCTGTAGCTTGGAGAGGAAGTGAAATGATGGCAATCTCGGCTCAACAAACAAAAATTCATGTGGCTATTGCAACTTGGGAGTGGGGATCTTATTTTGATCCTAAACTTAAAACTGAAGGTATTAAGTTAAATATATCAAATTGGAGAAGACCTTCTCCTGACTCAATACCATGGGATACAAAAGCTTCAGGACTTTACATGATTTGCACTTTGTCAAAACACGAGGCAGAGAGACAAGGCTATACAGATTCTCTAATGTTAGATCACGAGGGAAATGTTGCAGAAGCAACTGGTGCAAATATTTTTTTCAAGGATACTAAAGGGGAACTGCATACTCCAGTACCAGATTCATTCTTAGATGGAATTACCAGAAGAACTGTGATTGAAATTGCAAAATCTAAAAATATCAAAGTTATTGAGAGAAAAATCTCACCCAACGAATTAAAGGATTTTGTTGGATGCTTCCTAACAGGTACTGCAGCAGAGGTAACACCTGTTTCGAAAATATCAAATTATTCTTTTAAAGTTTGCAAAACAATAATGGATTTATCAGATAGTTATCAATCTTTCGTTAGAAAAAAAATTGCAGCTTAACTATTTGTTGTCTTCTGATATTGCATGATCAATACCTTTTCTTAAATAGTCATAAGCTGTATATAAAGTAAGAAAAGCTGAAAGCCATAATAAGATAATGCCAATAGTTTGAGCGTTATAATCTTGAAAATTAAAAATTTTATTTCCAGTCTCTCCAGTTAAAAGTAAAGATATTGAAAACATCTGTAAAAATGTTTTTAATTTGGCCAATCCCGACACAGGTAAATTCACCTGACCTTTTGCTAAAAATTCTCTTAAACCAGAAATTAAAATTTCTCGAGTTAAAATAATTATTGCAGCTATTACTTCGTAATTTTTTATAGTCCCATCCATTACAAGTAAAATCAAAGCAGTTGCTACAATGATTTTATCAGCGATAGGATCTAAAAGTTCTCCAAGCTTTGATTCTTCTTTATATAGTCTAGCAAGTAAGCCGTCTAAGAAATCAGTGAAAGATGCAACAACAAACAAAGTAAATGGTATAATATCCCCATAAAATCCTGGTAAATAATATGCTAAAACAAAAAAGGGCACTATTATAATTCGGCCGATTGTTAAGTAATTAGGGAATTTAATTTTCATTCGTGAAAGAAATTATATATCTTTTTTGCAACTTTTTCCTCAACTCCTTCCACTGACTTAATCTCGTCCAAACTTGCAGATTCCACTGCTCTTGCTGAACCAAAATGGTTAAGCAAAGCTCTTTTTCTAATTGATCCTATACCTTCTATTTGATCCAATAAAGATTTACTTATACCTTTTTTTCTTCTAGCTCTGTGAGCGCTAATCGCAAACCTGTGAGACTCGTCCCTTATTCTTTGAAGAAAAAATAGAGTAGGGTCATTTTTTGAAAACTTGTACTCTTTTCCATTATGAAAAAAAGTTTCATTTCCACTATTTCTAAACTTCCCTTTAGCAATCGCTATTAATGGAATATCATGAAGTCCAAGTTCATTTAATGTCTCTCTTGCTACTGAATATTGACCTTTTCCTCCATCAACAAAAATAAGATCAGGAAATGAAAGATGACCTTCTTTTTCTTGCACTGCTTTTTTGAATCTTCTTGTTAGTACTTCTTTCATCATACCATAATCGTCTTGTTCATTTTTCTTCATTTTTATATTAAATTTCCTGTATCTTTTTTTAATAAATCCCTCATCTCCATAAGAAATTAATGCTCCAACACTATTTGTTCCTTGAATATGACTATTGTCGTAAACTTCAATAAGATTAATATTTGTTTCTAAATTAAATTTAGCTACAACCGACTCAAATAGCTCTCTGTTATTTTGAGTTTCATGAAGCTTTCTATTTAAACTATCTTTTGCATTTTTAATTGCTTGATTAATTACTTTTAACTTAGAACCTTTTTTTGCCACTGAAATATTCACTTGTTTACCCTCTTTTTGTGAAAGCGTCTGTTCTATCAAAATTTTCTCTTTAATTTCTTGGGATAAAATAATTGAGGATGGGACACTTTTATTTTCATAAAATTGTGAAACAAAAGAATTTAAAATATTGCCTAAATTTTCATCAGGATCATGTTTTGGAAAAAAAGCTTGATTACCCCAATTTTGTTTAGATCTGTAAAAGAATACTTGTATACAAGTTTGTCCAGACTCTTTATATGCTGCTATGACATCAGCTTCAACTAAGTTTGCTTCATTTATCCTTTGAGATGATTGAATTATGTTAAGCGATTTTATTCTATCTCTTAAAATTCCTGCTTTCTCAAAATCAAGACTCTCGCTAGCTTTTTCCATTTGATCGGATAAATTTTTTTGTATCTTTCTTGATTTACCGGAGACAAACTCAATAGCATCATCAACTGTTCTCTTGTATTCACTTTCATCAATATAACCAACACAAGGACCCGAGCATCTTTTGATCTGATATAAAATACAAGGTCGCTCTCTATTTTTAAAAACAGTATCATCACAAACTCTAAGATGGAATATTTTTTGGATCATTTTTATAGTCCAGTTAGCAGATCCGGCAGATGCAAAAGGACCAAAATAAAAACCTTCCTTAGTTTTTTTACCTCTATGTCTTTTTATTTGAGACCACTTGTCTTTATTTCCTATAAAAATAAATGGAAAAGATTTATCGTCTCTTAGTAAAATATTAAACTTTGGTTTGTGTTTTTTAATTAGATTAGCTTCAAGAAGTAGTGCTTCACTTTCATTTGATGTAGTTGTAATCTCAATTTTTCGTGTTTGGGATAGCATTCTCTCAGTTCTAATAATATGATTTTTTTCCGATACATAACTTTTGAGTCTGTTAGGCAAGTTTTTTGCTTTACCAACATAAAGAATTTGATCTTTATCACTCAGCATTTTGTAAACACCTGGAAGTTTTGGAATTAAAGGCAACTCTTTCTTTATGATTTCTTTTCCAATTTCAGAACTAATCATGACTTCTTTTTTTTGAGATTTGTATTCCAACAGAAGAGCAATCTCTCATTATCTCGAGTTTTTCTATTTGAAGGCTTATTTTATCTATCCTTTTATCTTTAAAAAGTTCGTCAAAAACATCTTCTGCCAATGTTTCAAGAAAATTGTAATGTTTTTTTTTAACAAGTTTTTTAATTAATCTTACAACTTTTGCGTAATTTACAATTGATTTGATGTCCTTATCACTTGATGGTTTTTTATCTACATAATCTATTTCAAGTGAAAATTTTACCTTTTGTTTTTTTTCTTTTTCAAAGTCAAAATACCCAATTTTAAGATCTAGTAGTAATTCTTTTATAAGAACTTTTTTTTCATAATTAAAAAGCTTTTTAGTTTTATTAATTTTTACTATTTTTAAATTACTTCTTTTCATTCCTTACCTTTCAAGACATCTGGCGTTTGCCAGTTTAAGCTTTGACCACTATCGATTGAAATTACTTGCCCTGTAATAGATCTATTTTTGATAAAAAAGTCAACAGCACTACATATTTCTTCCACGTCTACTTGTTTTTTTAAAAGGGTTGAGAGGTATTGTCTTCTAAAGTGACCTTTTGATTGTCTTTTATTTTTAATCGTTGGTCCAGGCGCTATTCCATTAACTCTTACACGAGGCGCAAGACTCATTGCACTAGTTTTAGTTAAAGTATAAAGACCTGTTTTACTTAAAGTATATGAAAAAAAAAATGGGGTAAGTTTAAAAACTCTTTGATCAATTATGTTTATTATGTTGTTATTTTTTCCTTTTATATTTTTTCCAAATTCTCTCGATAATATTGCTGGAGCTTTAAGATTAATAGATAAATGTTTTTCCCAACTACTTGAATTGAAATTTTCTAGTTTATCGTTCTCAAAAATTGATGCATTATTTATCAAACAATCAAAGTATTTTAGTTTCGATTTTGCAAATTTTACTATCTTATTTACATCTTTTTCTTTTCCCAAATCACCCTTAACAAGATAAACCTTTGATCCTGTTTTTATTAGTTCTTTTTTTAAATCTTCAGCTTTCGATTTTGATTTGTTATAATGAATGACTATATCTTTATTAATTCCAGATAAACTTCTAGCGATTGCGGCACCAATTCTAGTTGCCCCTCCAGTAATTATTATTTTTTGTGCTTCCACTTTTTATCTCTTTTTTTAGTTACCTTTGTTCCTGGCATTCCCAGAGTGGATCTACCTTTAGGATAAAGCTTATTTTTTACATCATATTGTCTTATTTTAGGATTTAAAGTAATTTCAAGTTCAGTACTTTCTAATTTTCTAATTTCATCTCTTAATTTAGCTGCTTCTTCAAACTCTAAATTAGATGCAGCATCTTTCATTTTTTTATTTAAACCCTTCAAGTGTTTTTTTAAATTGCCACCTATATTTGATCCCTCACTAATTTTTACGTAATCTTTTTCGTAAACACTTTCTAAAATATCGCTTATTTCTTTTTTAATTGATTTAGCGTCAATTTTATTTTTTTTGTTATAATCTAATTGAATTTCTCTCCTTCTTTTTGTTTCCAGTATTGCTTTTTTAATACTTTTTGTTTCTTTATCTGCATATAAGATTACTTTCCCTTCGACATTTCTTGCAGCCCTTCCAATTGTTTGAATTAAAGATGTTTCAGATCTTAGAAACCCTTCTTTATCTGCATCTAAAATACCAACCAATGCACATTCAGGTATATCAAGCCCTTCTCTTAATAAGTTTATTCCAACCAAAACATCAAAAACACCCATGCGAAGATCCCGCATAATTTCTATCCTTTCAAGTGTGTCAATATCTGAATGGAGATACCTAACTTTAATTCCATTCTCATGGAGATACTCAGTCAAATCCTCTGCCATTTTTTTTGTTAAAGTGGTAACTAGAACTCTATAATTCTTTTCAACAACTTTTTTACACTCATGCATTAAATCATCTACCTGATTTTTTGCTGGTCTTACCTCTACCTCTGGATCAATTAATCCAGTGGGTCTAATAACTTGGTCTATGTATTTACCTTTTGTCTGCTCTAGTTCCCACGGTCCTGGGGTTGCTGAAACAAAGATGGTTTGTGTTCTCATTAAATCCCATTCTTCAAATTTTAATGGCCTATTATCCATACACGAAGGTAATCTAAATCCATATTCAGCAAGTGTACTTTTTCTTGATCTATCTCCTTTATACATCCCATTTAATTGAGGTACTGTTACATGAGACTCGTCAACAAATATAATTGCATTATCTGGAAAGTACTCAAATAGAGTCGGTGGAGGTTCACCCGGTTTTCTACCAGATAAAAATCTTGAATAGTTCTCAATTCCTGCGCAAGATCCAGTAGCCTCTATCATTTCTAAGTCAAACTTTGTTCTCTCCTCTAGTCTTTGTGCCTCTAATAACTTATTTTCAGATTTATGTTTTTTAAGAGTAAGCTCCAATTCTTTTCGGATGTTTATCACTGCCTGCTCTACAGTAGGCTTTGGTGTAATGTAGTGACTGTTTGCATAAACTTTTATTAAGTTTAAATCTCTGACCTTATCACCGGTCAAAGGATCAAACTCTTCTATTTGTTCAAGTTTATTTCCAAAGAGACTTATTCTCCAAGCTCTATCTTCTAGATGTGAAGGAAAAACTTCAAGATTTTCACCCCTTACTCTAAAAGTGCCTCGATAAAAGTTTTGATCATTCCTTTTGTATTGTAAAGCAACAAAAGACTTAATAATTTGTTCTCTGTTATATTCATAATTTTTTTGGAGCGTCAGTGTCATTTTACTATAAGCTTCAACGGAACCTAATCCGTAAATACACGACACACTCGCAACAATAAGTACGTCATCTCTTTCTAGTAAAGATCTTGTTGCTGAGTGACGCATTCTATCAATCTGTTCATTTATTGAAGCTTCTTTTTCGATATATGTATCTGACCTTGGCACATATGCTTCAGGAGTATAATAGTCATAATATGAAACAAAATACTCCACAGCATTTTCAGGAAAAAAAGTTTTCATTTCGCCGTAAAGTTGAGCAGCTAATGTTTTGTTTGGAGCTAATATTAAAGCTGGTCTATTCGTGGCTTCAATAACTTTTGCCATTGTGAAAGTTTTACCTGATCCCGTAACCCCCAATAAAACTTGATTAAATTGTTCTTTATTAGCCCCAGAGACCAGTTTTTTAATTGCTTCTGGTTGATCACCTGCGGGTGTAAAATTTGAAATTATTTTAAACTTCTTACCTCCCTCAAGTTTTCCACTGATTTGTGGTTTTTTTCCCTCTAAATCGGTAATTAAATCTTGATATGTATTTTGCATATATTAAACAAAGTAATAAAATAAAATTATATTTCAATGAGCATTATATCGGATAGCTTAAAAAGAATAAAACCTTCTCCAACTATCGCCGTTACTCAAAAAGCCAAGGAATTAAAAGCTGCAGGAAAAGATGTAATAGGTTTAGGCGCTGGAGAGCCAGATTTTGATACCCCGGACAATATTAAAAAAGCTGCAATTGATGCTATTCAAGCTGGCGATACAAAATATACAGCTGTGGATGGAACCAAAGATTTAAAAGAGGCAATTGTTAAAAAATTTAAAAGAGAAAATAATCTTAATTATACAATAGATCAAATTACTGTCGGAGCAGGGGGTAAGCACGTAATTTACAATTTAATGATGGCGACCTTAAACAAAGGTGATGAGGTAATTATTCCTGCACCATATTGGGTGTCGTACCCAGATATTGTTTTATTGGCAGGAGCTAATCCCATTGTTATAGAGTGTTCTGAGGAACAGGGTTTTAAGTTAAGTGCAAAAGATTTAGAGGCGAAAATTACCAATAATACTAAATGGCTTATTCTCAATTCACCATCTAATCCAACAGGAGCTTGTTATTCAGAGCAAGAGATTAAAAATTTATCGCAGGTCTTAAAAAGAAATCCTCATGTAAATATACTTAGTGATGATATATACGAACATATCACTTACGATAATTTTAAATTTTTTACAATTGCTCAAATACCCGAAATTAAAAATAAAGTTATTACCATGAATGGTGTTAGCAAATCATACGCAATGACTGGTTGGAGAATAGGTTATGCAGCCGGTGATAAAGATATTATTAAAGCTATAGCCAAGATACAATCTCAGTCTACAACCAATCCTTCATCTATAAGTCAAGCAGCAGCCGTTGAGGCCTTAAATGGAAAACAAGACTTTATCCCAGTTAGAGCAAAAGCTTTCCAGGAAAGAAGAGATTTTGTTGTAAACTCTTTAAATGCTATTGAGGGAATAAGTTGTTTGAAACCACAAGGTGCTTTTTACGTTTTTCCAAACTGCAAAGGATTGATAGGTAAAAAAGATAAAAGCGGAAAAAAAATTACAAATGACACAGAGTTTGTTCAGTCATTATTAGAAAATAATGATGTAGCAGTTGTCCAAGGATCAGCTTTTGGGCTAGAGGGTTTTTTTAGAATTTCTTATGCAACTTCAATGGAAAAGCTTGAGATAGCAATGAAAAGAATAAAATCTTTTTGTGAAAGTCTAAAATAATATTTAACTTGCCAGGTATTTCTCAGCCTCTAAAGCAGCCATACATCCCATACCTGCTGCTGTAACAGCTTGTCTAAAAATTTTGTCTTTCACATCGCCAGCAGCAAATATTCCTGGAACATTTGTTTCTGTGGAGTCAGGCTTTGTAATCAAATAACCTTCCTTATCCATTTTTAATTGATCTTTAAACAGTTGAGTTGCAGGATCATGACCAATCGCAATAAATAATCCATCTATTTTTAAATCACTTATGTTGTTATTCTTAACATTTTTGATTTTTAAGCCTTTAACATTTTTAGGGTTTTCATCTCCTACAATTTCTTCAACGACTGAGTCCCAAATAATTTCAATTTTTTTGTTATCCATGAGTTTTTTTTGAAGCATTTTTTCTGCCCGTAACTTATCTCTTCTATGTATTAGTTTTACTTTTGATGCAAATTTTGTGAGAAACATTGCTTCTTCAACGGCAGCATTTCCACCCCCAACTACCGCAACAGTTTTTTCTTTAAAAAAGAAACCGTCACATGTAGCACATGCAGAAACTCCAAACCCTCTAAATTTTTTTTCAGACTCGAGATTTAACCATCTTGCTTGAGCTCCTGTGGAAATGATAATTGAATCTGCAGTATATTTTTTACCACTTTCGCCAATAGCTTCAAAAGGCTTAGACTTAAAATTAACAGATGAAATATGATCTTCAATCATTTCAGTTCCAACAGCTTTAGCTTGATCCTTCATTTGGTCCATCAGCCAAGGCCCTTGAATTACTTTTGCAAATCCAGGATAATTCTCAACATCTGTAGTTGTAGTTAATTGTCCACCAGGTTCCATTCCATGAACTAAAATTGGATTCAACATAGCTCTTGCAGCATAAACTGCTGCAGTATATCCGGCTGGGCCAGACCCAATTATTAACACTTTTGTGTGTTTAGTTGGATTTTGATTCATATCAAAGCTATATAGTAATTTATGTCTAAATTAAAAGGGTTATTATTAACGGAGGGAATGCATGGCATGATAAGTCAAGTCGAGGGTTTGGCTAAAGCATTAGGCATTGATTACATTCACCAAAAAGTTGAAATAAACTTGTTAGCAAAACTTCTTCCCCCAAAAATAACTCCTGTTTCAAATTTATTTTTTAAAAAATTCACTGTACCAGAAATTGATTTAGTAATTTCTTGTGGAAGAAAAAGTGTCATACCTTCATTATATCTTAAAAAGAATTCAACTAAAAAAATTGTAAATATTCATATTCAAGATCCAAAAGTATCGTTGTCAAATTTCGATTATGTGATTGTTCCTGAGCATGATGGCTTAAACGGTAAAAATATTATCAGCTCTAAAGGTGCTTTGCATTATCTCACTTTAAAAGAAATTGAAAAAAATCATGAGTACTTAAGTGATAAGATTGATAAAAATAAATCACAAATACTTCTTATTTTAGGAGGCCCTAACAAGTACTACAAATACGATAAAAAGAACATGAGTAGGATTTTTGAAAACATTAAGGGCTTAGCTGAAAAAAATAATCTTCAAATTATTATTATTCCCTCCATGAGAACTCCAGCTGACACCATTGATTACGCGAATAAATTCTTTGGAAGTGAAAATCTTGTTATTCAAAATGTTGACAAAAAAGCTTATTTAAGTGGTCTGTCCATCGCTAAATTTTTAGTGGTGACTTGTGACTCGACGTCGATGATTTCCGAAGCTGCTTTAACTGGAAAACCAATATATGTAGCTCAAATACCATCAAAAAGAGACGATCATAGGTTTAGGCAATTTAGGGCCTTGTTTAGTAAATTAAATATTATAAAAAATTTAAATAATAGTTTAGAAATATGGAAATATGAAAAACTTGATGAAACTAATAGAATTGCAAATTTAATAAAACAGAAATTATAATGTCATTTTTAAATTCTCTAGAAAATAAATCCAAGAAATTTGAAGACCCATTTTTACACTGGGAATTGGACAAACCTCTTACTGATGAACAAATTAACGAAATAGTCAAAGCCGATATTGCAAATCCCATTGAACATGATTTGAATTATGATGGGACAAGAGCAATCGATGGTGGAGCTCCGGAATTTAGGAAAGGGTTGTCTCATGGTGGACAAGCGCTTAAGTTTAGATGCTTCATAACAAAAGATAATTCAAATGAATTCCCTAACCTAATGAAATTGATTAAAGAGCTTCAGAGTAAGAAAACTCATGAAAAAGTCTCTAAACTTGTTGATAAAGATTTGTCAAATTCTTATGTAAGAGTTGAAGTCATATGTGATAGGAAAGGTTTTTGGTTAAAACCTCATTGTGATATTGAAGAAAAATTAATGTCGTGTTTGCTATTTGTTAATAAAACAAATGAAAGTGAAGACTTAGGAACTGACTTTTATAATAACGACCTGAAAAAAGTAAAGACAATGCCTTATAAAGATAATTATGGTTATTTTTTCACTAGTGGTCCAGGTACATGGCATGGTATGGAAAAAAAAGAAATTCGTAAAGAGAGAAGATGCCTACAAGTGAACTACGTAACTTTTAAAACTGACTGGAAAGTCGACTAGATATCCTGAATAGATTTAACGCCTAACTTTTTAGTTTTCAGAGATTTAATGGCTTCTAAAAAAGAATAAGCAGTTGACATGTTTGTGCAATAGGGGATTTTGTTTGCCAATGCTCCTCTTCTTAACGCTTTTGCGTCGTTAATTCTGTGTTCGCTATTTCCTCCTCCAGTATTAATTACCAAAGAAATTTTTTTTGAATTTAAAACATCAACGATATGTGGTCGACCACTACTTACTTTGTTAATTGTTTTACATTTAATACCGTTGTTATTCAAAACTTTTGAAGTTCCTTTTGTTCCTGAAATAGTAAAACCAAATTTTTTTAATCTTTGCGCTATTCCTATTATTTCCTGCTTATGCGAGTCTTTCACAGATAGAAATGCCATACCTCCAACTGGCAAAGAATTAGAGGCAGCGATTTGACTTTTTGCTACTGCCATTCCAAAATCCTCATCAAAGCCCATAACCTCTCCGGTCGATTTCATTTCAGGACCAAGCAGGACATCACTATCTGGAAACTTATTAAATGGAAAGACAGCTTCTTTAACAGCATATCTCTTATTTTTCTTGTATTTTAAATTGTATTTAGAAAGTTTTTCTCCAGCCATTATTCTAGAGGCAATTTTAGCTAAAGGGATACCGTTAGCTTTTGAAACAAATGGAACAGTTCTGCTCGCTCGCGGGTTCACTTCTATAACAAAAATTTCATCTTTTTTAATTGCAAATTGAATATTTAAAAAACCTTTAACATTCATAGCCAAAGCTAATTTTCTTGTTTGAACTTTTATGTCTTTTAATATGTTCTCTTTAATTGATACTGGCGGCAAACAGCAAGCAGAGTCTCCAGAATGTATTCCTGCTTCTTCTATATGTTGCATAATACCTGCAACGTAAACATCTTTTCCATCTGCAATCGCATCAACATCAACTTCCATTGCATTATCAATAAACTTATCAATTAAAATTGGATTATTTTCTGACGCATCAAAAGCCTGTTTAATAAACTTTTTTAATTGATCCTCATCGTGAACAATTTCCATAGCTCTCCCACCTAAGACATAAGAGGGACGTACGACTACTGGAAGACCAATTTTACGACCTATTTTAACTGCAGAGTTAAAACTTTTAGCAATTCCACTTTCTGCTTGTTTTAAATTTAATTTAATCAATAAATCTCTAAATCTGTCTCTATCTTCTGCGAGATCAATTGATGAATATTGAGTTCCGAGAATTGGCAACTTATTTTCATCAAGAAATTTTGCGAGTTTAATAGGAGTCTGTCCTCCAAATTGTGCAATTATACCTAATAGATTCCCTTTTGATTTTTCTTTTAAAATTATATTTTCCACATATTCATCTATTAAAGGCTCAAAATAAAGTCTGTCGCTTGTGTCATAATCGGTAGAAACTGTCTCGGGATTACAGTTTATCATTATTGTTTCATATCCTGCATCTTTAAGTGAAAAACTAGCTTGACAACAACAGTAGTCAAATTCAATACCTTGCCCAATTCTGTTGGGACCTCCACCTAATATAATGATCTTTTTTTTATTACTTGGATTGGCTTCACACTCAGAATTTACAGCAAAATTTCTTTGGTATGTCGAATACATATATGGAGTAAATGATTTAAATTCAGCAGCACATGTGTCAACTTTTTTGAAAACTGGAACCACTTTCAAAACTTTCCTTTTTCTTTTAACAACTTCCTCTTTTAATTTTGTAAGTTTAGATAACCTTTTATCCGAAAATCCACATGATTTAATTCTATTAAATTCTATGTAGTTTTTTGGTAAACCATTAAACTTAATTCTATTTTCATCATCTACTATTTCTTTAATTTGATTTAAAAACCAAGGATCAACTTTTGATAACTTATAAATTTTATCTAAAGAAACTTTCTTTCTAAAAGCCTCCGCAATCAGTAACAATTTGTTAGGTATATTCTCTCTTAATTTTTTAATTATTTCCTTTTTTGAATAATTAAAAATGTCATCTAGTCCGCTCAAACCTATCTCAAGAGACACAAGTGCTTTTTGAAACGACTCTTTGAAATTTCTGCCTATAGCCATTGCTTCCCCAACTGATCTCATTGAGGTGCCTAAAATTGCTTTAGTATCTTGAAACTTTTCAAAAGTAAATCTTGGTATTTTCGTGACTACATAATCTATAGTTGGTTCAAATGATGCTGGAGTAACTTTTGTAATTTCATTTTGAAGTTCGTCTAAGGTGTATCCAACAGCAAGTTTTGCCGCGACTTTTGCAATTGGAAAACCTGTTGCCTTTGATGCTAAAGCAGATGATCGAGATACTCGAGGATTCATCTCAATAATTACCATTCTTCCATTTTTTGGATTAATTGCAAACTGAACATTTGAACCTCCAGTTTCAACACCAATTTTTCTTAAACATGCAATCGAGGCGTTTCTCATCACTTGATATTCCTTATCTGTTAGTGTTAACGCAGGAGCTATTGTAACGGAATCCCCAGTATGTGTTCCCATTGGATCTATATTTTCTATTGAACAAACTATTATACAGTTATCATTTTTATCTCTCACGACCTCCATTTCAAATTCTTTCCAACCATCGAGGCACTCTTCTACGAGCACTTGGTTTTGAGGAGACTCGTGAAGTCCACCCTTTACAATCTTAAAAAAGTCTTTCTTTGTTCTTGCTATTCCACCTCCAAGTCCACCCAAGGTAAATGAAGGTCTTATGATTGCTGGTAATCCAATTTTTTTTAAACACTTTGAGGCATTTTTAAAATTATTTAGTATCTCAGATTTTGGAAGATCAATACCAATATCTGACATATTTTTTCTAAATCTTTTTCTATCCTCTGCATTTGCAATTGCTTTAGAATTTGCTCCAATCAACTCAATCTTATATTTTTTTAACAATCCATTTTTTTCTGCTTTCAAAGCTAGATTCAATGCTGTTTGACCACCCATTGTAGGTAGAATAGCGTTAGGTTTTTCTTTCTTGATAATTTCTTCAAGTACTTCTATGGATATTGGCTCAATATATGTTTGATCTGCAACTTCTGGATCTGTCATTATTGTTGCAGGATTTGAATTGACTAAAACAACTTTATAGCCTTCATCTTTAAGTGCTTTACATGCTTGAGTTCCAGAGTAATCAAACTCACATGCTTGACCAATAATGATTGGCCCAGCACCAATTACCAAAATTTTTTTAATGTCTTTTCTTTTTGGCATATTTTTTTACTTCAATAATAAAGTTATTAAATAGATAATGACTGTCTTGAGGACCTGGATTTGATTCAGGGTGATACTGTACTGAAAAAACTGGTTTATTTTTTAACTTAATGCCTTCAATACTGCTGTCAAACAATGATTTATGTGTAATTTCGATTTTAGGCGGCAAATTATTTTTGGTAACTTCAAATCCATGATTTTGACTGGTTATTTCAACTTTATTATTTTTTATGTTTTTGACAGGATGGTTCGCGCCCCTATGTCCAAGCTTCATTTTTTTTGTTTTACCACCTAGAGCAAGAGCTAATAATTGATGTCCAAGACAAATTCCAAAAATTGGTAAACCTTTTTTTATAAGATTTTTTATAATTTTAATTGCATATTTCCCTGTTGCCGCAGGATCACCAGGGCCATTTGACAAAAAAATTCCACTTGGTTTAAGTGTCATGATATATTCAGCTGAAGCATCACACGGCACAACTATTACATCACAATAAAAATTTGAAAAATATCTTAAAATGTTTGTTTTAATTCCATAATCAATTGCAACTACTCTAAATTTCTTTTTTTTCGTTTTTTTAAAACCATCTTCTTTTGTCCATGTTTGCAATCCCCTCCAAGTAAATTTATTTTTAGTAGAAACTGTTTTTGCTAAATCCAGACCGTTGAGACCTGGCCATTTTAATGTTTTATTAATAAGTTTCTTTACTGGAAAAACACCTTTTTTTATGTGGGAAATTGTTCCCCTTGGCGCTCCTTTATCTCTTATAAAATTTGTTAAGCTTCTAGTATCTAAACCAGTTAAACCTACAATTTTATTTTTTTTAAGCCACAAATCTAACTCAATGAGTGATCTGTAGTTTGAGGGATTAGTTATTTCTGAATTGAAAATCACTCCTCTAGTCCAGACTTTTTCAGATTCATTATCTTGCTTATTGGCCCCAACATTTCCAATGTGGGGAAAGGTAAAATTAATAATTTGTCCCGCATAAGAGGGATCTGAAATTATTTCTTGATAACCGGTTATTGAAGTATTAAAACAAACTTCTCCTGTAGCAGTGCCTTCATAACCAATACCAATTCCATTAAAAATTGATTTATTTTCAAGAACTAAAATACCCGGGCTAAAATTTGATTTTTTTTTTGAGTTTACTTTTTGTTTTTTGTTCAATTACAACTCATGAGTTAAAGGTTAATACAATAAAAGCTCGAGTTAAGCAACTGAACTAATACAAAATTTAAAAAAAAAAACAATTTTTCTTTTAAGAAAAAATCTTTAAGTTAAGTAATATAAAAATGTCCATTAAAGAAAAAATTAACGACGAGTATAAAACTGCTCTAAAATCGAAAGATAAAAACAAGATATCAACTTACAGGTTAATTCTGTCTGGAATAAAAGATTTGGATATTTCAAATAGATCAGGACCAAATAAGAAAGAGACAGACGATGAAGATATTAAAAAACTCTTAAAAAAAATGATTAAACAAAGAAACGAATCAGTTGAAATTTACAAAAAAAATAAAAGAGAGGATTTGTTAAAAATAGAGCAAGGAGAAATAGATTTGCTATCAACATACCTACCCAAACAACTTAGCGAAGAAGAAACTAAAAAAATATGCTCGGAAATTATTACAAAGGTCGGAGCTCAAACTATTAAGGACATGGGTAAAGTAATGGGTGAACTGAAAAAGAATTATTCTGATAGTATAGATTTTTCGAAAGCCGGTTCAATGCTAAAGGAACTATTAAATAAATAATGAAATATCCAAAAGAGTATCTTGACGAAATTAAAATAAGGCTGAAAGTTTCTACTGTTGTTTCAAAACATGTGTCATTAAAAAAAAGAGGAAAGGAGTTTGTAGGACTATCACCTTTTAAAAATGAAAAGACTCCTTCTTTCACTGTAAATGATGAAAAAGGTTTTTATCATTGTTTTAGTACTTCAGAACATGGAAATATTTTTGACTTTGTGATGAAAATGCAAAACTTTAAATTCGGGGAAGCAGTAAAATTTTTAGCTAACCTAGCTGGAATGGCACCTTATAGGTTTTCTAAAGTTGATGAGCAAAGGGAAAAAGAATGGAATGAATACACCAGTATATATTCAGACTATGCTGATTACTATCACAATGAATTACTAAATAGTTCTAATTCTAAGATTGCTTTAGATTATTTAAAAAAAAGAAAAATCAATAATTCAATTATTAAAGAATTTAAGATTGGATTTGTAAATTTTAATTCAAGTATTTATGAAAAACTAAGAAAAAATCATGATGTGAAAATTTTAAACGAGTCCGGATTATTTTATTATGATGAAAATAAAAAAATATATGTTGAAAGATTCAGAAATAGAATAGTTTTTCCGATTAATTCTTTATCAGGCAAACCAATGGCTTTTGGTGGAAGAATAATTGATACTAAAAACAAATATGCAAAATATATAAATTCTCCAGAAACAAATTTTTTTAGAAAAGGGAATAATTTATATAACTTAGATAGAGTAAGAAAAATTTCTCATAAATTCGATGAAGTTTTTTTGGTGGAAGGTTATATGGATGTAATCGGTTTAAGCAAATTTGAAATAGAAAATTGTATTGCAAATTTAGGGACTGCGTTGACTGACAAACAAATCTATATGGTAACCCAATTTTTTGATAATATTATAATTTGTTTTGATGGTGATGAAAGTGGATATAAAGCTGCAATAAGAGCTGCAGAAAATTCAATAAAAAGTGTTCTTCCCGATAAGCAAATATATTTTTTATTTCTTCCAGACGGAGAAGATCCAGATACCTTTGTTGAAAAAAAAGGAAAAAATGAATTTTTAGATTTTTATAAGAATAATAAAATTCCAGTGCACAAATTGATATTTGAACATTATAAAAAAGAAAACTCTTCATCCCCCTCTGCACTAGCGTCTCTTGAAAAAAAATTAAAAGGTATAGCAAATTCAGTTAAAGATAACATTGTTAAAAAATATATATTAGGATATTTTTTAGAAAGTTTAGCAAAATATTCTCCAGGAACAGTTTTCAAAAATTCGAATAAATCATTTATTGGTTTTAATAAGCCACTAGATAAAACAAAAAAACTATTTAAAGATACCGAAAATTTTTCTTCAGTTGATATAAAAGAGTTTTGTCTTATCTATATTATGATTAATAACTTAAATTTCTTTTATCAAAGACCTGATTTATTAGAAAATATAAAATTTTACAAAAAAGAGAATGGATTAATTTTTGATCAAATTTTGGAATGTATGAAAAGTGGAGATCTTAAGAGCCTGCAGATTGATAGTCAACTTCTTGATCAAATTGAAAAATACGCGAATATTAAACACATAGTTCAAAAGAACGACAAAGATGAAAGCAAAATAGTAGAGATCTTTAACGACATAAAGAACGAACTTAAGACTCATGATTTAGAACTACGAATTCAAGAATTAGAATCAAAATTTGCTGAAGATTTTAATCAAAATACTTTTGATGAAATTAATAGGCTGAAAAAAGAGCAAAATATTAATTAATTAAGTAAAATTTTTCGTGGATTTTTTTAAAATAGCTATTATATAAGATTTTCCAAATAATTATAACTGTGGAAAAAATTATAACAAAATCGTTTGCGAGATTAATGGGCCGTGGGGTCCACAGAGGATTTATAACTCATGAAGAGTTAAACAAATCTTTAGGAAAGAGGAATTTATCAGGAGACAACCTTGCGCAAGCTTTCCTGCATATTTTAGACGAAAAAATTTCCTTAGTAGAAAAAAAATCAGATTTTAAAGCTTTAAAAAAAAGAGACTCAACTAATAAAGATGAGCCAAAGACAATTGAAAAAAGTGATGATCCTATAAGGATGTATTTGAGAGAGATGGGAGGGGTTGAACTCTTATCTAGAGAGGGAGAGATTGCAATTGCTAAACGTATAGAAGCTGGAAAAGATGTAATGTTAAATGCTTTATCACAAAGCCCAATTACAGCCCTTCAATTATTTGAATGGAATGAAAAATTACAAAAGGATGAAATTTTGGTCAGAGAAATTATTGATATAGATACGAATTATATGGAAGAGGAAAACTCATCTCATGAAGATAAAGATAAAAAAGACAATGTTAAAAAAAATAAAGAGGAAAAGATTTCAAAAGATGAAAAAGGTGAACAAATACAGCAAAATGTAGATGAAGATGAATTCAACCCTACCCTCGCTGCTATGGAAAGCGAAATAAAACCAAAAATTTTAGAAACTGTAAATAAACTTACAAAAGATTATTCTAAGCTAATAAAGTATCAAAAAGAGAAATTAGATTGTGTTTTAAACAGTGTTGAGTTTACCAATTCAAAAGAAAAAAGCTACCAGAAAATTGTTTCTGAGATATTAGAAAATATCAAATCTTTACAATTATCTCCTTCTGTCTTGGAAAATCTGGTGCAAAAACATTACTTTGAAAACAAAAAAATTGTTTCTTTAGAAGGAAATTTATTACGTTTAGCTATTGATAATAAAATTTCAAGAGATGAGTTTATAAAATTTTATATTGGAAACGAAATAAATCCTAATTTAAAAAATTTTTTAAGTACTAATCAAATTTGGAAGACTTTTTTTCAAAACAATAAAAACGAGTTTAAAAATATTAGAAATAGACTTACAGAAATAAGTCATAAACTTGGTATCAGTGTAACTGATTTTAAAAAGTTGGTTAGTAGAGTTCAGAAAGGGGAAAAAGAGTCTCGAATTGCAAAAAAAGAAATGGTGGAAGCAAATTTGAGATTAGTTATTTCAATTGCTAAGAAGTATACGAATAGAGGATTACAATTTTTAGATTTAATTCAAGAGGGAAATATTGGTTTAATGAAGGCAGTTGATAAATTTGAATATAGAAGAGGTTATAAATTTTCCACTTATGCAACATGGTGGATTAGACAAGCGATTACCAGATCAATTGCAGATCAAGCTAGAACAATCAGAATACCTGTCCATATGATAGAGACTATAAACAAGATAGTTAGAACTCAAAGACTTATTCTTAGTGAATTTGGTCGTGAAGCAACACCAGAGGAACTCGCAAAAAAACTCAGAATGCCTCTAGAGAAAGTAAGAAAAGTATTAAAAATTTCAAAAGAACCTGTTTCCCTTGAAAAACCAGTCGGAGACGAGGAGGATAGTAGTCTTGGAGATTTTATTGAAGACACAAAAGCTTTAGCTCCATTAGAACAAGCTATTAAATCAAACTTAAGTGAAGCAACAACCAAAATTTTATCTACCCTAACACCTAGAGAAGAAAGAGTACTGAGAATGAGATTTGGTGTTGGAATGAATACGGATCATACCTTAGAAGAAGTCGGTTTACAATTTTCAGTGACAAGGGAACGTATTAGACAAATTGAAGCAAAGGCCTTAAGAAAGCTTAAACATCCCAGTAGATCAAAACAACTTAAAAGCTTCTTAGAAAGTTAATATTTAATTTAACTAAATGGATTTAGTAAGTGTAATAATTCCATACTACAGGAAACGAAATTTTGTTAAAGAGACCTTAACATCAGTGGTCAATCAAGATTATGATAATTTAGAAGTATTAATAATCTATGATGATATAAATTTAAATGATTTCGAATTTTTGCAAAAAATAACAAAATCTGATAGCAGAATTAAGATTATAAAAAATGATGCAAAATTAGGGGCTGGTTTTTCAAGAAACATCGGCATTGATAAATCCAATGGAAAATATATTGCATTTCTAGATGCAGACGACATTTGGAGTTTAGATAAGCTTAAAAGTCAAATATCATTCATGAAACAAAATAATCACAAAATATCCCATACTTCTTATTATATAATCGACGACAAGAAAAAAATAATTGGTCAGAGAAGAGCACGAGACTTATTATCAATTAACGATATAATAAAGTCCTGCGATATTGGTTTATCAACTGTAGTTTTAGAAAAAAATATCATTGTTCGCAACAAAATAAAATTTCCAAATCTTAAAACTAAAGAAGATTTTGTTTTTTGGTTAATGTTATTAAAAAAAGATTATAAATTTTATGCTTATGATAAGTATTTAACAAACTGGTCCGATGTAAAAAATTCTTTATCTTCATCAACAGTTCAAAAATTGAATGATGGATTTAAAGTGTATAATCAATATATGGATTTTAATATCTTTAAATCTTTATATTATTTACTTTGCTTAAGTTTTAACTATTTAAAGAAAAAATGAGATGACTTTTTATTTTGCCTATTTAATTTTTATCGTTTTAGTTTCTCTAATTCTTAAAAAGAAGGGGTTATTTTTGAATTATTCTGGTGACAATCATCAGTCCTTCTCAAATGTGGGAAATATTCCTTTAAGTGGTGGAATTTTTTTAATTTTTCCAATTATTTACCTTTACTCAAATGATCTAATTTTAGTTACTTTTTTAAGCACAATTTTCTTACTCGGCTTTTTTTCTGACAGAAAAATACTTGTATCTCCACAGAAAAGATTTCTTTTTCAAGTTATTTCAATACTTCTATTTGTAATAATCGCGGACTTAAAAATACTCACATCTAGAATTGAATTAATTGACATAATGTTAAGCAATCAAGTTTTTGCCTATCTTTTTTCAACTTTTTGTTTACTTATATTAATTAACGGCAGTAATTTTATTGATGGTCTAAATGGATTATTAATTTCCTATTCATTAATTGTCATCTACACATTGGGAAATTTAGAATTGATAACTGATCAAATTATTTCTAATCAAAATTTTTATTTAATCTTGTGGTTAATGTTATTGGTTTTATTTCTTAATATTTTTAACATATTGATGATAGGAGATGGTGGAGCATACCTGTTAGGTTTCTTGTTAGGTTTTGTTATTATAACTTCACATGAAAACAATCCAAATATTTCTCCATATTTTTATATTTCAATTATATGGTATCCTTGTTTTGAAAATTTGTTTTCTATTTTAAGAAAATTGAACAAAAAATTCTCTCCATTGAATCCTGATAATAAACATTTACATCAACTCGTTTTCTTTTTCGTTAAAGAAAAAATTAATTTATCTACCATACTTTCTAATAATTTAAGCAGCGCAATATTAATTTTTTTCAATTTTTCGATAATTTATATTTCTTCGCTAAACCCAAGTAGTACAATGTATCAGGTGAAATTAATATTCTGTTCAATTATTTTTTATATCACAGGTTATTTTATGTTAAATAAATTTTATAAATTAAATTTTAACTTTAAAAAATAGTTTAACCATAGAAAATAAAATTTTCAGACCATCTTTGAATGCATTTACCTTTTTTTTCCCGGCTAATCTTGCTCTTTCGTAGGATTTACTTGTACAAATTCTATAATTAGCTCTTTTCGCTTTTATTGGTAATTCAACGCAAAATGAAAAATCTTTTGCTGTAAGTTCAAGTTTTTTTGCACAAGATGTTCTTGCCACGACAAAAGTGTAAAGTATATCAGTTATTTCTAATTTAAAAAAAAACTTTCCTAAAAAGGTAAAAATATAATTACCTATAAATGTAATGACTGTATCATCATCACTTCCACAATTTTTTTCATATCTTGAGGCAAAAACAAAATCATTGTTATCATTTTTAATTTTACTGATCATATGATCTAATTCTTTTGGATTAAAAGATCCATCGGCTACAAAAATACAAAATAGTTCTGTATCCACCGAATCAATTCCTTTTTTTAATGCATCACCATAACCTTTTGAGTCTTGATAAATGATGTTGCAATTATAATTTTTTATTGATTCTATCGTTAGCTTATCTGAACTTTCCAATACAATATTAATTTTAAAATTAAAATCTTTTAGCTCATCTAATACTTGTGGTAAAGATTCCACCTCATTTTTAGCTGGTATTATTAAAGTTAGATCACTCATCTAAATTTGACCACATATAGTCGATTAAAAATCAAAAACAACAAAATTTAACTTTTAGAAGCAAATTTTTTTGATTCAATATATTTACGAATACACTATAAGTAGTTTAATGGTAACTAATTATTTAATATTCCTTTTAAGCTACTTTTTAATAGTATTATCTGTAGTCGGACATGGTATTTTAGCAATTAAATTTACAAAAACTAATATATCAACAAATG
>CACKFV010000005.1:0-52500 GCA_902599605.1 uncultured Pelagibacteraceae bacterium
GAATTCCCACAAAACCAAGTTCCTTTTGTTCAGGAATAATTTCTATAACATTGTCTTTTTTTGTATGCAGTGAGGCTGCCTGGGACCCAATTTCTTTTAGAGAATTTACAATATCCTCATTAAATTCAATTAGCACTGTCTCAACAACATTTATAATTTTTTTATCAGTAATTCTAAGACCTCTTATAAATTTGGACTCAATATTTTGTTTAGACAACTCTCTTTTTATTCTTGGCCCTCCTCCGTGCACAACAACTACTTGCAAACCAAGCTTGCTAAGTACACTTAAATCTTTAATAAAATTATCAAAAATTTTTCTATCAATGAATACATTGCCCCCATACTTTATTACTATTATTTCATTTTTGTACTTCTCAACATATTTCAAAACTTCTTCGACTGGCGGTCCATCTGTAGGTAAGATCTTTTTTAAATCCATTATTGAGAGGTTTTCACAGTAGTTCTCTTCATAATGACGTACTGTTGAGCCATTGTAAGAATATTGTTGGCCGTCCAATACAAAACTAATCCCGAAGGAAAAGGTGCAAGTATTACAGTTAAAAAAACGGGGAAGAACATAAAAATTTTCTTTTGAATGTCATCTTGTGGAGCTGGATTAAGTTTTTGTTGTGCCCACATTGTTAAGCCCATTAGAACTGGTAACCCACCTATGATTAAAAATTCAGGAGGCGCCCATGGTATCAATCCAAATAAATTGAAAATTGAGGTTGGGTCCTTCTCAGATAGATCTTTTATCCACCCAAAGAAAGGCTGGTGTCTCATTTCAATTGTTACAAATAACATTTTATAAATAGCGAAGAAGAACGGTATACTTATAATTATGGGGACGCAACCACTTACAGGATTAACTCCTTCTTTCTTATAGAGTTGCATTATTGCCTGCTGAAGTTTCATCTTATCATCTTTATGAACTTCTTTAAGACGAGCCATTTCGGGTTGTAAAATTTTCATACGACTCATCGATCTAAATGCATAATTATTGAGTGGAAAGAACACTAATCTTAAACAAACAGTTATTAATATAATTGCTACTCCATAATTTCCTGCAAGTTTAAAGAAGTAATCATTTAAAAAGAATAAAGGTTTTACAATCCAGTAAAACCAGCCCCAGTCAATGACAAGGTCAAATTTTGATAATCCTAATTTCTCATTATACTCATCAATTACGTCTACTTCTTTTGCGGCAATAACAATATTAACTTTATTACTAATTTGCTTATTAGGTTGTGCCTCTAAAGCCTCAGTTTCTATATAACTAATTTTAAATTTTTCACTGTACTCAAAGTCCGCTCTAAATTTTTTATTTTTTTCCGGTATTAAGCTTGTAAGCCAATATTTATCAGTAATACCAAGAAAACCTTTTTCAGCATTTATAGAATATTTTTTGTCTATCACATCATCATAATCTTTTTCCACTAACTGATCATCAAACACCCCAAGTGGCCCCTCATGTAAAATAAAAAAATTTACTATATCTCTAGGAATATTTTTTCGGATAATTTGGCTATAAGGATAAAAATTATATATTTTGTTAGTGTTATTTTTTATTTTTTGGTTAACAGTAAACAAAAATTTATTATCAATACTAATAATTTTTTCAAAAGTAAGTCCTTGAGTATTTTTCCATGTTAATTTAACGTCATTTCCTGGAGAAAGTTTTGTGTTTCCCTCTACTTTCCATTTTGATTTATTATTTGGTAAATCAATATTTTTGTTATTAGTAACCCAGCCTGTTTCTAAGTAATATGTATCAGAAGCGTTTCTTGGATTTAGTAGTACTACTTTTTTTGTACCCTCGAGTTTTTCATTGTAATTTTTAAAAAGCAAATCGTCTATAATTGCACCCTTTAAAGAAATTGAACCCTTAACGTTATCGTTTTCAAATGTAATTCTTTTATCTTTATTTAAAGCCTCTTTTCTTGAAAGAAGGTTATTAGTTTCAGAATTTTCTATCTCTGGAGCATCTAAACTTTTTACTGAGTCTATTCTTTTTTGCTTTATTTTTTCTCGATCCTCTGGTGAAGGTGAAAAAAATAAAGCCCATAAAACAATTATTGCTGCACTAAGAGATATAGCTGCGATTATATTTTTATTTGAGTCCATTTTTAATTTTTATTTTTTTTAACTGGTTCAAATCCTTCACCACCACCAAGGAATTTTATGGGATGACAACTTAAAACTCTTTTAGTACCTTTGAAAAAACCTTTAATCAAACCATACTCCTTTAAAGACTGTATAAAATACTCTGAACAAGTTGGTAAATATCTACAGTTGCTACCCAGCAAAGGTGATATTAAGTACTGATAAAGTTTTATTATCTTAATAATAATCTTGGTTAAAATCTTCATTAACTTATTTTTTCAAAACTTTTTTGTAATGCCTCTTTAATTTCATCGTATTTTTCCTCTAAAACACTTTTTTTTGCAAGGACTAAATAAGAAAAGTTAAGATTTAATTTAGCTATTTTAGTTATTGCATATGTCATATTTTTGAGCCTTCTTTTTATCTTATTTCTATCAACAGCTTTACCCATTTTCTTTTTTGCCACAAAACTAATATTAAGACATGTATTTTTTTTATCAGGAATCTTTTTAAAAAAAATCGTGAGATAAGAATTGGAAATTTTTCTTCCATTAAGAAGTTTTTTAAAGTCCTCATTCTTTGAGAGACTTTTGATTTTAATATTCATTAAACGGTAAGTTTTTTTCGACCTTTTTTTCTTCTTCTAGCTAGAAGTTTTTTTCCACCTTTTGTTTTCATTTTTGATCTAAATCCGTGGCGTCTTTTTCTGACAAGTTTACTTGGTTGATAAGTTCTTTTCATAAGATTTTAATTATGTAGTATAAAAAATTTAAGTACTTATAATGTAAAATCTATAATATGCAAACTATGAAAAACGTAAAAATATGGTTAGGTTTAGCCTATATTATATTTCTGGGATTATTTTTATACTTCTTATTAACTTATATTAGTATTGAGGAATTAACTTCATATAGTTTTCTTAAATCAAATAGTGAGTATTTAATTAATTTTAAACAAACCAATATTATATTCACATCTTTTATATTTATTATATTTGGAATTGTTTGGATTTCTTTACTTCAAGGTTTTGGCTCCCCACTAGGATTGATTTGTGGATATATTTTCGGACCTTACTTTGGAACTTTAATTTTTTCACTAACTTTTGCTATAGGATCTAGTGTAACGTTTATCGTTGCTAATTATTTTTTCAAAAACTATATAATTGAAAAAATACAAAATAAGTATCAATATCTTAATAATAAAATAAGAAACAATCAGTTTTTAGCGGTAGGTCTTCTTAGATTTCTTGGTGGAATTCCAATACAGATACAAAATTTGATACCAGTATTATTTGATGTAAAATTAAAAAACTATTTTTTTGGAACCTTAGTTGGAGTTATTATTCAAGCATTTATCGTTTGTTCATTAGGATCAGCTTTAGAAAAAAAAATATACGAAAATGATGAATTGCCTAAAATTTTAGATCTTTTAAAAACTCAAGAAATTTATTTACCAATATTAGCTATAATATTTTTGTTCGTTTTGACATTTATTTTAAGAAAATTTTTCTTTAAAAAGTAATGGTGCCCTCGATGAGAATCTAACTCATGACTGACCCTTACCAAGGGCCTGTTTTAACACTAAAACTACAAGGGCATACAATTATAAATAGTGTAAAAATAAGGATTATTCAAATTATTGCCTTAATATTCGATATATTTAATATATAATTAAATTATATTAAATATCTGTCATGAAAGTTTACAAAAAAATAATATTAGACCAAAACAATAAAATTATTTACGAAGATTCTTTTGAATATAATGGAAAATGGTCTTACGCTGGTATTCACTACGATTTCAAATCAACCAGGGGCGCAAAAGCTATGGAGAAGCAAGCCAAAAGAGAAAAAAAACTAGCTGAAAGAAAAGCCAAAAGACAAGCTAAGCAAGGAACAAATAAATCTGAAGATAAGACAATACCAATTGATCAAGTTGTAACTTTAGAGCATCTCACCAATCCTGAAAAAAAATAATCTTTTTAATGAATTTTAAAAGAAAGCCTTCTAAGCTTGATCTCGAAAGAGCTCTTAGAAAAAATTTAAGAAAAAGAAAAATTCAAAAACGGAAAAATCAAAACAATGATATTAAACGACAAACAAATTAAAGAGCTTGCTCAAAAAGAGGAAATGATAAGCCCATTTGTAAGTGAAAGTGTATCTCAAGGCATTAGTCATGGACTCAACTCATTTGGCTATGACTTAAGATGTGGCTCCGAATTTAAAATTTTTACTAATATAAAAGGAGCTACTGCTGACCCCAAGAATTTTAGTGAGGATAATTTTATAACTATTAAAGGTGAGGACTCAGTTTTAATTCCCCCAAACTCTTTTGCATTAGCAAGTAGTCTTGAATATTTTAAAATGCCTAGAAATGTGACTGGACTAGTGACAGCTAAGAGCACATACGCTCGTTGTGGACTAGGAACTCCCCCAACAGTTTTAGAAGCAGGTTGGCATGGCAATTTAGTTTTAGAATTTTCAAATCATACAAGCAACACTATAAAGTTATATGCAAATAGTGGAGCAGCTCAAATTTTGTTTTTTAGTGGAGATCAACCTGAGGTATCTTACTCTGACAGAAAAGGAAAATATCAAGGTCAAGTTGGTATAACTTTAGCAAAATCAAAATAGTATGAAAAGTTTAATAATTACTGGCCCAAACAAAGCCGTAAATGGAACAGTAGATATAAGTGGTGCAAAAAATTCATGTCTCCCACTTATGGCAGCATCTATTCTTTTTAAAAAAGAAGTAATTTTAAGAAACGTTCCTTTGGTTCAAGACGTTCTTACAATGAAAGATCTTTTAATTTCCTTAGGTTCTAAAGTAAAAATTTTAGAGAAAAAAAAGATTATGATTATTACAAATAAAAAAGATCATAAATTAACCGTTTTTTACAACTTGGTATCTACAATGAGAAGTGGTGTTCTTTTAATGGGTTCTTTACTTGGAAGATATCCAAAAAAAAAAATAAGAGTTGCTCAAGGTGGTGGTTGTGCACTTGGAATTCGTGACACATCATGGCATCTCGAAGGTTTCAAAAGTTTAGGGGCTGAGTACGTTTTAGAAAAGGGATATGTGAAAATATCTTCAAAGAATGGTTTGGTAGGTAAGAGTTATAAGTTTCCAAAAATTACAGTTACAGGCACATCAAATTTAATCATGTCTTCAGTTTTTGTAAGAGGTTCCCATGTTTTAAAAAATATATCCTTAGAACCTGAAGTACTAGATCTTATAAAATTCTTAAACAATTCAGGAGCAAATATAAAGTTTATTGGCAAAAGATCTTTAAGAATTAAAGGTATTAAAGAGTTATTAAGCGGCAATCATAAAATTATCGGCGATAGAATAGAAGCATTTAGCTATCTATGTGTAGGAGCAATTACAAAGGGTAGTGTAAAGGTAGTGAATATAAATCCAAAATTTTTACCTTCAGAATTAAAGGTATTAAAAAAAATAGGTTTTAAAATTGGCATAAGTAAAAATTCTATAAAATTAAACACAATTAAAAAATTAAAACCTATAAACATTAAAACTGGACCATGGCCTGGATTTGCAACAGATTGTTTGCCTATTCTAATACCTGTTTTGACAAAAATTTCTGGGCAAAGCAAAATTAAAGAGACGATTTTTACAAATAGATTTATGGCTGTACCTGAACTAAATAGAATGGGTGCAGATATAAAAATTAAAAAAAACTTAGCAGTAATTAATGGAGAAAAAAAATTGAACTCTGCTGATTGTATTTCATCTGATCTTAGAACTACTTTCTCAATAATATTGGGGGCAGTTGCAGCAAAGGGAGCATCAACAATATCAAGAATTTATCATGGATTGAGAGGGTACTCAAATCTTCAATTTAAATTAAGAAAACTTGGTATTAAAGTAAAAATGAAAATATAATGGTAAAAAATTTTTTATCTAAAATATTAGCAAGAGATCAGAATGGTTTGAATATAATTTCTACATACTGTGAGGACTCGACCACTAGTGTTTCAGAGATTAAATATTTAAAAAAAAATCAAATATTTTTACTGTCCCTCATCCGAAAATCTCTGAAAGATAACAAAAAAAGTAACATTATAAGTGTCTGTAAATTTGAATTTATACAGAATGTTGTAGCAAAAAATATAGACCAAAAAGATAGTAAACTAAAATTAAATTTGATGGGAATAGATCTTATGAAAATAGGCAAACAATATGAAATTAATTTGTTATTTTCAGATAATCGTTTTATAACCCTATATTCTGAAATTATAGAAGTGACATTGGAGGATTTAAAAAAAAAATAAGATGAAGGTAATTTCTGCTAAAAATAAGAATTTTGATCAATTGTTGGGTAATCTTTTATCCAAAAGAAAAAATAGGCTTCAATCAGATTACATTTCAGTAAAAAACATAATTAAAGATGTTAAAAAAAATGGAGATAAAGCTCTAGTGAAATATGAGAAAAGATTTAACAAAAATAAAACAATTATTCCGACTTCAAAAAACATTAAAGATTCCATTAAGTCTCTAGATCAAAAGGTAAAAAAGGCAATAGATGCAGCTTATAATAGAATTTATAAATTTCACTCACTTCAAAAGTTTGGAGATATCTCATATGTTGATAAGTATCAAAATAAAGTGAAATATAAATATGTTCCACTCGAGTCAGTTGCCATTTATGTGCCAGGTTCAAAAGTCTCTTATCCATCCAGCGTTTTAATGGCCGCAATACCTGCAATCGTAGCGCGGGTTAAAAGAATTGTAATGATAAATCCTGGTTATAAAGGAAAGCAAAACGCTGCAGTTTTGTATGCTGCAAAAAGATGTGGCATTAAAGAAATTTTTTCCATTGGTGGTCCCTCAGCAATTGCAGCTTTAGCATATGGCACTAAATCAATAAAACCTGTAAACAAAATTGTGGGACCAGGAAATTCGTATGTTGCTGCAGCAAAAAAAGAGGTTTTCGGGGATGTAGGCATTGAGTTAATGACAGCTGGACCTTCGGAGATTTTAGTTGTTTGCGATAATAAATCTAATCCAGAATGGCTAGCAAGTGATTTAATTGCTCAAGCTGAACACGATCCTTTTGCGCAGTGCGTTTTAATTTCAAAAGATAAAAATATTCTTAAAAAAACCAAGCATGAAATATATAAACAACTAAAAGATATTTCGAGAAGTTCAATTGCAAAAAAAAGTTTAACGACGAATGGTATACTAATCTACGAAAATTCAGAAAAAAAAATAGTAGAAATAATTAATAAAGTGGGGCCAGAGCACTTAGAGCTGAATATAAAAAATTATAAATCTTTAATACCAAAAGTTAAAAATGCAGGCTCTATCTGCTTAGGAAAATATGCTGTGATGGCTATGACAGATTACGGAGTACCGGGCACTAATCATGTTCTTCCAACCAATATGACTAGTAAATATTCAAGTGGATTAAGTGTTTCAGAGTTTATAAAAAAAATTTCATATATAAATTTATCAAAAAAGGGTATTGAAACTCTTGGTCCATCAGTTATAACACTTGCAACAAACGAAGGTTTAGATGGACATGCTAAATCAATTGAAAAAAGATTAGGAGATAAATAATTGACTAAGGAACAGGTTTTAGAACTAAAAGGAAAAATTTTAAAAAGTCTCCCGAATGCAACTTTTGCCATAAAGCTCGAGAATGGGCACGAATGTATTGGATACACAAGTGGAAAATTAAAGAAAGGAAGAATCCGTGTATTGGAAGGTGATGAGGTGCTTTGTTCTGTTTCAACTTATGACTTGAAGCGTTGCCGTATCACTTGGCGCTTTTAAGAGGCCTTGTAGCTCAGTAGTAGAGCAGTACCCTGAAAAGGTATGTGTCGTTTGTGCGATTCAAACCAAGGCCACATCCCTTAAAATGCATGTGTCGTTATCACGAGCAACTAATATAAAGTTAAATACTAAATAAAAGACAATTAAATAACTTGCATCTAATTTAGAAATCTAATAACTAAACACGTTCTTTGTATAAACAAAGATTAATTAATAAGGAAAGAGTAAAATGAGTACACTAAAGGGTAAAGTCAAGTGGTTTAACGGAAAAAAGGGTTACGGATTCATAGAGCGATCTGACGGTGAGAAAGATTGTTTTGTTCATGCGAGCCAAGTTCGTGAAGCTGGTCTTCGTTTTTTAAATGAAGGTGATGAACTTGAGTTTGAGATAGAAACTGGAAGTAAGGGTCCGAGCGCCGTTAAGCTTCGAAAGACATCTTAAAAGAAAATCCATCAAACATCGTTGTATAGGAATATAAACTGACTAGGTAAATTATTCCTATACAATTCACTCTTGTATTTTTAAAATTAGATGTTATTTAATCACTATGATTATATTAAATAATAACTTTAATTCTCTTCACAGACATCATTCACATGCTGGCTGCATGCTAGCTATATAATCATATAAAAATTTAAATTTAATAAAAATTAGTATAAGAATATGAAAGGATAGGCGCCCGTCGAATATGGGTAATTCAAGTGCCTGTGGAGCACTTAAAGGTTGTTCGAGTCAACCCGGGCGTACCAAAAATGAAAAAAAATAAAAAAACACCAAGTTTACCAGTTGGATTTCTCGACTTTAGAGGAAACACGTTAGAGTTAAAAAAAAAAATAATTAAAATTATAGAAGATAATTTTATAAATTTTGGATTTTCAGCTCTAGAGCAATCAACTTTCGAGATAAGTGAAAATATTGGAAGTTTTCTTGCTGATGACCCTAATAACCCCATGGCAGACGTTTATTCTTTTGAAGACGGCAAAGAACAATTAACTTACAGATATGATATGACGGCTGGTTTAGCTAGAATGTATGCAGCCAATTATTTAGAGTTACCACCTATATACAAAAGGTACTGCATAGGTGATGTGGCCCGTCGCGAAAAACCGCAAAAAAAAATTCGATTAAAATCTTTTACTCAAGCTGATTGTGATATTATAGGTAATGTAAATAAATTTCAGGCTAATGCAGAATTATGTAATTTAATTGCGGACTCACTTCTCAAACTTAACTTTAAAAAAGAACAATTTAAAATTTGTATAAGTAATCGAAAGATAATCGAGGGGTTGATTGATGACCTTAAAATAACGGATGAAAATCAAAAATTGAAAGTTTTTAGAGCTATTGATAAAATAAGCAATCCAAATATTGGTATATCTGGAGTAAAAGATTTACTAGGTAGCAAACGAGCTGATCAGTCAGGGGCAATTCAAATTGGAGCAAATCTTTCAAAAGATCAAATAGAAACAATAACTAACTGCATTCAATTAAAAGATTTAAAAGAAATAAGTTCTACTTTAAAGAATCCACTATCAAGAGAAGGTATAAACGAGACAGAAAAATTATTAGAAATAATTAGTTATGGCGATTATTCTAATCAGATAAATATATCGATAGAGAAAGTTAGAGGGATAAATTATTATTCAGGGTGGTTAGTAGAAACTGAATTAAATATTCCTAATTTTGGAAGCGGTCTATCTGTTTGCAGTGGAGGAGAATATCAAGACTTAATTGGTTCATTTAAAGGGCTATCAACACCTGGTGTGGGTATAAGTTTCGGAATATCTAGGTTAACAACAATATTATCAGAAATTAAACAACTTGAAGTTAATGAAAAAAAACCAGCTTTAATTTGTGTAATGGACTCGAAATACTTATCAAAATATTATGAAATTTTAAATGAGTTGAGATCAAACGGGATAAATAGTGAAATCTATCTAGATCGTGAAAAAAATCTTGGGAAACAATTAACTTATGCCAATAAAAGAGGATGTCCAGTTGCGGTAATTTGTGGAGAAAATGAATTTAAAGAAAATAATATCACTCTGAAAAATCTTCTTGGAGTAAAAGGAGAAAATAACCAAGCTACATTTCCAAAAGAAAACTTAATCAATGAAATCAAAAAACTTATCTGAAAAAATTCTTAAATCTGTAAAATCTAAAGGATTTAAATATATTGAGTTACCATCAGTGATTGAGGCTAATCATATTTTTCAAAGGTCAGGCGAAAATTTTAGAAAGTTTGTTTTTTCATTTATAGATCAAAATGGAAATGAGTTATGTTTAAGGCCTGATTTAACCATAGTTTCCTGCCTTAGATATCTTGAAAACAATCTGAAATCCAAAGAAAAAATATTTTATAGTGGTCAGGCTTATAGAAAATCAAATAATAAAAAAGACTCAATCATTAGAGACCAAGTTGGATTTGAAATTATCGGTTCAAATGATGAGAAGAAAGATGACAAAGAAATAATTGATACTTCTCTCAAATCACTAAAAAACTTAAAATACGCTGCTGGTACGCTAACTGTTGGAAATATACAGATATTCAATCTTTTGATTTCAAAATTGGAGATTCCTAATAGATGGAAATTAAGACTCGCAAGACATTTTTGGAGAGAAGGCTATTTCAACGACTTACTAAAAAGACTGGAGACTAATTCAGACGTTGATCCGATAACTGTAGAAATTGATAAAAAGCGTTTTTTAAAAATGACCAAAGAAAATAAATCATCAGTAATTGCAGAAAGATCCATCGATGAAATTTTAAAAAGGTTTGACAAGAAAATAAAAGACCCAAGACGTCCAAGCGAAGGTAGAAACATTTCTAAAATTATTAGACAGTTCTTAAAGATAAAATGCCCAATAAGCAAAGCTGCAAACGAATTAAATAAATTTTTCAAAAAAAATAAAATTAACTTAGCTGTTGATCAAAAATATTTTCCATTTTCAAATAACAAAGTTTCAAAACTTAATGTAATTTTTTCAACCACTTGTGGCAGGCAGCTTGAATACTATACAGGTATGGTGTTTAAAATAGATATTAAATCAAAAAACAAAATTAAAAATGTCTGTAATGGTGGAAGATATGACAAATTAATTTTTGATTTAGGATCAAAAAGAAAAGTACCAGCTGTTGGAGCTGCAGTAAACTTAAGTTAAATTATGAATAATATAATTAACATCGGTATTCCAAGTAAAGGTAGATTAAAAAAAGAATTTTTAAAAATTTTTAAAAGTAAAAAATTAAAGCTTACCTCAGAAAGGGGTGAAAGAGATCTTATTGGTTCCATACAGGGAAAAAAAAATATCAAAATTTTGTATTTACATGCTCGAGAGATAATACAGAGATTAGGAGATGGGTCTTTAGATTTGGGTTTTTCAGGATTTGATCTGTTTAAAGAAAGTGAATTTAATATTCAAAAAAAAATAAATGTTGTTAAAAAATACGATTTCTCAAAGGCAAATCTTGTCATTGCGATTCCTGATCGTTGGATTGATGTTCAAACTGTAGCAGACCTAGAAGAAATAGCATTTGAATTTAAAGATAAAAAAAAGAAAAGAATAAGAGTTGCAACCAAATATCCTAACTTGACCCGAAACTTTTTATATTCAAAAGGCGTAACTCAATTTCAATTAGTTGCAAGTTCTGGAGCTATGGAGGTTTACCCTTTCACTGGCTCAGCAAATTTAATATCAGATATCAGTTCCTCTGGTGAAACAATTAAAAGTAACAACCTGCGCATACTTAAAGATGGAATAATCCTAAAATCTCAAGCATGTTTTTTCATATCTAAAAAAAATAAATCAAAAATGGATATAAAAAAAACTATAAGACTATTCACCTAGTATTCTTTCTTTAAAATATCTTAAAATGATTTTTAAAATATCTTTGTTTTTAAGTATTAAATAAATAGTTAAACCAAAAAAGATTATTAGTATTAAAACGATTACGGAGTTCATACAACAATTTTAATATTACTCTTTTTTCAAATTATTGATATAAAAAGCTCTTATGAAATGGAATAAAAAATTTAATTATCCATCATCAACAAGGGCACTTTACAATGGTAGACGTTTATACGATATAAATAATGAAAAACTACCTTCAGTCACTACAATTTTAAATGCCACAAAACCTCAAGAAGAAATTGACAGTTTGAATAAGTGGCGTGCAAAAGTAGGTATTGCTCAATCAGAAATCATTTCAAAAGAGGCGACTGAGCGCGGCGCAAGTATGCACGCTTTTATTGAAAAATATTTATTAGGAAAACTTAATCTCGATTTATTAGGTGACAATAGAATAGAGAGAATTATGGCGGATCAAATAATTGAGAATGGGTTGAAAAATCGACTCCAAGAAATATGGGGTTGTGAATCAACATTATACTATCCTGGAAAATATGCTGGTGCAGCAGACTGTCTTGGGATTTACGAAAATTATCAAACTTGCATTGACTTCAAGCAGTCCAATAAGCCTAGGAAACATGAATGGAACACTCAATATTATATGCAGCTAGGCGCATATTCGCTCGCGCATAATACTGTTTATGGAACGCATATAGACCAGGGAGTAATATTAGTTTGCACTAAAGACAATATATTTCAGAAATTTGTTATTTATGGAGAAGAACTTAAAGACTATCAAAATAAATTTTTAGAGAGAGTTGAAAAATATTATTCACAAAAAAAAAATTAAAATTTTATTGATTTTCAAAATTATTTGATATATTGTAACATTAACTAAATAATTAGTACTTGTTTAGATCTAGTAAAGTTTAGTCCTTTATTTCTTTTACTCAATTCAAACAAACTAATTTTTTAACGAAGGTACTAGTTTAGATCCTGAGTCATACATTTAAACTCTTTTTACTAATCTAAATTTAGACTATTCCTTCTTTAACAAAGATAAAGAATAAAAAACAATGAATTACGTCATATGGGATGTAGAAACAGATTCTGCCGATACTAATTATGCTACAATAATTGAAATTGGAGCGATCCTTTTAGATAAAGATTTAAAAGAAAAAGAGAGATTTAGCGCCAGATGCAGAATACCTCAGGATAGAGTCCCTTCTGCTACAGCTTTGTGTGTTAATCGATCAAGTATCAATTTATTGACTAAACAAAATTTAAGTCATTATCAAATGCTTAATCAAATAGAGGCTAAATTTAAAGAGTGGTCACCCTCTATTTTTTTAGGATATAGTTCGATAAATTTTGATGACGAGGTACTTAGGAAGGAGTTTTTTAAAACTTTAAGGGATCCGTATATTACTAATACCAAGGGAAATCACAGACACGATGCTTTAAATATTGTAAGAGCTGCATTTGCAATTGACCCGGAGGTTTTAAAAACGGAGTTAAATTCCAAAGGAAATGTCTCGATGAAATTAGAATCGCTTGGAAGATTAAATGGTTACAATACTGAGGCGGCCCACTCTGCCTTATTTGATTCAGAACTTTGTGGAAAAATACTTTCTCAAATTAAACAAAAACAATCGAATTTATGGAATGATTACTTTGAAACAAAAAATAAACTATCTGTTGAGGAGATTATTAAAAAAAAAACTATGATTACAATAAATGAATATTTTTATAGCAAGAGTAGATTATACCTTGTGGCACCACTTCATGCGAGCAACTGTGTTCATCCAGTATATAAATGGGGACAAGGTGTAGATATTAGGATAGATGTAGAACCATTGTTTAAACTTTCCTATCAAGAGCTTAAAAAGGCTATGCTCAAGACACCAAAATTTTTGAGGACGATTCGTTCAAACAAGGCGCCAATTATAATTGACGCAAGCCACGCGATGAAAGCAGAACCTTATAACGCAATTAGTACTGAGATCTTAAAAAAAAGAGCTGAAATGGTCAAATCAAATGCAAAGTTTGCCCAAGATGTTTGTTCAATTTTAAAAGAGTTAGCTGACGAAAAAAAAGATACATCTTCCCAGTTAGATATAGAGCCAGAAGAAAGCATATACCAAGGAGGATTTACTAGTAATAATGATAAAATTTTGTTTTCAAAATTTCATGACACAGATTGGAGAGGAAAATTTTCAATGCTTGAAAAGTTCGAGGACAAAAGGATGCTATATTTTGGGGAAAGATTAATCTTTAACGAAGCACCAGAAATTTTACCTGATAAAATTCAAAAGAGAATTAAAAATCAAATTGCAGACAAAATATTGTCCGAGACAGGAAAGGAGAAATGGTGGACCATATCATCAGCACGTTCAGAAATTGATAAGTTAAGAGAAGATGATAGTAAAATGTTCTCTTTTAAAACTAAGGAGGAAAAATTGGATTTTTTAAAGGAAATTGATCGTTATTACGATTTTTTACAAAAAAAATATAAAAATTTTAAAAGTGAAAATTCTTATTTTTAATTTTGTGGATAAAATTAAATTTGATTATTTTGTGCTTGAATAAAAATTTAATCTTTATATATAAATTATATGGCAACTATAAAAGTAACAGACGAAAATTTTGAAACGAAAGTTATTAAATCTGAAAAACCAGTGTTGGTCGACTTCTGGGCACCTTGGTGTGGCCCATGTGTTTCGATTTCTTCTTTGTTAGAGGAAATTTCAAATGAGATGCCCGAGGTTGTTATTGCTAAGTTAAACATTGATGAAGAATTAAATACCGGGGTTAAATATTCAATAAGAGGAATTCCCACCATGCTTTTATTTTCTGGAGGTAAACTAAAAGCAACAAAAGTTGGAGCAACTACTAAATCAAATTTGGTGTCTTTTATTAAGGAACACACTTAATTTAAATTAAGAACTTCCCCAATTAAATAAAGCGATCCAGTCACTAAGGTTATAGTATTCATATCTTTTGAGTTTAAGTGAATTGCATCATCGATACTGTCGGAAATTTTTAGGTTAAAATTGAGATTGCTTATTTTTTCCTCAAATTCTTTTTTTGAAATTCCTCCATCCTGATTAGGTATTTCAATTATAGTAACTGAATTTACTAGACCTTCAAAAGATTTCATAAATTTTTGATGTTCCTTATCTTTCATCATGGCTACAATAAGATTAACTTTTTGATTTTGGTTTTTAATCCAATCTGCAATAACATAACTGCTTGAAATGTTATGACCCCCATCAACCACCAATCTGTTGTTACCAGCAATCTTTTTGAGTTTTCCAGACTTAATTTCCTGTAATCTTCCTTTAAGAGTGATATTTTGAATACCTAATTTGATATCTTGATCTTTAACGTTGAATATTTTTCTAGATGCTGCAATTGAAGTACTTATATTATAAAGTTGATGGTCTCCTAGAATATTGGGTTCAGGTAATAATAATTCACCAATATCATCTTGGTATTGGATGAAGCTATTATCTGATCTTGAAATATTGAAGTTTTTCCCAAAAAAATATTTGTTTGATGTATTTAGTCTTAAAGATCCTTTTACTTTTTTACCTATTTCATCAGTTACTTGTTTGTTTACAAAAATATTAGAATTTAAAAGCTTATTAGTTTTTTCATATATAACCCCATCGATACTCTTGTTTTCTAACCATTGAAAATGATCATTGTGAATAACCCCGATCAATGTCATCAAATTTTTTTTAAAAACATTGGTACTATCAAATTGATGAAATAATCCAGCTTCGATTATATTAATATTACTTTTGAAGCTTTCTGCGTATTTTAAAAAGGCACATGTGAGAACTTCAAACACAGTCGCGTTATCATCTCCTAAAACTCTTTCAATGTCTTCTAATAATTTAATAAGATTTTCCTCATCAATCTCATTATCATTAAATACAAAGCGTTCAGTATAGAATTGAAGATGCGGAGAGGTATACATATTACACTTTAATCCAGCTTGATTAAGGATTGCTTTTAAACTGTAAGCCATGCTTGCCTTAGCATTGGTACCGACTATTGACACCACATTTTCAAGTTTGTCTTGAGGATTTCCAAGTTTTTTTAAAAGATTAAAAGTTCGACCTAAGGATAGGTCTAATTTCTTTTTATGATGCTTCTCTAGTTGTGATATTAGCTTCTGAAGTTTGTTCATTATTTTCTGAACTTACTTGAGATTTCTTATTTAGCAAAATAGATAATAATGAACCTAGTTTTTCAGGCAAATCTTTTCTATCAATTATGTTGTCTATAAATCCTTTTTCTAAAGCCCAGCTAGCTTTTTGAAAATCAGCTGGTAATTCCTCCTTGATTGTGCCCTCGATTACGCGCCTTCCACTGAAAATTATTTCAGAATTTTCATTTTCAGCAATAGCTATATCTGAAAGATTTGCATAACTTGCAGAAATTCCTCCGCTACACTTCCAGTGGAATAACACAATGTACGGCAAGTTTGTATTTTTTTTAAATTCACTTACTGCAACAGTGGTACGTGTCATACCAACTAAAGCTCGTGCTCCTTGAAACATAATTTGTCCGCCACCGCAAGGTGCTAAGATTAGACTTGTATTATTTTTTGTAGCATATTCAGCTGCAAATATTATGGCCTCAGACTCGTTTTGGCCATGGGCTCCACCTATGAACTCAAAGTTTACAACGGCCATAGTTACATCAATTCCTTTTAATTTGCCTTTTGCAACAAGTATGGCACAATCCTGTTTTGTCTTCTTTTTTGCTTGTTTAAGTCTTTCTTTGTATGATTTTTTATCAACCCAATCTAAAACATCTTCCTCATAAAGTGGTGTTTTTAGTATTTCATAATTTCCATAATCGAACATCATATCAAATCGTTGTACTGGAGTTATATGGAAGTGTTTATTGCAACTTGGACAAACAAATAAATTTTTCTCTAGGTCAGCCTTCGACATTGGTCCCTTACAACAAGAAATCCAATCGCTATTTTCAATATCTGACTTTGAAGGTCTTTTTTTAAAAATCTTTTTGATTTTTTCACCAAATCTAAGTGTTTTTTTTAACCAGTTCATTACTCTATTCCTTTAGCAATCTGTTTAACATATTCTCCTACAAATTGCGCTAAATTTTTATTGCTCAAACCATTTTGTGAACCCTCTTTAATTTTTTCAACTATTGAACTTCCACAAACAACTAAATCTGCAAGTTTTGAGACTTTTTTTACATCATCCAAACTTTTAATTCCAAAGCCAACACCAATAGGAATTTTGGACTGTTTTCTAATCATTTTTGATAATTTCTTAACATTATTTAAGTTCACATCTTTTGAACCGGTCACTCCTGCGTAAGATACTATGTAAACCCATGAAGAGCATTTTTTTAAACTTTGTTTGATATAATTGCTATCATTAGTCGGAGCAATTAATTTTATAAAAGCCATGTCGTTTTTAGTAAGTCCTTTAAAAATCTGGTCATCTTCAGGTGCCTCATTGTTACTATCCACAACAATGCAACCATCGACACCACTTTTTTTACAGTCTTCAATATATCGATCAATACCATAAACGTGGATTTGGTTTAAGTAGCCCATTGTAACAAAAGCAGTATCAGAAGTTATTTCTCTTTTTACATCCTTAATAAGTTGAAAAATTTTTTCAGTTTTAGCACCAGATTTTATCGCTCTGTCGTTAGCGCTCATTATTATGGAACTATCTGACGTTGAGGTGTTAAAACTAACCCCAATTTCTAGAACTGAGCAATATTTAGATAGTTCAATTAATATCTGTTTTGAACTTTCATAATCTGGATCCATTCCAGTGACAAAACCAACAAAGCAAGATTTATTTTCTGATTTAGCCTTTGCAAAAATTCTTTGAAAAGTTTTATTCATTATCTTTTTTATATTTTAACATTCTTGCAACATTTGACTCACCCGAACCACATAGATGTATTAAATGATTTTCTTTAGGGTTCTTTCTTTTTTTAATCTCCTTAAGTGCAGCATGTATTACATAACATGCCTCAATAGCTGGAAGTATGCCTGTTTTCTTACACATCATTAAAAAAGTTTCTTGCGCTTCTTTATCAGTTGTTGCTCTAAATTTTATTCTGCCTGTACTTGCCATGTAACATATTTCTGGTCCTGTTCCACTGAAGTCGAGCCCACTGGCCTCTGTTTCAGAAGGGTCTACTTGGCCGTCTGCGTCCATTAAAACGTTTGATCGTGCACCTAATAAAATTCCAATAGGAGCTTTACTTGTAATTGTTGCCGCGTGAGCTCCTGATGCAATTCCCTTTCCAGCAGACTCTATCCCAAAAATATCAACATTTTTTTCATTATAAAAAGGATAGCTTATTGCTGATAAATTTGATCCTCCCCCACACACTGCAAACACAGTTGAAGGTGATTTACCTATTAAATCTCTCATTTGCTTTTTTGCAATTCTACCAATAATACTTGCAAAAGTTCTCACCATTAATGGGTATGGGTGAGGTCCACATACAGAACCTACAACGTACATCGCAGTAGGATCACTTTGCCAACTTCTAAGAGCTGCAGCCATTGCTGGCAAAAGCGACTTTGTAGAATCGTGACATACTTTTATATCTGCACCGTAAAGTTCAGTTATATCTTTATTCAAGGAAACCTTTTCCGCATCAAGTGCACCGATGTGCACTTCACAAGAAAGATTTAGTTTGGCACATGCTGAGGCAACAGCCCTAGCGTTCATAGAGGCACCAGTTTCAGTAATTATTTTCTTGGCTTTGAGAATATGTTTAGCAAAAAAAACAGAACTAAAAGCACTAACGGGTTTATGGGAACTGTCATGATGAAGATCAGTTCTTTTAAGAAAAATTTTCCCTATTTTTTTTTCTCCACCAGCTATTTCCTCAAGTTCCTTGCTTCTCAGAATTGGTGTCACAATACCAATATGATTAACAAGTTGTTCTTCAAGGTCAGCTAAGAATTTCTCGTTTTTCATTGCTTTTTTAAATCCTGTCTCAACTTTTTTTAGATTAGGGATAAGCAGTGGGCTTATATATTGTCCACCATATTTCTCTCCTGTTTTTTTATTGGTCCAATAACCTAAATTATCAGGGGGATTATGTTCTTTAAAAGGAGGTATTTTCATTTGATTTATTAATTTTTTTCATAAAATTTTTTATTCTTAGGTGATCTTTTTGTCCAAATTTAGATTCCAAACTAGACGATAAATCAAAAAAGTTAACCCCTAATTTTATCATATTATCAATATTATATTCCGAAATAGAACCTGCCACAGCAAATCTTTCTCCTTTAGGAAGTTTAGCAATTAGGTTTTCTGGAAATTTTATTGATTGTTCCATTCCAGGAGTATCAAATAAAATCAAATTAGCTTCTTCATATTTTTTATAATATTCAATATCAGCCTCATTTTTAATTTTAATTGCTTTAATAACTTTTAATCCCATCGATTTTATCTCCTTTACTCTCTCTTTGGTTTCTGATCCATGTAGTTGGATGTAATCAAAATTTTTAAGAATATTTTTTTTAATAAACTCATTGCTGGGATCAACAGTAACAGCGACAAACAATGAGCTTTTCTTTTCGTAGCCTTGTAATTTTTTTATCTCCTCAAGATTTAGGTTTCTGGGTGATTTTTCATAAAATACGAAACCTAAAAAATCCACTTTAAGATCAATACAAAGTTGAACATCTCTGGTTGGATTTAAACCACAAATCTTTATTTTCATTATCTTAATTCTTTAGCAAGATTTTGAACATTTTTTTTGACGTTGCCTCGAGTAATAGCTCTCCCAATGACTATCCAATCAGATTTAACTTTCTTAGCTTCCATAGAACGTTTTTGATCATAATTTTTTTTTCCGATTTGAACTCCAGGAGTAATAATTTCTTTTTTAAAAATTTTTCTTAAAGAACTAACTTCATAAGGGCTACAAACTAGAGCATCTAAGGAGGCTTTTTTTGCAAGTTTGGCTTGATGGATTACTAGACTTTTCAAAGATTTGTTGTATCCAATTAATCTTAAATCATTATCATTTAATGAGGTGAGGGTTGTCACACCTATTATTTTTGTCCTTCCCGAAACTTTTTTTACAGCCTTTAATGCAGCCAAACCAGAAGAAATATGAACTGTAAGATAATCGATCTTTAAATCTTTTAAAGCTTTTACAGCTGACACCATTGTATTCACTGTATCTTTTAATTTTAAATCAATAAAAATTATCTTATTCCTTAAAGTTGATATAAATCTTCTTCCATTTTTAGAATTCATAAACTCCAATCCAAATTTATAGCCTACTTTAATTTCTTTTGTTTGTGAGTCTCTAATTATTTTTTTTGCCTTGGAGACTTTATTAGTATCTACAGCAATAAATATTTTTTTTTTATTCATCATTAACTTCACGAAATAGATCTTTTGACATTTTAAAATTTATACTTTTTTTTTCTTCAACTATTACTCGCTCTCCGGTTCTTGGATTTCTTGAGGTTTTGCTTCTTTGATTTTTAGTAAAAAAAACACCCCACCCGCGAAGTTCAACTCTTTCATCATTTTTAAGAGCTGATTTTACTTCGTTTATAAATATATCAAAAAATTTCTCTAAATCTTTTTTTAACAGATTTGGGTAAGTTTTGGATAATTGTTTTACTAATTCTGACTTAGTTATCGGCAATTTATTTTTTACCTATTTTTTTTCTTTACCTTTTTTCTTAAGTTTATCAGATAAAGTTGAAAAAGGTAAATTTTTTCCCGACGAGCTTCCTTCGGTACCATACTTCTCTAAAGCTTCCTTTTTTTGTATTTCTTCAAGAAGTTTAATACTTAGAGATACTTTTCGTTTTTCAAGATTCAGTTCAGCCACGGCACAGTCGATACGCTCCCCGCCAACAAATCTTGAAGGACGGGCATCACTCGCATTTACAGCTATTTGAGATTTTTTAATTAATACATTCATTTCACATCCTTCTGGCTGAACAACCAAACCTTTTGCGTCAGATGAAACTATTTTTACAGTAATTATGTCGTTTATTTTCTTATTCTCTCTGAAATAATCAAACGGATCTTTTTGAGTTTGTTTTAGACCAACTCTAACCTTTTGTTGATCTTCTTTAATTTCTAAAATTTTAACTTTAATTTTATCTCCAATTTTATATTTTTTTAATTCAGTTTCAGGATCATTTGTGTAGTGAAGATCATTACAGTGTAAAAATCCTGAAATATCGTATCCATTCAATTTTACATAAAGGGCATAATCATTTGAACTTTCTACTACTCCTTCAATGGTGCTTCCGACTGGACTCTTTTCAGTTAAAACTTTGAAAGGATTATCAAGTGTTAGTCTGTGGGATACAGCAATCCTTCGTTTTTCATTATCTATCTCTGTTATAATTACAGGTATCATACTACCAACTTTAAAAGCTTTTTTTGGGTTTACATTTTTTTTTGACCAACTTATTTGGCTCGAGTGTAGTAAGCAAGTTAAGCCTGCCTCGAGTTCTACAAAAATTCCGAACTCCATAAGTTTTATAACCTTAGCCTCGTACTTTTTGTTAAGTTCATAATTAGAAATTTTTTCAAATGGGTCTGGAGAAAGCTGTTTTATTGAACAACCAATTTGCAATTTTTCTTTATCAATTGAAATGATCTTTAAATCACTTTTGTCACCAATAGAAAAGACGTCGTTTAAATCATTCACCCTTGACCAATCTACTTCGCTCTGATGAACCAAAATGTCCAGCTCATTGTTAACATTAAAAAAAACTCCAAATGATCCAACACTCTTACAGATCGCATCTTTTAGAATTTGTCCAACTTTATACTTTTCAATAATTTTTGCTTTGTCTTCTTTTTTACCTGACTCTAGTATTTGTCTTCTTGAAACACATAAATTTCCACGAGCCGTATCAGCTTTTATAATTGCAAATTTTTGTGGTTCATTAAAAAGGTCAGAAATATCCTTAAGAGGTGTCGTGTGAATTTGGCTACCGGGGCAAAACATTAAAAAACCTGTATCAATATGTTCACATATAGCTCCTCCCTTAGTTCGACTTACAAACCGTGCAGTTATAGGTTCATTCTTTTTGTAACACTCTAGCAAAATGTTCCACCCTCTTATTTTTTGGGCTTTACTTGCTGAAACGACAACATTTCCTTCTCGGTCCTCGAGACGTTCCAGCAAAACCTGAATTTTTTCACCAACTTTAATTTTTTTTTCAAGTCCGATGGTTTTTAATTCATTAATATCTAAAATTGCTTCTGATTTTAGTCCACAATCTAGAAAGGCAAATTTTTCTGTTACTTTAGTAATAACCCCCTCAATTATTTTGCCTTCTACAAGACTTTGAGTTTTTGTGAATTGAGTGTCTAGTAATTTTTCAAATTCTTTAGATGCCTCTGTCTTAGCGCTTTTGAATATTTCCATAATTTTAAAAATCTCGATGTTTTAGATAAAAAAAAAGAATTAATCAAGCCAGAATTGACTAAATCAAGTAAAGATATTAAAGGCTTTTTACCATCTAATATATCAATTATTTACTAACCTTAAATTTATAACCCAATTTTTTTATTATATTTAAAAAAGATGGAAATGAGCTTTTGTAGCATGAAGCATCATCTATAATCCACTTTCCGTTAAAAACAAGGCCAGCAATGACCGAAGTCATTAAAATTCTATGATCCTTAAAATATTTATTGATTAAAATTTTTCTGTTTAACTTTAAATTTGGATTCCCATAAATTTTAATCGAATTTTTAGTAAGAATTGTTTTAATACCCATTTTGTTTAGAATTTTCGAACCGAGTTTTAACCTTGGACTCTCTTTCTTGTTAAGTTCATCTAAATTTTTAAAACTTGAAACACCCTTTGCTTTTGCAGCCACTAAGAACATAATCAAAAATTCGTCGATCAAATTACTATTTAGACTTGAAGGACAATTAATCTTCTTTAAATTAGCCTGACTTTTAACAAAAATATCAGCTTGTTTTTCCCCGTATTTTTTTTTTATATTCAAAATTTTTATCTTAGCTCCCATCTTATTTAAAACTTTTATATATCCAATTCTTGATTCATTTACATTTACATTTTTCATTTTCAATTCACAATTTTTTGATAAGAGTGTAAGTACAATAAAAAAGGCGCACGAACTTGGATCTGAGGGAACTTTATATTTAAATGCATTAAATGCTTTTTGACCCTTAACTTTAATTTCATCACTATTTTTATTTTTTTTAATAGCAATAGGTATTCCAAGATACTTAAAAAAAGACTCGGTGTGCGATCTAGATTTTTTTGCTTTAATTACAGTTTGCCCTGGAGAATTAAGAGCTGCTAACATCACGGTGCTTTTGCATTGCGCACTCCCCCTATTCTCAAAATAATGGATAGGGTTGACAAAGTTAGAACCAATAACTTGCAATGGTAAAGTCTTTTTATTATTTAATTTAAAACTCGCACCCATCTTTTGCAAAGGTGTAACCACTCTTTCAAAATCTCTTTTTGATAAACTTTTATCACCAATTAATTTAATGTAGTAAGGTGATTTTACTAAAAGTCCTAAAATTAATCGAGCAAACGTTCCAGAGTTTCCAGCGTTTAAAACTAATTTTTTTTGATATTCAAATCCATTTAGGCCATTTCCGTGAATAGAACAATTTTTTTTGTTTATAGAAATTTTAATGCCTAATTTTTTTAAACATCTAATAGAATTTAATATATCTTCCGACAATAGAATATTTTCAATATAACTTTTGCCGCAAGCTTGAGATCCAAGTAGCAATGTTCTTATTGAAATACTTTTATCACCATCAATAGAAATAGTTTTTTTAAATGAATTATGTTTGCTATTAATAAATAATTTTTTTCCCATTTATACTTAGTTAATTTTAAATGAGTCACCAAAATAAGCTGATTGAGCCTCTGGATTTTTTATAAGTTCTGAAGGAGTCCCTTTTGCGATTACTTTTCCTTCTGCTAATACAAAACTTTCATCACAAATTTTTAATAGTGCTGAAATTTGATGGTCTGTAATGACACAAGTTATTCTATTTTCAGTTTGTAATTTAACAATTATTTCTTGAATATTTATAATTGATTTTATATCTAAAAAAGAAAAAGGTTCATCCAACAAAAGTAATTCTGGTTCGCCTAAAAGTGCCATTGCAATCGTGAGGCGTCGCTTTTGTCCTCCAGAGAGTAGCCTCGCTTTTATGTCTCTGACTTCTTCTAACTGAAATCTAGAAATTAAATATTCTATTCTTTCACTTCTTGCTCTCTGATTTTTTACTCTAATTTCGCCGACTGCTTTTAAGTTATCTAAGGTAGAGAGGTCAAATAAATATCCCCCATACTGAGGACAAACAGATAGATTATACTTTGACGTTCTTGTAAAAATTGGGATATCATTTACCTTTTGACCTCTAATAAAAATATCACCTTTGTCTGGGCTTATAAGTCCACAAACCAAATTTATGATGGTACTTTTGCCTACACCGTTTGGGCCCAGCATGCCAACTATAGATCCTTTATGGATTTCAAAACTCAAATCTTTTAAAATTTGTCTTTTTTCAAAAGACATACTTATGTCTTTAACTGCCAAAAGTGGTTTATTCTCTTTATAACTTTTTATTCTAAATTTTTTAATTATTGCCATTTTTTGATAGATTGTTTATTTGCACTTTTTTATTAGAATTTTCCATAAAAATTTTTGTATTTTTATTTAAAATATCAATTTCGGCTCTGTCGGCTTTTAATGTTGAAATTCCGCTTAGATAACGAACATTATCGTATATTGAAACCAAATTATTTTCAAAAGATAAGTTTAAAAATTCACTTTTTAAACCATGCTCTCCATAATCTAAAGATACTGAATTATTAAACAAAGTATCAAAATTTTTTGTATTATATTTCGCAAATTTTGATTTAATTAATATGGTGTCAGAATTTTCTAATAAAATAACAGCCTCTACATTTTCTAAATAAATAATATCTGGATTTTCTTTATCTATGTTTCCTTTTTTTGCCTCTATTTTGTACTCATTACCCTCTTTGTCTGTAGATAGGTATTTTAGATCCTCAATCATGCTTTTATTGGCATTCTCAGCCTTTTCAATATTTACCTTTAAATTACTTTTAGTAATTGGTTTACTAAAATATTTAAAAAATATTAGTAAAGATATTATTACAAAAGTGAAAATTAAGAATAGTTGTATGTATAATTTCTTAGTCATTTATTGAATATTACTTTCTAAGATATTATGAATATGAATTACACCTATTGTTTTATCCTTTTGTTTTTTTTTATGAACACATAAAAAAGTAATTCTATTTGAATTCATAAGTGATAAAGCTTTAGCAGCCAGAACATCAGCATTAATTGAAATTGGATTTTTTGTCATTACATCTTTTACTTTTAACTGTTTAAGATCTCCTTTTTTTTCACTTATTCTTCTAATTTGACCATCAGTAATAATTCCAGTAGTCCTTTTTTTGTTATTTCTTGCAACAAGAACCCCAAGTTTTTTTTGGGAAATGAACTTTAACGCATTTTTCATGTTAGAACTTTCGCTAATAAACGGTATTTTTTTTCCTGTTAGCATCAGGTCTTCTACAGATTTTAACTTAGATCCTAAACTTCCAGAGGGGTGAAATTTTTTGAAGTCTTTTTGACCAAATTTTTTCTGTTTCATTGTAGCTATCGCAATTGCATCACCAATTGCCAATTGGACAATAGTCGAAGAAGTTGGAACTATACCTCCTGGTCCGGCTTCTTTTACCTCAGGAGTTAAAATCTTTATATCCGACGCTTTGTAAAGAAGAGAATTTTTTTTTGAAACTATTCCAATTAATGTAATACTCTTATTTCTATTTGCGAATTGAATAATATTTCTTAATTCACTAGACTCTCCGCTATTACTAATAAGCATCAAAACATCATTTGAACTAATTTGTCCAAGATCTCCATGAGAGCAAGAACTCGCATCCACAAAAAAAGATGGAGTACCAACTGATGCCAAAGTAGAAGAAATTTTTTTGGCAATAATTCCCGATTTACCAACCCCAGACAAAATAACTTTTCCTTTTTTACAATTTAGTATTTTTTCGACTGCTTTTTTAAAATTCATGTCCAATGAATTTTTCAGTTTATTTAGAGAGACTATTTCAGTATTAATTACGTCCTTTGCAATTTTTTTATAAATATCTTTCTTCATTAATGTGACCAAATATCGTCTGAAAATGATGCTAAATCTAAATTAACTCTGGTGTTAATAAATTTTAGGCAATCTTCATAAAGGTGATACCTTTTTTCCCTTTTAAGAATTTTTGTAAGAGCATCATTTATTTTATGCAAATATAAAACGTCATTAGCGCAATATTTAATTTGAGCCTGAGACAACTCTCCTCCAAAATCAGAACTTTGGTACTGTTTGCTTATGTCAACACCAACAAATTCTTTTATTAAATCTTTCAACCCATGTTTATCGGTGTAAGACCTTGCTAATTTTGATTGAAGTTTTGTATCCTCAATATTATTTACATCAACTAAAAGATATTTTTTTATAAAAGTTAAATCGCTCCTAGAATAATGAAAAATTTTTTTAATTGATTTATCTGACAATATTTTTTTTAAAATAGGAGCTTTATATTCATTCCTGTCAAGTTGGACTATATGCGCATCAGAATTTCCAGATGAAATTTGAACTAAGCACAATTTATCCCTTTGGAAATTTAATCCCATAAACTCGCAATCAACAGCTACCCTATTGCCAACATTAAGATCTTCTGGTAAATCTGTTTTGTGAACTTTTATATCCATAAGCTTGTAATTATTTATATATGAAACGAAAAAATAGTCTAAAAAATTGTCTAATTTTTGGCGCTTCTGGCCAAATCGGAAGAAATTTGATTAGAAGTCTAACCAAAAATAATATTAAAGTAACGGCATTAACAAGAAATATTCATCAAAAAGGCTATATACTAAAAACCCAAGCCAACCCTGGATTTCTTGAAATAGTCGAGGGAAGTATCTTTGATCACAAATTGATTGAGAAACTATTTATTAATGCTGATTTATGCGTGAACTTGGTCGGTATATTATTTGAAAAAGGTAAAAACAATTTTAACAACATACATGTCGAATTTCCAAAAATGATTTCAAGATATGCATCGACTTATAAATTAGAAAAATTTGTACACATATCTGCTCTCGGCATTGAAAATGCCAAGGACTCAATTTATGCTCAAAGTAAATTAAAAGGTGAAAAAGAAGTTTTAAATAATTTTCATAAGGCCGTAATTGTGAGACCCTCAATAGTATATTCGGTCGATGATAATTTCACTACCCAATTAATGACTTTATTAGGATTGATGCCTATTTTTCCAATTTACTATAATGGTAAAACAAAGTTTAGACCTATTTTTTGTTCAGATTTAACAAATTCTATTACTAAAATTATAACTGATGATATTAAAGAAAATATAATTGAATTCGCTGGACCGGAGGAAATCTCTTTTAAGGAAATATTAGAAAAACTTCTTTTTTTATTAGAAAAAAAAAGGCTTTTGCTACCAATGCCAATTTCACTTGCAAGAATGACCGCATATATTTTCGAGCAATTGCCTAAACCACTCATCACAAATGATCAGCTTAGATTATTAAAATATGATAACGTTTTATCTGGCAAATACAAAAGCAACAATGATTTTGAATTTGATTGTTCATCAAGATTTGAGCAAGAGGTAAATAAATACTCTTATATGTGGAAAAATGAAGGAGAATATTCAAAAAAAAGGGTAAATTAACTTTATGATAATATCTATTGTTTATACTATAATAGGTTTAATTTTTTGCTTTGTTTTATATCTTGCTTTTAGAGCTATAAATACTGGCATGGAAGCGAAAAAAGCTAATAAAGATTTAGAGAATTCTGATAATACCAGTTTAGATAATCAAAAAGACCTAATAAAAAAACTTAGCGAATTAAAAGAATTACACGAAAAAAAAATTTTGAGTGATGAGGAGTTTATTGCAGCTAAAAAAAAAATACTAGGTGAATAATTTAAGCTGACTTTATCTTTCTTCTAATAAATTTTGGCACTTCATTATCTTTATCTTTATCCAAAACGTCTTCTTTTCTGTTTTTTGGCTGGAAAGCATATAATAAGTGAAGTTTACAATATGAAAAATCTTTTAACGAAGTTCTGCCACAAAAGTAAAAATTATCCTCATTGGGATGTCCAATTGGCCATTTGCATGAATTTTCATCAAGTTCCTCAAGCTGCTTAGGATTTTCAGGTTCAAAATCTTTATCTATAATTAAAGATTTGAATTTACCTCTTCTTAAATTTTTACGAGAGACTTTATTTTCTTTTACATTGACATTAGTAGCTAACTGTGAATTTTTTCGTGTCTGAAATTTTCCCGAAAGATTTAAACGATGCGCTTTACCGATTTAAGAGACAGAATGGCTATCTTAATTCTAAGACAGCCATTCTGCGGATAACGGCATTACGAGTAACTCCACCTAGTATTTCAGCTATTTGGCTCGCAGTATTGCCTTTACCCCACAATTCTTTCAGTTTATTTACTTTTTCTGGTGTCCAACTCATACAATATTTTGTTATATAAAATAAAATATAACAATATGTAGTAATTCACAATAAATGTATCAAAACAAGGATTTTTTTTAACTTCTTAACAATTTTATAAAATAAATTAATAAATACTTATGGTTGAATTAAACAAAAAATATAAAATTGGAGTACGACGTTTTAGCTATATTAATTGGATAGGTTTTTACTCTCTGTATAAAAAAGAGACACTTCGTTTTCTTATTGTATCTGGTCAAACAATTTTAGGACCAGTGGTAACTGCAATTTTATTTTTAATGGTCATTTCTCTTGCAATAGGTGAAAATAGAGGAATGGTTCTAGGAGTTCCTTTTATAGAATTTTTAGCACCTGGATTAATAAGCATGCAAATAATTCAACAATCTTTTGCTCACTCATCATCCTCAATACTATCAGGAAAAATGATGGGAAATATTGTGGATTTGGTAGGAAGTCCACTTTCAGCACTTGAAGTAACGCTTGCTGTAGTTTTCGCCTCAATTACGAGGTCTATTATGATAAGTTTTTTATCAATCTTAGTGTTCAGCATTTTTATAGAAATCCGTTTCGAAAACGCTCTGATCTTCTTAATTTTCTTATTTCTGTCGTCTTTTTCTATGGGAGCATTGGGTTTTATTGCGGGTATGTGGTCAGATAAATGGGAAAATATGGCTACTGTAACCAACTTTATAATTGTTCCAATGTCATTTTTATCTGGCACTTTTTACTCGATAAATAGACTTCCCGAAATCTTACAAAAAATAAGTTTTTTAAATCCTTTCTTTCACATGATTGATGGGTTGAGATTTTCCTTTATCGGAACTAGCGATGGTTCAATTAAATTTGGTCTTATATATTTATTTTTGTTTGGTTTGATTATATGGTTCATATCATTCCTCCTTTATAAAAAAGGATACAAAATTAGAAACTAAATGACATTTTTAGCAAATAATTATAACAGAAAAAAAGTTTCTTTTAAAAAGGGAAAAGGAAGTTATCTTTATTCAACCAATGGAAAAAAATATCTAGACTTCGTGAGTGGTATAGCTGTTTGCGCTTTAGGTCATGCACATCCAAAATTGATTAAGGCAATAAATGATCAATCAAAAAAAGTATGGCACGTCTCTAACGCATTTCAAATCCCTGAAGGAGAGAAATTAGCAAAAAAATTGTGTCAAAAGACATTTGCAGACTATGTTATGTTTTCTAACTCAGGGGCAGAAGCTGTTGAAGCTGCTATTAAAGTCGCTAGACGATATTTTTATTCAATTGGAAAACCGAAGAAAAATAGAATTCTTTGTGTAAAGAATTCCTTTCATGGACGGACTCTAGGAGCAATTTTTGCAAGTGGATCAAAAAAAATGACTGAAGGCTTTGGCCCGGTAAGTGGTTTCGATCATTTCACTTTTGGGGATCATAATTCATTAAAAAAAAGAATTACAAAAAATACTGCAGCTATTATGGTTGAGACAATTATGGGTGAAGGAGGAATAAAAGTAATACCTGATTGGTGTTTAAGAGGTTTAAGAAAATTATGCAATAAGAAAAAAATATTACTTATACTTGATGAAGTACAATGTGGAATTGGAAGAACAGGTGATTTTTTTGCTTTTGAAAGTTCAAAAGTAAAACCAGATATTGTACCTATAGCAAAAGGTATTGGCGGTGGGTTTCCTATTGGTGCAGTCTTGATGAACAAGAAGGTCAGCAAAGCAATGGTGCCTGGAACCCACGGATCTACATTTGGAGGTAATCCCTTAGCCATGTCTGTTGGAAATGAAGTAATGGATATAATTTCAAATAAAAAATTTTTGAATAATGTCAAAAATTTATCAAAATATTTTTTAAAAAATTTAAATATTTTAAAAGATAAATATCCGAATATTATTAAACAAATAAGAGGAAAAGGTTTGTTAATAGGTATTCAGTTACATAAAGATCAAACTTTATTTATCAAAAAATTGATGGAAAATAAATTACTGACTATCAAAGCAGCTGAAAATGTCATTCGTATTTTACCACCCCTGAATGTTAAGAAGAGTGAAATCGATATTGCATTAAAAGTTATTAATAAAGTTTGCTCAGAATATTAATTTAATGAAACATTTTATAAATTTAAAAGATATATCTTCAAAAGATCTTAGAAAGATTATCGTTGATGCTAAAAATAGAAAAAGATTAAGAAAAAAACTCAGCACTCTTGAAGTTGATAAAGGATCTCCGCTTAAAGGAAAAATATTGATACAAATGTTTGAAAAACCAAGTTCAAGAACAAGAATAAGTTTTTATTTGGCAATTAAACAGTTGGGAGGAGGAACTTTAACATTAAGATCTAATGAGCTGCACTTAGGTCAAGGAGGAGAAAGTATTACTGATACGGCCAAAGTTCTCTCTACTTATGGAGACGGTTTTATGCTGAGAACTGATAGCGAAAAAAAAATGGAAGATTTTAAAAAATATTTGTCAATACCTATAATAAATGGTTTAAGCCCTTTATCTCATCCTACACAAGTATTGTCTGATATTTTCACAGTTGAAGAAATTAAAAAAAAACCTATTTCAAAATTAAATATTTGTTGGATTGGTGACTCAAATAATGTTTTAAATAGTTTAATAGCCGCCTCTGTAAAATTTTCATTTAAGCTAAGCATTGGCTGCCCAAAAAAATTTGAACCTGGAAAAGAAGTTAAAAACTGGGTTAAAAAAAACAATAAGAAAATTTATATTTACAATGATCCAAAAAAAGCAGTCTCTGGTGCTGATGTAATATTTTCAGATAAGGTAATTTCACTTAACGATAAAGTGAATAAGAAAAAAAAGATCTATGCGTTTAAAAATTTTAAAATAGATAAAAAGTTAGTTAGATTGGCAAAAAAGAATTATATATTTTTGCATTGTCTGCCTAGAGGAAATGAAGTTTCGGATGAAGTTTTTTTGAGCAAAAATTCATATGTCTGGCAACAAGCACTTAATAGAGTTCATGTTCAAAAAAGTATTTTATTATACTGTTTTGGAAAATTAAGGTAACGGTAAAGGGTTATCCGAATTTTTATTTAAATACAAAATAACTGATGCTCTATCTTTCTCTTTTCTTAAACCAGCGAATGCCATTTTCGTTCCTTTTATCCAAGCTTGAGGTTTGATTAAATAACCATTCAATTCTTCAAAAGTCCAATTTTTTGTGTAAGCAACAAGTGCTTTTGAATATTTGTAATCTTCGACTACTGCAACTTTTCTTCCCACAACATTGTATAAAGCTGGTCCAATTTTGTTTCCCCCACCTGCTTGTATCGAGTGACATGCTGAACATTTTTTAAAGATTTTTTCGCCATGAGCAAGATCAGCTTGGGCCATTAAAGCCGATATATCAACTTCGACCTTCTCCTCTTTTTGAGCCACAGATTTTTTTGAAACTTCTTCAGATACCTCAACTTTATAACCAGAAACCTCTGGCTTTTCTACATTAAATAATAAGTTTGAGATTTTTCCAATACCAATGACTAAGAGCGCAACTAACAAGACAGCTGCAACTATTTTATTTATTTCAAAAGAATCCATTATTTTTTCTTAAGAACTCATATAACATGTTAATATTAAAATAAACTAATTAAAAAATTATTTGCGTCTGTAAGACGCATTAAACTTTTAAATGAATAATACAATTATCTTGATACCGTCTAGAATGAGCGCATCAAGGCTTCCTGGAAAACCTTTGCTAAAAATAAATGGAATAAGCATTATTCAGCACGTATACAACAAAGCTAAGGCAACAAATTTGGGCAGAGTTTATGTTGCAACAGAGGATGCTGAAATTCAGACTGAAATTGAAAAAAATGGTGGTAATTCAATAATGACTAGTAAAAATCATCAAACAGGTACTGATAGAATTTTTGAGGCAGTAGAAAAAATTAAAGACATAGAAAATATCAAATATGTGATTAATTTACAGGGGGACGAACCCCAAATATCAACAGAGGATATAATTAATCTTGATAAAAACGTTAGAAAACTAAATTCAAAAATTGGAACGCTTTGCACAGATATTAAGGACAAAAAAATATTTAGTAACAAGAATGTTGTAAAAGTCTCCGTAAATGAAACTTTTCGAAAAAATAATTATTCACCAGCTTTGACTTTTTTTAGAAATGCGGAAGATTTTGACGAAAAAATTACCTATCACCATATTGGAATTTATCAGTACGAAATCTCGACTTTAAAGAAATTTATCAATTTAAAACAGACAGAAAATGAAAAAAAATTTAGATTGGAGCAGCTACGTGCTTTAGATAATGGTATACCGATTGATGTTATGTATACACAAAATTCTCCAATAGGCGTAGATACAATGGATGATTTTATGGAAATTAAAAAAATAATGGAATATAAAAAAGATTAAATTTATGAAAATTGTATACCAAGGTTCACCAGGAGCATATTCTCACTTAGCTGCAAAAAAAATGTACCCTGATTTTGAACCCATTTCACAAAATACTTTTGAAGAATGTTTTAATCTTTGCTTAAAAAATGAGAGTTATAGAACTATTATTCCTGTAGAAAATTCAATAGCAGGAAGAGTTGCAGACATACAATATCTGATAAATAAATATAAACTCCAAATTTATGCAGAACATTTTCAACCGATCACTCATAATTTAATGATACTGCCTAGTTCAAATATGAAAAATATATCTTCAGTAAGATCGCACACTCAAGCTATTTCACAGTGTCAAAAAATTATCACAGAAAACAAGCTTGAGCCTATTATTGCAGCAGATACCGCAGGTAGTGCAAAATATATTAGTGATAACCAAATTAAAAATGAAGCTGCAATAGCATCTGAGCTAGCTGCTGAAATTTATAATCTAAAAATAGTTAAAAAGAGCATTGAGGATAATAAGGGCAATGTGACGAGGTTTTTAATTATGGGCAGCAAAGCTTCTCATCCAGAATTTAAGAAAAAAAATTATATTACAAGTTGTATTTTTAAAGTAAAAAATAAACCTGCCGCTCTTTACAAATGTTTAGGTGGCTTTGCTACTAATAATGTTAATTTAAGTAAATTAGAAAGTTTCTCTGATCAAAACAGTTTTGAACAGTATTTATTTATATGCGATATTTATGGACATATTGAAGATCCAAAAATCCAAAAATCTTTAGAGGAGCTAGGTTTCCATACTGTTAGTTTAGATATTCTAGGAGTTTACGAAGCAAGCGAATATAGAAAAATCTAAAAATTTACAAAGTTTTGTTGTAGACTAGAAAATATAACTGTTATAATAACTGGGGGCCAATCAGGTGGAGGTACCACGAATCCCCCAGGCTTGAAAAAGAGCAAGGGTAATGAGTATTTTCCAGGTTGATTGGTCTCCTAAAAAAAAATGAGTAATAATTCAAAAGTTTTAGCACTGAAATATAGACCTCAAGTCTTTAAAGATTTAATAGGTCAAGACATCATTGTAGAAACAATTGAAAAGTCTATCTCTCAAAATAAAATTCCCAATGCTTTTTTATTTACAGGAATAAGGGGTGTCGGCAAAACAACAATTGCAAGAATTTTAGCGAAATCTTTAAATTGTGGAAATGCTGAAAAAAATAATTGTTTGAAAAATAAATGTAGAAATTGTGATGAAATATCCGAGTCTAGACACATTGATGTTCTAGAAATGGATGCAGCGAGCAAAACTGGTGTTGATGATGTTAGGGACTTAATAGAATTTTCAAGATATGGACCAACATCCTCAAAATTTAAAATTTTTATAATCGATGAAGTCCATATGTTAAGTAAGCAAGCTTTTAATGCCTTGCTAAAAACTCTAGAGGAACCACCTGCTTATTTAAAGTTTATTTTTGCTACAACTGAGGTTAACAAAATCCCAGTAACAGTCTTATCAAGATGTCAAAGATTTGATTTATCAAGAGTCAAGTCTGAGGAATTAAGTGAATTTTTAGCAAAGGTTGCTGAAATGGAAAAAATAGATATCAATCAAGATGTTATAAACCTAATCTCAAAAATTTCAGAGGGTTCAGTTAGAGACGCATTGTCATTATTAGATAGAATATCACTTACCAATGATGATAGCCAAAAAGGAACTATAAGCTTAGAAAGCGCAAGGGAAATATTTGGATATTTTGATAAAGAGTTTACCATAAACCTAATAGAGAAAATATTTGATGGAGATGAAGACAAAACTCTGGATCTATACAGGCAGATTTATCAAAAAGGAATAGAACCAAAAATTTTTTTAAATAGTTTTTTGGAGATCGTCTATTATTTAAAAAATTTTAAGAATTTAGAAAGAGTAAGTTTTTCTACCGATTTAACTGAAAATAATTTTACAAAAATTAAAGAAATGTCTGAGAAATTAGATGCTCATACATTACTTCTTTTCTGGCAATTTACTATAGAGACAATGGATGAAATTAATATTGTGAACGATCCAAACTTATCTGTAGAGATGTTTTTGATACGCTTGCTTTATTTAAAAGGTAATAAAACAAAAACTGATAATCCAGCACCAAATCAAAGCAATAAAATCGATAATAATTTTGAGAAAAAGAAAATAGCTGTAAACCAACTAAAATCTTCTTCTCAAGAAAAACAAAAAAAGATTTTAGAAGAAAATAAATCCCTAAACAATTTAGAAATTAAATCTTTCAACGATTTAGTTAATATATGCAATTCAAAAAAGGAAGTAGAATTAAAATATGAGTTGGAAACTAATGTAAATTTAATAAGCTTTAAAAACGGTTACATCGAAATATCCTTTAATGAAAATTTAAAAAAAGATTTTGTAAAAATATTATCATCCAAGCTTTATGAGTGGACTAACGCCAGATGGATTATTTCTCTTTCGCAAAATAGAGGACGAGAAACAATTAAAAAAACTTCAGAAGGGGAGAAGAAAAATAATTTAAAAGATTTTGAGCAAACAGATATATTCAATAATATTAAAAAATCATTTCCCGACGCAGAATTGATAGATGTTAAAGATAATAAAGATGACTGATTTCAATAAAATTTTAGATAAGGCAAAAGAGATAGAAGAAAAGATAAAGGATAGTCAAGAAAAAATTAAACAAATTAAAGTGGAAGGCTCATCTGGTGGTGGTTTAGTCAAAGTTATATTGAACGGTAATAGTGAAATAGAAAAAATAGATATTTCTGAAAAAATCTTTTCCGAAGATAAGACTATGTTAGAAGATTTAATTGTAGCTGCTCATAATGAAGCAAAAAAAAATTTAAAAACTAAAACTACTGAAGAAATAACAAAAGCTACTGGTAATTTTGGCATTCCAGGCTTTAAGTGGCCTTTCTGAGCATGAACAATCTTACTGAAATAGAGGAATTAATAAAAATAATTTCTAAACTTCCAGGACTTGGGCCAAAATCTGCAAAAAGAATAGTTTTGAAATTAATTAATAATCGCGAGGAGCTAATAAAGCCAATGGCGAAAACATTAGCAGAGGTTTATAAAAATGTATCTCGTTGTAAAATTTGTGGGACTTTGAAAAGCAACTCTATAGAATGTAGTTTTAGTGATTGTAATTTTATTGATAATAAATTTGATAAAATTTGTGTTGTTGAAAATATTTCTGATCAATGGAGTATTGAAAGTTCAAATATTTATAAGGGTTATTTCCACATTTTAGGAGGGACAATTTCTTCAGCGGGACAAAATAAAGAGGATTTATTAGTCAGCTCTTTAGTGGAGAGGGTAAAAAAAGATAAAATTAAAGAGGTAATTTTAGCTACAAGTGCAACTGTGGAAGGTCAAACGACCGCATATTACATTCAAGACAGTTTAAAAAATCTAAATATTAAAATAACAAAGTTGGCACAAGGTTTACCTGTGGGTGGTGAAATAGAAAGCTTGGATGATGGCACCCTTAATTCTGCCTTCAAAAATAGGACAACTATCTAGAGGTTCTTAAATTTTTTTTTATAGATCTGTTCAAGTGCAACAGAGGTTCCGTATAACCTGATGATTGGTCTTTACCTTTAAAAACCAAGTCACAAGCAGTTTTAAATGCAATAGAATTATCAAAATTATCAGACATATTTTTGTATTCAGGATCCTTTTTGTTTTGATCATCTACAATTTTTGCCATCTTTTTTAATGTTTCTAATACCTGATTAGGAGTACATATATTATGGTGTAACCAGTTAGCAATATGCTGAGAAGAAATTCTTAAAGTTGCGCGATCCTCCATGAGACCGATATTGTTTATGTCTGGAACTTTTGAACAACCTACACCACTATCTATCCATCTTACAACGTATCCCAATATCCCTTGGCAATTATTTTCAAGTTCGGTTTTAATTTCATCCATTGACCAGTTTGGACCTCGGATAATTGGTAATTTTAAAAGATTGTCTAAGTCAAATTTTCTTTTATTAAATAATTTTTTATGAACTTTAAATACGTTCACTTTGTGATAATGAGTTGCATGTAAAGTTGCTGCGGTTGGTGAAGGGGTCCAGGCACAATTCGCTCCAGAAGAAGGATGTCCTATTTTTTCATTTAACATATCTGCCATTCTATCCGGGGCAGCCCACATTCCTTTTCCAATTTGTGCTTTACCAGAAAAACCACATTCCAATCCAACTACAACATTATTGTTCTCATATGCTTTAATCCAATCAGAATTTTTTATATCGCCTTTCTTAATCACTGGACCTGACTCCATAGATGTATGTATCTCATCACCAGTTCTATCTAAAAACCCAGTATTAATAAAGACAACTCTTCTTTTTACATTTCTAATACACTCTTTTAAATTAGCACTTGTTCGTCTTTCTTCATCCATTATTCCAATTTTGATTGTATTCTTTTTCATTTTTAAAACATTTTCAACATGGGTAAAAATTTCATCAGCGAATGCGACTTCATCCGGTCCATGCATCTTTGGTTTAACAATATAAATTGAATTTTTTCTTGAGTTCCCTTTTTTAATAAAATCATGCAAACACGCTGCAGAAATTATAAAGGCGTCCATAATACCCTCAGGAACTTCTGATTTATCTGATAATAAAATTGAAGGGTTTTTCATTAAGTGCCCGACATTCCTGTTTAATAAAAGCGCTCTTCCATGTAATTTAAATTTTTTTCCATTTTGGGAAATGTAATTTCTATCTGAGTTTAAAACTCTTTTATATTTTTTTCCTAATTTTTCAAATTTGACCTGTAAATTTCCTTTCATTAAACCCAACCAGTTTCTATAGCCCAGTACTTTGTCACTTGCATCTACCGCAGCAACACTATCTTCATGATCTATGATAGTTGAGACAGCTGACTCTATTACTAGATCACTAAGCCCAATGGGATCATTGTTTGCATGGAAAGCGTAAGGATTAATAATTAATTCTACATGAAGTCCGTTGTTAATAAGCAAAACACCTTTAAGACCCTTTTTATCGCGTCGATATCCTTTAAACTGCTTTTTATCTTTTAAAGATGTAGTTTTTTTACCAATTTTTAAAATCAATTTATTTTTCACAATTTTTAATTCACTAAGTTTTTTCCATGAAGCATTTTTTAATGGAAAAATCTCATCTAAGAAATTTCTACAATAATTTATAACTTTTCCTCCACGAACAGGATTGTATCTGTTATCAAGTTTTTCAGAGCCGATTGCATCTGTTCCATATAAAGCATCATATAAACTTCCCCATCTCGCATTTGCAGCATTTAAAGCGTATCTTGCATTTGAAATTGGAACAACTAGTTGGGGACCTGGTGTTTTTGATATTTCTTCATCAACATTCTTTGTTTGGATTTTGAAATTTTTCCCTTCTTTTTTTAAATAGTTAATAGAATATAAAAACTTTTTATATTCTACTAAATTGAATTCATTATCTTTATTTTGTATATGCCAATCATCAATTTTTTTTTGAATACTTTCTCTTATACCGATCAACTTTTCATTTTTTGGTTTTAAAATGTGTAAAGATTTCTCAAACCCACTCCAAAAATTTTTTGGCTTTATTTTTGTACCTTTAAGAACCTCGTTGTTTACAAACTTTAATAACTCTTTTGATACATAAAGACTTCCAACATTTGTGTATTCTTTAAAATTTTTAGTTTTCATGGTTAAAAATTATCTTAGAAATTGACAAATTAACATATATAATAATTACACACTAATAAAAGTAATCATTTTATTGCCATTTTTAAATATTAGTGGATATTTAATTATGAAAAATTATTTGAATTTTGAAAAAGATATAAAATCCCTTGAAAACGAGATTGAAAAACTTCAAGATCCATTTTCTAAAGATGGCATCACACAAGTTGAAACTGGAAAACTGGCGAAACTTCAGAATGATTTAAGTTCTAAACTGAATGAAATTTATTCAAACCTTGATCCATGGCAAACAACAATGGTCGCTCGTCATGAGGACCGTCCTAAATCAAAATTTTTTATTGATAATCTTTTTGAGGATTTCTTCCCAATTCATGGTGATAGGTTATTTGGGGAAGATAAATCTTTGATTTCTGGGTTAGCGACATTTCAAAATAAATCTGTAATGGTGATTGGACAAGAGAAAGGCGAGGATCTTGACTCTAGAATTGAAAGAAATTTTGGAATGATGAAACCCGAAGGGTATCGAAAATCAATTAGACTGATGAAGTTAGCTGATAAATTTAATTTACCAATTATTTTATTTATAGATACCCCCGGTGCTTATCCTGGAGTAGGAGCAGAGGAGAGAGGTCAAGCAGAAGCAATAGCAAGATCAATAGAATGCTCAATGTCGATTGGTGTGCCTACGATTTCTATTATTATTGGTGAGGGAGGATCTGGTGGCGCAATAGCGTTAGCATCCTCAAATAAAATAATTATGTTAGAAAATGCAATTTATTCAGTCATATCTCCAGAGGGATGTGCATCTATTGTATGGAGAGATCCAACAAAAACTTTAGAAGCCGCAAAAGCAATGAAACTAACTTCGAAAGATCTTTTAAATTTAAAAATTATTGATGAAATAATTACTGAACCAATAGGTGGGGCTCATAGAGATAAAAAGCTAATTTTAGAAAATGTAAAAATGTCTATTGATAAAAATTTAAATGAGTTAAGCAATTTCTCTAGAGATGAAATTATATCTCATAAAAAAGAAAAATTCTTAAAAATTGGTAGGGATAGAGGTTTAACAGAGGGAATTTCTATTTCAAATAAATTGTCAATTAATTTAACAAATGTAAGTAAATTAAAAAAAATTATCTTTAAATACAAATATTTTTTTATAGGATCGATATTTATTTTAGCTGCTTTACTTTTTGTCTAAAAATAAAACTAAAATTAATTGGAGTCTTATCTTCTTTTCTCAACGATTTTTAAATTTAGCAAAATCATTACTATATCCTGCCTTATTTTGTTGAGTAGTGTTTCAAAAGAATGAAACGCCTCCTTTTTGTACTCTATTAAGGGATCCCTTTGACCATAAGACCTTAAACCTATAACTTGACGCAACTGTTCTAAATACTGAATATGATTTTTCCAATTTAAATCAATTAATTGTAAAAAGATTTTCTTTTCTATTTCTTTTGAATTTTCCTCTCCTAAATAAGCACTTCTTTCCTCTCTCTTTTTTTTAAAATTTGAATTTATAGAACTCGATATTTCTTTGTCACTTAGACTTCTTAATTTCTCATTAAAATTTTCTACATTCTGACCAAAAAGTGTATTAATTCTATTTAACTGTGCTTTATTTTCAAAAATTGTTGGAGATTTTTCTTTTTGTTTTATTAAATCTTCAATTTCGTCTTTTAAAAAATTGTCAATAGTTTCAAATATGTTTTGTTTTTCTAGGACTTCTTTTCGTTGACTAAATATTACATGTCTCTGGTCATTGAGCACATCGTCAAATTTTAATAAAGTTTTTCTTATATCAAAGTTTCTAGCCTCAACTTTTTGTTGCGCTCTTTCTAAAGCTTTGTTGATCCAAGGATGATCAATACTTTCTCCATCTTTTAATCCAAGTTTTTCTAATATCTTATTAATAGACTCTGATCCAAAAATTCTCATTAAATCATCTTCTAAGCTTACATAAAAAATTGAATTACCCTCATCACCCTGTCTCCCAGCTCTTCCTCTGGCTTGATTATCAACTCTTCTAGACTCCATTCTCTCTGTACCAATAACAAAAAGCCCACCTAGAGATTTAATTTTTTCTTTATTCTCTTTTAAGTTATCTGAATCTTTCCCACCTAATTTAATATCTACACCTCTTCCTGAAATACTTGTTGTAATTATCACCGAATTTAATTTTCCCGCATTGGCAATTATCTCAGCCTCTTTTTCATGATTTTTAGCGTTTAAAACTGTATGAGTAATTTTATTTTTTCTAAATAAATTTGAATAGACCTCCGATTTGTCTACACTGGATGTAAAAATAAGTAATGGTTGACCTTTTGAATTCAACATTTTTACTTTAGAAATAATTGCATCTTGTTTTTCTTTTTCTGTCCTAAAAATTTGATCGTTCCAATCTTTTCTAATCATTTCTTTATTAGTTGGAATAACAACAACATTGAGATTGTAAATTTCATAAAACTCCTGACTTTCCGTAACAGCAGTACCAGTACATCCTGCAAGTTTATTATATAGTTTGAAGTAATTTTGATAAGTAATTGATGCAAGTGTCTGATTTTCCATTTGGACTTTTAAATTTTCTTTAGCCTCTAAAGCTTGGTGTAGTCCATCACCATACCTTCTACCTTCAAGAATTCTTCCAGTAAGTTCATCAACAATTTTGATCTTTCCACCCACTTCGACATAGTCTTTATCTTTTGAGAAAAGATGAATTGCCTTCAATGCCTGATTAACGTGATGTACAAGGTTTAAATTAGCTGGATCGTAAAAATTATTATTTTGAAGTATTCCAATATTATTTAATAATTTTTCTATAGAATCTATTCCTTCATTTGTTAAAGTGACATTTTTATCCTTTTCATCCAATTCGTAGTCACTTGGTTTTAATTTTCTAACAAGTTTATTAATAGCTTTATATTGATTACTTGTTTCATCTGACTGCCCTGAAATAACCAATGGTGTTCTAGCCTCATCTATAAGACAAGAGTCGATTTCATCTACAATAGCAAATCTATGTTCTCTTTGAACTAGTTTATTGGATGAATACTTCATATTATCTTTTAAATAATCGAAACCAAGTTCACTGTTAGTTGCGTATGTAATATCCATCATATAATTTTTTCTTCTCTCATCATCAGATTGATCATTGTTGATGTAACCAGCACTTAGGCCAAGAAAGTTGTAAATTTTTGACATGTTTTCACAATCTCTCTTTGCCAAATAATCATTTACTGTAACAACATGAACACCATTTCCAGAAAGAGCATTTAAATAAGCTGCTAATGCAATTGTAATTGTTTTTCCTTCCCCAGTTCTCATTTCTGCTATTTTTCCTTGATGTAATGCAATACCCCCTAATAATTGAACATCAAAGTGTCTTTCATTTCTTGATCTATGAGAAGCTTCTCTCACATACGCAAATGCTTCTGGCAAAACTTCGTCAAGATTTTTTCCACTTTTAATTTGATTTTTCAGTTCATGAGTTTTATTTGGAAAATCACTATCTTTTATCTTAGCCACATCATTTTCGAGCAAATTAATTTTTTCTAGAATTTTTCTAAACTTAGCAAGCTCGATATCGTTGCTACTCTTAAATATTTTACTAATAAAGCTTAATGGATTTAACATTTTTTTTTGATATATAATTAATTATTAATTGATTATATAGTTATAAATTAACTTTTTTAAATAGAATGCCTCTTAATTTAAGCAATTTTTTGTTATCTCAAAAAGAAAAGTCAAAAATGGCTGACTTCCAAGACCTAGACCATATTGATGGAGTCTCGGTATCTACGACTTCTGCTAATTTATATAATAATGAAAGAGATGATTTAGTCCTTTTTTACTTTAGACATGGTGCTGAACATGCATCAGTTTATACCCAATCACAGGTCGTTTCAGAAAATATCAAATGGAACAAGAAGTTAAAAACAAAAAAAATTCGCGCTCTTTTAGTAAATACAAGAAACGCAAATGCTCTTACAGGAAAAAAAGGGTATGAAGCTCTTACAGAGATTTCTGAGGAAATAGCATCAAATTTAACAAAGAAACAAAAAGAAGACGAAGAATATCCAAAAAAAGTTAAACCAAACGAGGTTTTGTTTGGTTGCACCGGCACTATAGGAGAAGTTTTTCCAAAAGAGAAAATTAAATCTTCCATTAAAAATTTAATTGATAAAATTAAATATACACAAAATAAGTATTTATGGATCAAAGCTGCGATGGGAATATTGACAACTGATCTAAAACCTAAACTTGCTATGGAAGAATGTAATATTGGAAATACAAAAGTTAAAATCTACGGTCTTGCCAAAGGATCAGGTATGATTTTTCCAAATATGGGAACTACGCTTGCTTATATTTTTACTGATGCGGATCTTTCTTCGAATGTTTTAAAAAAGATTTTAAAAAAAAATATCCAAAATACCTTTAATGCAATTAGTTGTGATGGAGACACCAGCACAAATGATATGGTTACAATTTTTTCAACAGGAAAAGCAAAAAATAAATCTATTAATAATATTAACGATATAAAACTAAAAGATTTTGATTTAGCACTCAATAATGTTTTATTAAACTTAGCAAAAAGGGTAGTTAGTGATGGCGAAGGAGCCACAAAGTTTATAAAGATTAATTCATTAAAGTGTTCGAGTGAAAGTGATGCGAAAAAAATATCATTTTCAATTGCTAATTCACCATTAGTAAAAACAGCTATTACAGGAGAAGATCCTAATTGGGGAAGAATATTAATGGCGGCAGGAAAAGCGGGTGTTGAGTTTGAAATAGATCGGGTAAATTTATTTATAGGAGAGTTTAAAATTTTGGACAAAGGACAGCTAATTAAAAATTATATTGAAAAAGATGTTGCTGATTATATGAAGCAAACCAATTTAGAAATCTCAATTGAGATTAATAATGGCAATAAAAGTTTCACTTGTTATACAATGGACTTGACTCAAAAATACATATCTATTAATTCAGATTACAGAAGTTAAAGGTTGAAAAAAATTAGAAAGTTATTATTTAAATTATATGATAAAATACAAATTAATTTGTAAAGATTGTAATAACATTTTTGATAGTTGGTTTTCTAATTCAAAGGAATATGAGAAATTAAAAAAGAGAAAATATTTAAATTGTCATTTTTGCGATTCTAAGAAAATTGAAAAAACGTTGATGGCACCTAATGTATTAAATAGTTCAGACTTTAAGAAAAATGATGTAAATAAAATTAAAGAGATTAAATCAAAGTTAAGAGAATTTAAAAAATTCATTAAAGATAACTTTCAATACGTAGGAGACAACTTTGCTCATGAGGCAAGATCAATACATTATGACCTAAAAAAGAAAAATAAAGCAATTTATGGAAAAGCTTCACGAAAGGAAATTGAAGAACTCAAACAGGAAGGTATTAAAACTGAGGAATTTCCCTGGATAGAGGATAAAGAAAATTAAGTTTTAGAAAATTGAGCAAGGTAATTTACAGAGCTATCTTCAGATACAATCCACTCATTTTTTAGAATATCAAACTTTACACCAATTAAGTCATTCAAATTTAACGAATTATTTTTACAAATATTGATTAAATCCCCAGGCGTTAAAAATTTGTTCCAGTCATGAGTACCTATTGGCAACCATTTCAAGATATATTCAGCACCTATTATTGCAAATATATAAGACTTTAATGTTTTATTTAAAGTTGCAATAAACATTAACCCGTTTTTCTTTAAAAGTTCTGAGCTTTTAAATAAAAAAAAATCAACATTATCAACATGTTCAACTATCTCCATATTTAGTACTACATCAAATTTTTCTTTTGCAACAAATTTATCTGGAGATGAACAGTAATAATCAACATCTAATTTACTTTTTTTCAAATGCATTTTAGCAATTTTAATGTTTCTGTCCGAGGCATCTATACCTGTAACCGTTGCACCTAATCTTGAAAGAGGTTCACTTAAAAGACCTCCACCACATCCAATATCTAATATCCTTATATCTTTTAAAGGTAATTTTTCTGATTTATTTCCAAATTTTTTAGTAACTGTATCTTTAATATATTTTAGTCTAACCGGATTAAAATTATGTAATGGTTTAAACTTACCCTCGGGATCCCACCATTCATCAGCTAACTTTGAAAATTTATCAATTTCCTTTTTATTAATAGTATCTTTTTTCATTGGTTGTTGACTTTACAATTTAGATGTATTTTATCTAAATATAAAAATTTAAATATAAAATATCAATGAAAATAATTGTTTTAAAATTTGGTGGAACGTCAGTTGGTTCGTTAAATAGAATTGTTAAAATATCTAAGATAATAATCTCTTATATAAAAAAAAAATACAAAGTTATTGTTGTAACCTCTGCAATGAGTGGCGTTACAAATGAACTAATAAAAAAAGCTGGAAAAATTTCTAAGAATTTTCCAAACTCTGAGAGGGATGTGCTGTTATCAACGGGTGAACAAATGGCTAGTGCTCTAATAGCTGGAAAGTTATGTGACTTAGGTTTTAATTCTAGATCTTGGATGTCATGGCAGATCCCTATTATAACAAGAGGTAATTATAGCTCTGCAAGAATTATAAAGATTGGAACAGACCAGTTAAAAAAATATTTAAAAAAAGGTGGAACCCCAATAATAACTGGTTTTCAGGGTTTAAACAAAGAAAGCAGACTTACAACTTTAGAAAGAGGTGGCAGTGATGCAAGTGCAATTATGATCGCTAAATTTTTTAAAGCCAAAAGATGTATAATTTATACTGATGTTGATGGTGTGTATACTACTGATCCTAATTTAACGAAAAAAGCAAAAAAAATAAAAGTGTTGTCTTATGAAGAGATGCTCGAAATGTCCTCGCTTGGTGCTAAAGTAATGCAGCCAGCTTCAATTCAGGATGCAAAACTAAATAAAGTAAAAATTAATGTTAAATCATCATTTACAAATAAAACAGGTACGCAAATAATTGGTAGAAAAAAGATTAAAGACACAAATATCATCAGAGGTGTATCTTTTACTAAAAATGATTCGAAAGTAAGTCTTCTTGGGGTAAAAGACAAACCAGGTGTAGCCGCGGCAATATTTGAGCCACTATATAAAAATTCTATAAATGTTGATATGGTTGTTCAAAATATTTCTTCAGATGGCAAAGAAACAGATTTAACTTTTACCATTAAATCTGATGATCTTTTAAAAACTAAAAGACTTATTTCTAAAAATAAAAAAATTAAATTTAGAAAGCTGATTGTGGATAAAAATGTTGCAAAAGTTTCCATTGTGGGTGTTGGAATGATTACGACACCAGGTGTCACTTATCGAATGTTCCAGGCATTAGCGAATAAAAAAATAAATATTCTTGTTATTTCTACTTCTGAAATAAAGATTTCTGTTTTAATTCAAAGTAAAAATTTAAAAAAATCAGTTGAATTATTACATAAAGAATTTAATTTAAATAGATGAGTTATAAAGAATTTAGAGATATAAAAAGAAAAAAAACAAAAGAGATAAATGTTGGTGATGTAAAAATTGGTGGGGATAATCCTATCTCAATTCAGACAATGACAAATACTTTAACTACCAATGTTAAAGAAACAATTAAACAAATTAACGATTGTGCTGAAGAAGGCGCTGAACTTGTTAGGGTTTCATGTCCCGATGAGGAGTCCACAAATTCTTTGAGAGAAATAGTAAAAAAAAGCAAAGTTCCAATTATTGCAGATATTCATTTTCACTTCAAAAGAGCTATAGAGGCAGCTAAAAGTGGAGCAAAATGCTTGAGGATAAATCCAGGTAATATTGGTCAAAAAGAAAAAATTAAACAAGTGATAAAAGCAGCTAAAGATTATGGTTGCGCATTAAGAATTGGAGTTAATGCTGGTTCTTTAGAAAAAGATATTTTGGATAAATATAAAGGACCCTGTCCAGATGCTTTAGTAGAGAGTGCAATGAGAAATATCCAGCTTATAGAGGATGAAGATTTTTATAATTTTAAAGTTAGTGTAAAATCATCGGATGTGTTTTTATCAGTAGCCTCGTACAAACTTCTTTCATCCAAGACAGATTATCCTTTGCACTTAGGAGTTACAGAATCAGGCAGCTTTGTGCCAGGGAGTGTAAAAACTTCAATAGGTTTAGGCTCGCTTTTAATGGAGGGAATTGGTGACACTATTAGGGTTTCTTTATCTGATGATCCTATTAAAGAAATTAAAATAGGTAATGAGATTTTAAAATCTCTAAACTTAAGAAATAGAGGTGTTAAAATCATTTCATGCCCTTCATGTGCTCGTCAAGGTTTTGAAGTTATTGATGTAGTAAAAAAACTGGAGAAAAAGTTATCTCATATTAAAACACCTTTAACATTATCGATAATTGGATGTGTTGTTAATGGCCCAGGGGAAGCAGCTTCAACTGATATTGGTATTACAGGAGGCGGGAAGGACAGCAATATGTTATATTTAAATGGTGTTCAAAAAGAAAAATTAAAAAATGACGAGATAATTTCCAAAGTCGTAGCATTGGTAGAAAAAAAAGAAAAAGACATCAAAAATAAAATTTAATGATACCAGTTGATAAGGTAAGGGAAATAATAAAAAAACATGAGACTCTTGAAAAGGAATTATCCTCTGGAGCAATCGAAAAAAAATTATTTGCATCTAAATCAAAAGAATATTCAGAATTAAACGAAGTAATTAGTCACGCAAAGGACTATCTAACATTTGACAAAACTAGGGATGATCTTAAAAAAATTATTGGTGATGAAAACAGCGATAAAGAGATGATAGAAATGGCCGAAATTGAACTTAATGAGCTTGAAGTTAAAAAAGACAAAAATGAAAGTAAACTTAAATTATTTTTGTTACCAAAAGATGAGGCAGATACCAAAAATGCAATTATAGAAATACGCGCAGGAACAGGTGGATTGGAGGCAAGTTTATTTGCATCAGACCTTTTTAAAATGTATGAAAAAGTAAGCCAAAAAAAGAAATGGTCCTTGGAAATAATTAGTATATCAAAAAGTGATGCGGGAGGATTAAAGGAAGTAATAGCCTCAATAAAAGGAAGAAATATTTACTCCTCTCTAAAATATGAAAGTGGAGTTCATAGGGTTCAACGAGTTCCCGATACTGAAACACAAGGCAGGGTACATACCTCAGCAGCAACAGTGGCGGTATTACCAGAGGCAGAAGAAGTAGACATAAAGATCGAGGAAAAAGACTTGAGAATTGATGTATTCAGAAGTAGTGGACCTGGAGGGCAAAGTGTTAATACCACAGACTCAGCTGTAAGAATTACACATATCCCAACAGGGATTGTTGTAAGTCAACAAGACGAAAAATCTCAGATTAGAAATAAAGAAAAGGGACTTAAAATTTTAAGATCGCGAATATATGAGTTCGAAAGAAATAAAAGAGATGAGGAAAGAGCAAAAGATCGAAAAATGAAAATTGGATCAGGTGATAGATCTGAAAGAATAAGAACATATAATTTTCCTCAAGGTAGAGTCACAGATCATAGAATTAATTTAACATTGCATAAACTAGAGGAGTTTATGGAAGGAGAAATTTTTGATGAAATGATTGATAATTTAAGCCTTCAAGCGCAAGAGGAAGAATTAAGAAAAATATCGTGAAAATTATAGACAATTTAAGACAAGGTAACGAAATACTGAAAGAAAATAACATACCTTCATATAAAATTGATTGTGAAATTTTAATGTCAAAAACCCTAAATATTTCAAGAGAAGAGGTTCTTCTAAATTTAGAGAAACAAATAAAAAAAGAAGATAGAGCAAAATATTTTAATTTTATTGAAAGAAGAAAAAAAAAAGAGCCAATTGCTTATATAACAAACAATAAAAGTTTTTGGAGAGATACGTTTATAACAAATAAAGATACACTTATCCCGCGTCCAGACTCAGAACATTTGGTGGAGCAGACACTATTATTGATAAAAAATCATCAGGCTAAAAGAATTCTTGATGTTGGTGTAGGCTCGGGATGCTTAGCAATTTCTATTTTAAATGAGAGACCATATTGCAGATGTGATGCTATAGACACATCAAAAAAAGCTTTAAAATTGGCAAAAATTAATGCAATTCGGCATCATTTATTAGATAGAATAAAATTTTACAAAAGAGATGTTGACAATTTTTATAACGATAAATATGATTTAATTATAAGTAATCCTCCATATATTAACAAACATAAAATAAAATATTTGGGCACAATTAATTACGAACCAAAAATTGCATTAGATGGTGGATTGGATGGTTTAGAAATAATTAGAAAAGTTATTTCAAAATCAAAATATTTGTTAAAAATAAATGGTAAACTTATCCTTGAAATTGGATACGATCAGAAATACAAAGTGGTAAATTTCTTAAAAGAAAAAAGTTTTTTTATAAATAAAATTATCAAAGACTATGGAAATAATACTAGATGTATAGTATCTACAAAAATAAAATAAAGTTTATATGAGACAATTTAGAAATAATTTAAAAAGAAGTAGAGGAAGAAACCATTCAGACAGGTCTTTCAAGAGAGGTACTGATGTAGATAGACTGAATGGTAATTTTACGAATAATGATAATTCCTTTAGAAGAAAAATAAATAGAAGCAATGGTAATGTTCAAAAATTAATTTCCAAGTATAATGATCTTGCGAGAGAAGCTTTATCTAATGGAGATAAAATATTATCAGAAAACTATTTTCAGTATGCTGACCATTTTTTAAGAGTTTCTTTAGAACAAAAAGAAAAAGATGCTTCCTAAATAATATCAATTAATTTTTATTATTAAATCAGATTTAAGTACATCAGTTTTTATTCTGACAATTTCAAAATCTTCCCTCACTGGTCCTTTAAGTGATTTCCCTGGAGGTAGTTTAAGTGTTTGTGAGTTTATTTTTTTTCCGTTTTCAATTACTTCATAATGCAAATGTGGGCCTGTAGACATTCCGGTTGATCCGACGAAACCTATTATCTGTCCTTGTTTTACTCTAGATCCAGGTACAGCAAGACTTGAAAATTTAGACATGTGAGCATAAATAGTTTGATATGTTGTGTTATGTTTTATTTTTACACAATTGCCACCTCCACCACACCATCCAGCTTTTATAATAATACCGTCGCCTGATGCCATTATTGGTGTACCTAGCGGTGCAGCAAAATCAGTACCTCGATGCATTTTATTAAAACCTAAAATAGGATGTTTTCTCATTCCAAATGGAGACGACAGTCTTGCTCCATTTATCGGGGTTTTCATTAAAGCTTTTTTAACACTTTTTCCGTTTTCATCATAGTGTCCAAAAAATTTTTTATCTGGATAAAAATATAATTGATTGGTTTGCCCTCTTAAAACTAAGTTTGCATAAATAATTTCACCAGTGCTGAAAACTTCATTTTTTTCGTCTATAAACGTTTCATAAATAATCTGATAAGAGTCATTTTTTCTTATATCTCTCTGGAAATCTACTTGGAACCCATAAAGCCTAGCAAATTCAATAATCACATTAGGACTTATATTTTGTTTTGTGGCAGATTTATATAGACTTGACTTTATAACACCTTCTTTTAATACAAGCCTCTTAGTGAGATTAGTTACAATTTCCTCTTTTTTTAACTGACCAGTTTCTAAATTTTTGACTATTTGTATTTTTCTAGTTTTCGAAACAGGTATTAAAAGACTAAGTATCTTTTTGTTATTTTTATCAGTATTATCCAGAATTATATTTAGAATTTGCTTGGATCTAATTTTGTTAGTTTCCTTTTTACTTAAGATTGCAAATATTTTTTTTATTTCATCATCTTTTACAGAAAATTCTTTAAGAATGTCTCTTAGTGTCTGTCCGCTTTTTACTGAATAGTCAATCTGTTCATATCTAGGAGTTAAATTAAAAAAAATGTGGTTTATTGTTTTTTTAAAGTAAGTATTTCTTAAAATCTTTATATATTCATTATCAATTTTTTTGCTTTGCGAATTATAAACCTGAATCATAATCGTTGAAACAATCAAAAGGAGTATTAAAAGAAATACCTCAGTATTCTTTCTAATAAATGATGTAACCTTAAGTTGAATAAATCTCATGGAATTTCTATAATTTCTTGTTTTTAAAAATACCAGCTCGAAAAGTATAGGTTTTTATTGACTTTTTTAAACTATTTTCTTTGATAATCGCTTGATTTACCAACGATTTGTACTATAAGCAGTCTCTCCAAGCAATGAAAATTGTTAATTATTAGGGTTAAACCTAATTAGCTATTTAAAAAGTAAAATTTTAAGAAGAGAAGTGTGGACGGTTAAGGTTACCAAAATTTGTCGTACACACTTCAACATTATATAAATTTATTCTTAGATTTATATAGAAGCTAGTGTGCGCCGTTTTTAAACTTGAGAGTTTGATCATGGCTCAGAACGTACGCTGGCGGCACGCCTAATACATGCAAGTCGAACGAAGTAGCAATACTTAGTGGCAGACGGGTGAGTAATATGTAGGTATCTTCCCATTGGTGAGGAATAACACGAGGAAACTTGTGCTAATACCTCATAAGTCTTTACGGAGAAAGCTTTATGCGCCGATGGATGAGCCTGCACTTGATTAGTTTGTTGGTAGGGTAATGGCCTACCAAGACAATGATCAATAGCTGATTTGAGAGGATGATCAGCCACATTGGGACTGAGACACGGCCCAAACTCCTACGGGAGGCAGCAGTAGGGAATCTTGCACAATGGGGGAAACCCTGATGCAGCGATGCCGCGTGAGTGAAGAAGGCCTTTGGGTTGTAAAGCTCTTTCGTCGGGGAAGAAAATGACTGTACCCGAATAAGAAGGTCCGGCTAACTTCGTGCCAGCAGCCGCGGTAATACGAAGGGACCTAGCGTAGTTCGGAATTACTGGGCTTAAAGAGTTCGTAGGTGGTTAAAAAAGTTGGTGGTGAAATCCCAGAGCTTAACTCTGGAACTGCCATCAAAACTTTTTAGCTAGAGTATGATAGAGGAAAGCAGAATTTCTAGTGTAGAGGTGAAATTCGTAGATATTAGAAAGAATACCAATTGCGAAGGCAGCTTTCTGGATCATTACTGACACTGAGGAACGAAAGCATGGGTAGCGAAGAGGATTAGATACCCTCGTAGTCCATGCCGTAAACGATGTGTGTTAGACGTTGGAAATTTATTTTCTGTGTCGCAGCGAAAGCAATAAACACACCGCCTGGGGAGTACGACCGCAAGGTTAAAACTCAAATGAATTGACGGGGACCCGCACAAGTAGTGGAGCATGTGGTTTAATTCGAAGATACGCGCAGAACCTTACCAACACTTGACATGTTCGTCGCGACTTTAAGAGATTAAAGTTTTCGGTTCGGCCGGACGAAACACAGGTGCTGCATGGCTGTCGTCAGCTCGTGTCGTGAGATGTTGGGTTAAGTCCCGCAACGAGCGCAACCCTCACTTTTAGTTGCCATCATTTAGTTGGGCACTCTGAAAGAACTGCCAGTGATAAGCTGGAGGAAGGTGGGGATGACGTCAAGTCCTCATGGCCCTTACGTGTTGGGCTACACACGTGCTACAATGGCATTTACAATAGGAAGCAAGACGGCGACGTTTAGCAAATCCTAAAAAAATGCCTCAGTTCGGATTGTACTCTGCAACTCGAGTACATGAAGCTGGAATTACTAGTAATCGCGGATCAGCGCGCCGCGGTGAATACGTTCCCGGGTCTTGTACACACCGCCCGTCACACCATGGGAGTTGGTTCTACCTTAAGGCAAAGTTTAATACCTTTGACCACGGTATAGTCAGCGACTGGGGTGAAGTCGTAACAAGGTAGCCGTAGGGGAACCTGCGGCTGGATTACCTCCTTTCTAAGGATGAATAAAATTTTTTAATTTTATTCTAAATATTTAACAGGTTAATGTTGACCGTCCGCACTTCTCTTTTTAAATTTGTGTTTCTCTTAAAAACAATGAGGGCCGGTAGCTCAGTTGGTTAGAGCACACCCTTGATAAGGGTGGGGTCGATAGTTCGAGTCTATCTCG
>CACKFV010000005.1:57500-65695 GCA_902599605.1 uncultured Pelagibacteraceae bacterium
GCCACCCAGAAGTAATTTCATCTATTATTAAACATATATTATTTTTTTTACATACATCATTAATAGTTTTGATAAATTCTTTATTTGGATAAGAGTATCTACATCCCTCGATTACAATTGCTGCTACATTTCTCTTTGATATTTTTTTTAGCTCTGAAGAATTATTGTATTCAAATCCGACAGAAGTATTTATTAAGTTTTTCGGTACACCTAAAGGATCCAAGCCTACTAAAAGATGTTTGTTTAAATTAGTTTTATCTAAGATATTTGCTGCTAGATACCAATCATGCCAGCCATGGTAACCTGAGAACAAAATCTTTTCTTTTTTTGTTTCTGCTCTCGCTACCCTTATTGCTAATGCCATCGCTTCACCACCAGCTCGAGTAAACTTCACCTGATCAGCAAATTTATCAAATTTTAAAATTTTTTTGGCAAGGTCAAATTCTTCAACTGAATTTAGTGTGGAATTAACACCGTTAGAAATATTTCTTTTTACAATATTATCAACATATTTATTTGCATACCCCAAAACACAAGTTCCCATTCCCATTTCGGCCATATCCATGTATTTTTTTCCTTTTAAATCTGTTACAAACACACCATTTGAACTTTTATAATATGTGGGCCAATTATCAGGTGAATATCTATCTGGTCTTTTAGATAAGAGACCATTGCCACCCGGTATTATTTTCCTTGCGTTCTTCCATATTTTTTTTGGGTTATTCATATAAATTTTCTTTTAAATATCTTGGCTTTTTTTTCAAAACTTTTTATACCAAACTTTGCCTTTCCTAAAACTTTATCATAAATTTTTAAATTATAATTTAAATCCTTAATTTGTTTAGGAGTAATCGATACTTGCGCATCAACACACTTATGATTTTTTGACAATTTAAAGTGTTTTTCAATTATTCTGGCTCCCATCAAATAAGCAATTTTTGAAGTATTAATGTCTGGGGTATGGTCAGAAAGTCCAATTTCTGTATTAAATCTGTCTTTTAAAAACGTAATATTTGACAGAAAACTATTTTCTTCTTTATTTGGATAGGATGAAATACAATGTAATAAACAATGTTTGATTTTAGCTTTTGTAAATTTCAAGTTCACCTTCTTTATTTCGTTGAAAGTTGCCATGCCTGTGGAAATTATTGTAAATTTTCTTTTTTGTAAAATTTTATCAATCAATTCATAATTTGAAATATCAAATGATGCTACTTTAAATTTTTTTACATTAATACTTGTCAAGAAATCGACTGCCTCTTTATCAAATGGAGTTGAAAAAAATTCAATATTTAAGTGGTCACAATAATTTTTTATCTTAATGAAATCTTTATAATTTAACTCACACTTTTTAAGTATATTGTATGCAGGATTATTTCTTTTCACTCTTTTTTCAGTCTTGTATGTTTGAAATTTTATTGCATTGGCACCTGCTTTTTTAGCGGCATTAACCAGTTTTAAAGCTGTTTTAACATTTCCGTTGTGATTGATGCCAGCTTCAGCAATTAAGAAAAGTTTATCTTTTTTCAGCATATGGTAAAGCCGCCGTCTATAATCAAATTTTGTCCAGTCGTATATAAAGTTCTTTTGTCAGCAAAGTATAAAAAGGCCATTTTTAAATCTTCCAGTTCAGTCATTCTTTTTAAAGGAACTTTTTTTGAATATGAATTAATAAATTTTTTGCTTTGATTTTTAATATCTTTTAAACCACCAGGCGATATACAATTTACAATTATATTGTTCTTAGCAAGAGCTGTTGCATAATATTTTGTTAACTGAATAACGCCAGATTTAGAAGCTCCATAGATCTCAGAATTTGTTTTATTGATATTATCGTAAATATTGAAGTCAGGACTTCTAATTCCATAAATTGAACCAATGTTTATTATTTTACAAACATTTTTTTTATTATGATTTTTCGCGATAGAGTTTATTATGTTTATGACACCTAACAAGTTAATATTAATAGTATCTTTTAATTCTTTAGGTGTTCTTTTTAAATAGCTCGATTTGAACGAAACAGCAGCATTGTTTATAACTAAATCGATTTGTTGGTGTTTTTTATACAATGAAGAGATAAAATTTTTTGTTTTGTCAAAATTAGATATATCAATTTTTTTAAATTTAAATTTATTAGATTTTATCTTTTTTTCTTTAACATCAAGTCCGTAAACAATAAAATTTTGATTTAAAAATAATTGTGATGCAAAATTTCCAATCAAACCGGATGAACCAGTAATTATTGCAATTCTGTTATTTTTTTTTTTAATTTTTTTTTTCACAAATATGTTTAATCTTTTTAATAATCATTTTAAATTTTTGAGCTTTGTTGTAATGATTAATTTTTTTTAATTTTAATTTCAATTGCTTATCATTTTTAATTTTATTTATCTCATTATTTATATATTTCAAATTTTTTTTTAACAATAATTTGACTAATCCTTTTTTTTCAAGCCTTTTTATATTTTTGATTTGGTGTTGGTACTGCGGAATAGCAATAACAAACTTATTAAAATTTAATGCGTCAAACATTGTTAATCCTCCTGAAGATATAACTAAATCGCTACTCTTCATTTTGTCGAAGAAATTTTTTTGATTTTTAAAATTCATGTTGTTTAGATTGCTCATTAAATTATATTTATGTCTTTTTTTAAGCAGTTTTTGAGTTGATTTCATTAAGTTTTTACTATCAAAACCTCCAAATGACATAAATATAAATTTTATTTTTTTATTTTTTTTTATTTTTTTTTTAAATAGGCTTGAAGGTAAAATATTATATTCGTAACCAGAAAAATGATTTTTTCTCACGTATTCTTTATCAAATATGAGAGGGTTAAAAGACATATCACAAAGAAATTTATTTTTTGATGAGTCATCAAAACAAATTATATTTTTTTTATTTTCTTTAATTTTTTTTATGAAAGTTAAATTAATTTTGCCAAGTCTATCAACAATTAAAAGTTTGAATTTTAATTTCAAAATTTCACTCAATTCCTCATTTGAATAGTCTTTCACGTAATTCTTAATTGAATAATACGAAAAGTTTTCTCTTCCAAGAATTTTTTTTGATATTGAAAATTCCTTATTTGTTTTAACTATAAACAATATGTTCCTTCTTTGAAATTTTTCATATTTTATTAACATCTTGGCTAAAGTAATAGACCTGACTAAATGACCAGTTCCAATTTCTTTTTTATAACCCGCATCGCATCTGAAAATTATTTTATTCATTGATAGAAATTTTATTCTAATATTGCACACTCCAATTATCAAATAAATTTTCACAAAATATTTTTATTTGCATTTATTTTTTGATTAGTTTATATATCTTCTGTGTCATCTAGAAAATTCATCTCATTTGGAAAACCGTTTGTTGACGCTAAAGAAATTAACTCTGTTAATAAAGTTATAAGATCTTTTTGGCTTGGTACAGGTAAGGTTACCCAGAATTTTGAAAATAGATTTTCAAAATTAAAAAAAATAAAACATGCAATATCAGTAAACTCTTGTACCGCAGCATTGCATCTATCTTTAATGAGTTTAAATTTGAAGAAAAATGACGAGGTTATTACTACTCCGATGACATTTGCTTCAACAATTAATTCGATAATTTTAACAGGTGCAAAACCAGTTTTAGTAGATATACGTCCTGATACCTTAAACATTAATGAAAAAAAAATAGAAAAAAAAATTAATCGAAGAACAAAAGCGCTTTTAATTGTACATTTTGCAGGACTGCCATGTGATATGAAAAAAATTTTAAAGATTGTAAAAAAATATAAAATTAAGTTGATCGAGGACTGTGCACATGCAATTGAAACTAAGTATGAAAATAAAAACGTTGGTAGTTTTGGGTACTCAGGATGTTACAGTTTTTATTCAAATAAAAATATAACAACTGGTGAAGGGGGAATGTTTACTTGTCATAATACTAAAGTTGCTGAAAAAATTAAAGTCATGCGATTACATGGAATGAATCGTGATGCTTGGAAAAGATATTTGCCAAACAGTGTTAAAAAAAATTCTCCGTATCAACATTATGATATATTATACACAGGTTTGAAGTATAATATGATAGATCTCAATGCAGCAATAGGTATTGAACAATTAAAAAAAGTTAACAAGATGTGGTTAAAAAGAAAGAATCTCTATAATAGATACCTAAAAAATTTAAAAGATTTACCAATTTGTGTCCAGGGAACCAAAGATTACAATTATAAACACGGATATCATTTATTTTTATTTTATTTTGATAAGAGAAAAATTAAAAAAAATATTCGAGACAAATTTTTAAGATATTTAAACAAAAATAACATTGGCGCTGGTGTTAATTATAGATCTATAACTAATATGACAAATTATAAAAAAATTTTTAAGTGGAAAGATAATTTGTGCCCAATTTCAAATTCAGTTGGATTGAATACAGTAAGTTTACCTTTATATCCAAGTCTTAAAAGAACAGAACAAGATTATATTATTAAAAAAGTAAGATTTTTTTTTAACAATATTTGAAATTAAATAAATTAATTTGATGAAAAAAAAAACTGAGGATATTTCAATATTAAACAAATCTAAGATCAAATATTTTAATAACAACAATAATTTTTTAATCGTAGATAGAAACAGACTTTATCAATCACTTTATTTGTCTATTTTGAGCTTAGCAATTAATAAAAAAAAGAAATTAAATCCGATCTTGTTGCATGACAAAACAATTGATGAGGATATTTTGAAAATTTATGAGTCTTTTGGTATAAAAAAATTTCTTAAAACTTTTGAAAATAATAGTATTTTTTACAACTCGTATCTAATTCTTAAAGCAATTTTTTATGTTTTTTTATGTTTAATTAAAACATCCTATAAAGGATTTGAGTGGTTTGTAAAAGATTTTACAGTAGAAAAAATAAATATTGGAGATTTAGTGTATGATACATACATCAGACACGGTCACTCTTATGTAAACCCGAGAATTGAAATAAAATTTATAAAAATTTTAGCAATTGCTATTTTAAGGACTTTGGAAATTAAAAATATTTTAATAAAAAAAAATATAAAATTTGTTATAACTCAAACTAACGCCTATTCATTCAATTCTGGATTAAGTATTAGAGCTGGTGTTTACCTAGGAAAAAAAGTTTTTTTCCAAGAACAAAATCATTTGACAGAATATACTCAAAATAAAGTTTATAACGGAAAGTTTTTTGATAGAAATCAAAGATTCTCAAAAATATATAAACAAATAAAACTTAAGAGAGCTGAATTTTTTTTTAAGCGAAGAATGAGTGGAAAGAAAGAAACAGTGCATTTAAATATGTTTGATGGCATTGGTGTTAAAACTAAAGATATTCTTCACTCAAATAGGCATAAAAAGAAGTATAATAAAAACAAACTTTTTAATTTTCTTAAATGCAAAAGAAAATATGAGAAGATAATATTGATCGGTGCACATGCCTTTTCTGATGCTCCACACTCGATGGGAAAAAGATTTATCTTTATGGATTATTATTCTAAATTAAAAAAAACATTAGGTTTTATATATAATAATGATGAAAAAAATTTGTGGATTATAAAACCTCATCCAATGGAAAAATTTTATGGTGAAGTAGAAGTTAATAGAAATCTTTTTCAAAAATTTAAAAAGCATAACATTAAAATTTGTCCCAAAAATATAAATACAAAGAATATATTAGAATTGGTTGATTATGTTATTACAGCAAGAGGCACTATAAGTATTGAAGCAGCTTGCTTAGGAGTTCCGTCTATGACTGTCGGATCAACACCTTTTTCTGGAAATAAAATTGTGCATGAGTGTAAAACTAAAAAAGAGTATTTTTCAATTTTAAAAGACTTAAATAAAATGAATAAAATGACAAAAAAAAAAATAATCATGGCAAAAAAGAAAATATTTTATATTGAAACATTTGAACCTTATCTTCCTCCAAGTGATATAGTGCCTTTAAATAAAGTAAAAAGATCTTTAGAAAAAAAATTATTTTTCACAACACTTCATAGAAATCTGAGAAAAAAACCTTTTACAAATGACAGATATTATAAAGGTTTATTAAATTATTTATAACAATAATTTTCTAAATATTTTTTTGTGGTGACTATAGAGAACATTATTGTAAAGATATTTATTTTTAAACTTTGCATTACTTTTAAAATCAGAAAACTTCAAATTTTCAATATTTAAAAAATTTAAATTTATATATCCTAAATTTTTAACAAATGGTTTTATCCATTTTGAGAGTTGCACTTTCCTTTTTGGTATCTCACTCTTCCACCAAAAATTTTTTTTATTAATATAATCTCTTTTATAATTAAACATTTCCATCTCAATAAAACAATATTTTTCAATAAATTTTATTTCATCATGAGTTAGTATTTCTTTCCATTTATGAATTGACATTTTATTGAATTTTTTTTTATAAATATTATACGAAGTATTTTGTGTCCATTTTAGTTTTTTAATATCTGAATTTGTAAGGCCATTTTTTAATTTTAAAAAATTATTAATTCTTCTTATTTCCTTAATTGGATTTTCAATTAAATTTTCAAATTTAATCAAATAAACTTTTTTTGGAAATTTTTTTTTATAATAAAAAGCCAAATTAGATATTTTCTTCCATTGTTTGATAAGAAATACTAAAGGATAAGTTTGTTTTGAATGAAAGTTGGATGCAATTACAGCCCTCGGATCTCTTATAATAATTAAATTTTTAATATTCTTATCAAAATTTATTAATAATGGAATAAATTCTACAACCCAGACTTCTTTTAATCCTACTATATAATTATTTTTAACTTTGTGCAAAATATCAAATATCTCCTTAAAAAGTAAATGATAATTATCGTTTTTAATTTTAAGATAAGTTTTTTTATTGAACTCAGGACTAAATTTTTTTGTATCTTTATTAATTATTTTGTTAATTTGTTTAAGATTTTTTTTAAATTTTAAATTCTTTAAATTAAGTTTTTGAAATTTGTTGAATTCTTTTAGATTTGGATTCAAATAGAGGTAGTCGTCAAAAGGCTTATTATATATGTTTTCATTAAAAAAATCATTTTTTGCAAATTTGAATACTGAAAAAAAGGAGTCGGAAATGAAAGTTATTTTTTTATTAGAGTTAATTAATTTTGCCAAAAAGGTGGTACCGGATCTAAACATACCTGTGGCAAATATTTTTTTAATTTTCATCTAAAAATCTAACCAAATTTTTCTTTTTCAACTCATTTAAGTAATTTAAAACTAAAAAAAAAGGCAACTTAGATTTTCTTGCGACGTCTAATACGGAGAAATTACCATCAGCCATTCTAACTGAATTATTCATTAATCCATAAAGCAAAGAATGATTTTTACTTACGTATTTTTTTTCATCTAATGTTAAATTAGATGTGATAATTTTTATTAATTTTGAGTCCACTTTATTTTTTTTTTTACTCATTTTTGTGGGATCTAAATAAAGCTTTATTTTGTTGGAAGACAAGCAAGGTACACCTTTGTATAAAGCTTTATATTTGTTATTTTTTTCGATTATATTTATAATTTTTAAATTTAAAGATATCATTTCCTCTATTTTTTCTTTTTTGGTAATCTTAATATTATCAAGATCTGTGTGATATTCTTTAAATGGCCACCTTAAAAGAGTTCCTGTAGGTATATTAAAACCAACAGAGTCAAAAATATTTTCATCATTTCCAATTAGTTGTCTGTGCTTATAAAGCGATTTATTTTTCTTTTTAGGCAAAAAGCAATTTTCTACTATTTTATCTACTAAGGAATTTTCAAAAAAAGATTTTTGATAAACTATATTACTGTTAATACCGCAAAAAGTTAGAAATAAACCTTCCTTAATTTTTTTTATTTTTTTTTTCAATTTGTTTAAATAGTACATTGATCCAATCATCTCTATAGATGCAAAAGCTAGATATGAATATTTAGTTTTAATTTTTTTTAATCTTTTAATTGTTTCATATGCCGCAATTACGCCAGCCAAACCATCATTTACTTGATTTGGATGATCAAAGTGACCGATTAAAATATAGGTCTCTTTTTTTTTACCTTTTTTTAAATACTCTGATTGTAAAAAACCTTTATTTTTTTTAAAATTTGATTCAATATTAATCTTATATGTTCCTTTTTTATCTAGTTTTTTGAAAAGATTATATGGTAAAGAAAAACCCCACTCAGGATT